>NZ_CP089291.1:317500-635000 GCF_022818495.1 Fodinisporobacter ferrooxydans | reverse complement strand
AAGAGTGCCTAACTATAATCTGCAACGAGTCTATGAAAGCAATCATTCGTTTCGGAATGTTCCAGCTATCGGCTTGCTCTCCAGCTTACGTTCCTTACATTACCGTGTCTGGGACGAAGATAGTAAAAAATTTGTAGGATTTAGGGATATTACGGGACTAAAATCTATGAGATGAAATGATTCGAACTGTGTGGCTAAGGAACATAGGTGCGTCCTATTGAGTGTCGGTCCACTTTTTCTTGTTCCAACGTAATGCAACTTAATTCAATTCAACCGCATCATTGGCAGCATCCCATGTGACGCTTTTTCCCAATGACTCAGCGACAAAACGCAAAGGAATGTACGTGCTGCCGTTGAAGATCTGAGGAGCGGCATCGAGTGATACGGATTTGCCGTTGACAGCTGCTGTTTGGCTGCCGATTTGCAATTGAATGGTTGAACCGTTTGCCCATTTTGCACCAACATGGGACCTGCGGATAGCGCACTTTGCACCTGCGTCCAATCTACCGGATTTTTATTCCCATCGAGGGGCTGCACTTGGTAGCTGATAGAATCCCCATAGTGAAAGCGATCCACGTATTTGGCGGCATTCGGGTCGGTTCCAAAATATATCACATACCCATCGGGTGGAATGTAGCTGTTTCCTTCCCGGATGTGAGCCACTTTACACTGTTTTACAACCACACATGTTCCAGTATCAATGCCTGTCTGATCGCCATACGCAGGCGTGAAAATAACAATTTGTCCGGAGTTGTGGAAATTATTGTTGATGCCCCAGGCATAAAATGTCTGATCCCACTTTGTACTGCCATTGATCGATCCGGTAATGGATTTGTCGGAATCAGGAACAAATGTCAGGCGGTTACATAGTACGAGGACAAAAAAATGACGCATCATCAGGTGCGTCAACATGCCAATTTATATAAAAGGGGGTCAAATGTTATGGATTTATAGTAACCCGCGAATATTACAAGCGTATTACGAGGGTATGGGAATCGTGTGCAAATATTATGGAAAAAAATCTGCAATTAAATGGATGCCATTGTGCATTCGACTCGATCCAATTTACCTTTCAATCTCATTTGCTATTTTTGCAAAACAATGCGGACTTGAAAGATGGAATATAAAAACAATACTTTCATGGTATAATTGGAGCATCATGTGGTGAAATCAGCGAAGATAGATAGCGTGATCGATGCAATCAGCCCCTTCTGCGGAAGGGGTTTTCAAATATTTTTTACGAAATGCGGAGGTTTTCGATATGAAAGTGGCGCGGGCGTTGACGATCGCTGGCTCTGACAGCGGCGGTGGGGCTGGGATTCAAGCGGATTTAAAAACATTTCAAATGTTGGATGTATTTGGCATGTCAGCCATTACAGCCATTACGGCACAAAATACATTGGGGGTTCACGGCATTTATCCGGTTCCATTGGAAGGGATCGGATTGCAAATCGATGCGGTTGCCACAGATCTTGGCGTCGATGCCGCAAAAACGGGGATGCTGGCAGATGCTGCAATCATCCGATTGGTAGCGGATAAAGTGAAAGAACACAACATTGAAAAACTGGTGGTCGATCCGGTCATGGTGGCAAAAGGGGGAGCGCGTTTACTGCAGGAGCAGGCACAAGATGCTCTGATTCATGATCTTTTGCCGGTTGCTTTTATGACAACCCCCAATATTCCGGAAGCGGAAGTTTTGACAGGCTTGTCCATTCGGTCGCTGGTTGATATGAAGGAAGCGGCAAAGCGGATTGGGGATATGGGCGTCAAGTATGTCATTGTAAAAGGCGGACATATGCAAGGGGATGCGATCGATATTGTATTTGACGGGACATCATTTGAACAATTGGACAGCAAACGTTTTGAAACTCCCCATACCCATGGGACAGGCTGTACGTTTTCGGCCGCGATTGCTGCAGAATTGGCGAAAGGACGTCCGATATTTGAAGCGGTTGCCACAGCAAAAGCATTTATAACGGCTGCCATTCGGGAGAGCTTGGGAATCGGACATGGGCATGGGCCGACGAATCATTGGGCGTACTTTCGAAGCAATTTGTAAAAAATAGAAGCCTATTAAAACAAACATATTGAGTTAAAACAAACATATTGAGAAAGTAGCTTTAGTGCTTATTGTGTTGGTGTTGAAACTCTTTCGTTGTTTCAAAAAGGTCATCAAACATTCCGGATACGGCCGGCCGCAGCACCTGCATGGCTGCTTCTGTAATGCCTCCAGGAACGGAAACTCGCTGGATCACTTGCGCTGTAGAAAAATTTTGATTTTTTACCAGATCGATCAAGCCTTGCAGCATTTCGACCGTTAAGTATTGTGCAGTTTCCGGGGAAAGTTGTCCGTGTCGAACGGCCGCCTGTGTAAATTCCTGGATGATAAAGCTATAGAATGCCGGTCCGCAGCTTGTGATGTCGGAACAAATGCGCAATTGCTCTTCTTTCGTTTCGAACGGTTGCCCGATCATACGCAAGAATGCCGACATCATGGCGCGGTCACTGTCTGTCATGCGGCTGCCAAACATCGTCAAAATCACGCCGCTGGCAGCTTCTTGTGTAATGCTTGGAATGATTTTTGTGACTTTGCAAGACAATGTACCTTCCAGTTCCTGTATGGTTAATGCACTATTTATGGAAATCAAATGCTGGTCGGGCAGCAGTGTGAATCCTAGCTCCGGCAAAAGTAAACGAGCGTCCTTCGGTTTGACGCAAAGAAACGTCAGGTCGCAGAGTGCAGCTACTTCTTGCGGGCGTTCCGCAATTTCCAAAGTTGGGAATGTTTCAACTAAATGATCGAGTTTTTCTCGACTTCGATTGCATGCGACGATTTGCAGATTTGGATCATTCCTGCGACTAAATGCCCGCACCAGCATGCTTCCCATGCTTCCGGTACCAATAAATCCTACACGCATGTTTATCCCCCCGATCCCAGAATTTGTCGTGTTGGATAGAAAACAATCACTAAGTTGTATGGATCTTCAGCGAATGACTCCATTTTCTCAATATAGTATATGTAGGCAAAATGCCTATGTGAATTTTTTTGGATACTTTTTCGTGCTATAATACCAGTAAATTAAAAATAGCTGCATATAGTGGATATATGTCGTTTATTTTGGTGAAGAGGATGGATGGGGATGCGGGTATGAACATGGGGTTTAATCTCCAACAAGAACAAGTTCAAAAATTAGTCATGACACCTGAACTCCGCCAAGCGATTACAATTTTACAATTTTCCGCACAGGATTTATTGTCGTATATTGAAAATGAAATGCAATCAAATCCGGTCATGGAATGGGCCGAGCAGGAAAGTACGGAAACTGCGGAAACTGCAGGGCAATGGGATTGGACATCAATTTCCCGACTACAGCGTCCGATACCATCCGAATCCATGCGAGCCTATTCGGAAGAGACAAAATCCCTTCTCGAAGGGCAAACGAAATTCGGCATTACACTGGCGGATCATTTATTTGAACAATTGGTCTTTGTTCGCTGTGAATCTGGATTCCGCCGTCTGTGTCAATATATTATCTACAGCTTGGATGAAAACGGTTACCTGAAAATACCGGATGAAGAGTTGGCGGATTTATGCGGGACGACCGTAGAGCAAATTCGGGAAGCGATTGATTTGGTGCAAACATTCGAGCCGGCGGGAGTGGCGGCCCGTTCCTTGCAAGAATGTTTATTGATTCAGGTTCGCCAATTGGATATCGATGCATCGACAGAATCCAGTCTGGAATGTTTGATTGAAGACCACTTGCGGGACGTCGCGGAAGGGAAATGGAATAAGCTCATCCAGACGCTGCATCTTTCCCCACAGCAATTGCAACAGCTGACGGATCTGCTAAAGTCATTGGACCCAAAGCCGGGCCGGGCATTTTCGGATTGTCGCCCTCCGTATGTGATTCCGGATGTCGCAGTGGAAAAAGTGTCTGATCAATATGTGGTGATTGTCAATGACCGTCTCGCTCCGCATTTGTGTATCAGTGAAACGTATCGAAAATTACTGAATACACCTGATGGGTCAGAGGCAAAAGAATTTATTCATCGCAAATTAACATCGGCCCTGTCGCTGATTAAAAGTATCGAGCAGCGCCGTATGACTTTGTACAACGTGACAAAAGCTATTGTTGATATCCAACAGGAATTTTTCGAATATGGAATCAGCCATTTGAAACCGTTGACGATGAGGCAAGTGGCAGATGTTGTCGGCGTTCATGAATCCACCGTTTCCCGGGCGACACACGACAAATACGTACAAACACCGCGAGGCATTTTCGAATTGAAATTCTTTTTTACATCGGGCATAAAAATGCAAAATGGTTTAGGCAATTCGGCGGAAAGCATCAAAGCGCAAATCAAAGATATTATCGACCGCGAAGACCCATGCAAACCGATGAGCGATCAAAAAATTGCGGATGTACTTGCTGGGCAGGGAGTCCCGATCAGCCGGCGAACCGTAACCAAATACAGGGAAGAAATGGGGGTTCTGGCTACAGCACAGCGGAAACGTTTGCTGTAGTCCCTTTTCCGTCATTCTTGATCCATCACTCTTGATGCTTGCCAAATTCCTTAAATACGATTAAAATAAAAATACAGAATTTCATTCTGTTATTTTTTTGTTGATAGTGGGACACAATACGCATACGCGGGACGTATTTCGTCCATAAGAATTAGCAAGCCGATCATTGGGAGGAAACTGACACTTATATGAAAGATCTCGTATCGATTCAGCAAAAATTGGTGCCGGATTTACTGCAGACTATGCAGTGGCGGTATCAAATTTTACAGCGGATCTTCTTGACTCAACCGATCGGAAGAAGAACATTGGCCCAAAGCCTGAATACTACGGAACGTATCCTGCGATCAGAAGTAGAGTTTTTTAAGCAGCAAGGGTTGCTCGCTGTCGAAAGTGTTGGCATGCACATAACGGATTCAGGTCTCTCCTTGTTGCGGGATCTCGATCAAGTCATGCGGGACGTAAGCGGCATCTCTTCATTGGAAGCGCAAGTGTCAGAACGCCTGGGAATTGACCAAGTGATTATCGTAAATGGCGACTCGGATGAAGATCCATTGATCAAACGGGAACTCGGCTATGCGACCGCCGTCTGGCTGCGGCAGGAAATTCGCTCCGGCGATACCATTGCGGTGACTGGCGGTACGACGATCGCGATGTTGGCGGAAATGATGCCCAGTTTGGCGCACGGTATGGACGTGCAAGTCGTCCCTGCCCGCGGGGGATTGGGCGAGAATGTGGAATATCAGGCCAATACGATTGCGTCTCGGCTCGCTGCAAAATTAGGCGGGACAAATAAAATGCTGCATGTGCCTGATTTTGTCAGTGAAGATGTATACCAGTCCTTATTGGCGGAACCCCATGTCCGGGAACGTTTGGCAATGATCCAGTCTGCTCGTATCGTCATTCACGGGATTGGGGAAGCGTTAAAAATGGCGCGACGCCGCCAATTGCCGGAAGAGACGATTCGGCTTTTGGACAGTGGCCATGCGATTGCCGAAGCATTCGGGTATTATTTTGACCAAACCGGGCAAATTGTACACGTAATGAATACTGTCGGACTGCGATTGGGAGATTTAAAGAAGATTGAACGAATTGTCGGAGTCGCCGGCGGACGCAGCAAAGCACATGCGATCGTCGCTGTAGCCAAAGGTTGCCGACAGGATGTTTTGGTGACAGATGAAGGGGCAGCTCGAGCGATTATTCAGCTGTGACAATGAAAAAGTTATTTTAGCGCACTATGCGCGTATCTATAGGAGGTAAAAAACATGGCAACTCGTGTTGGTATTAATGGATTTGGACGTATTGGACGCAATGTGTTTCGCGCAGCTTTAAACAACCCAAATGTGGAAGTTGTAGCGGTCAACGACCTGACAGATGCGCAAACATTGGCGATGCTTTTAAAATACGATTCCGTCCATGGTGAATTGCAAGCAGAAGTTGAAGCAAAAGACGGCAATTTGATTGTTGACGGTAAAGAAATCAAAGTATTGGCAGAACGGGATCCTGGAAATCTTCCTTGGAAAAAGCTCGAAGTCGACATCGTTGTGGAATCTACGGGGCGTTTCACAGATAAAACGCAAGCAGAAGCACACGTCACAAGAGGCGGCGCGAAAAAAGTGATCATTTCCGCACCTGCCAAAAACGAAGACATCACGATTGTCATGGGTGTAAATGAAGATAAGTATGACCCTGCACAACATACGGTTATTTCCAATGCATCCTGTACGACCAACTGTTTGGCGCCTTTTGCAAAAGTTTTGCATGAAACATTCGGAATTCGCCGCGGTTTAATGACAACCGTACACTCCTATACAAATGATCAGCAAATTCTCGATTTGCCCCATTCCGATTTGCGTCGTGCCCGTGCAGCAGGCTTGTCCATCATTCCTACGACAACTGGTGCGGCAAAAGCGGTAGCGCTTGTGCTGCCGGAATTAAAAGGAAAGTTGAACGGCTTCTCGATGCGCGTTCCGACACCAAACGTATCGGTTGTTGATCTTGTTGCAGATCTTGAAAAAGAAGCGACAGTTGACGAAATCCATGCAGCGTTACAAGCCGCGGCTGCAGGTCCTTTGAAAGGAATTCTGGCATACTGCGACAAACCGTTGGTAAGCAAAGACTTTAACGGCAACCCGCACTCTTCCATTATCGATGCTTTGTCCACAATGGTAATTGAAGGATCCATGGTAAAAGTTGTTTCCTGGTACGACAATGAGTGGGGCTACTCCAATCGCGTTGTTGACCTTGTAAGCTATATTGCCGGAAAAGGTCTATAAAATAAGCAACGGCTCCTTTTCAACGAGAGGATTCCAATAGAAGGCAAGTATGAGGAGAATGCGAAATCAACGTTCTCCTCTTCCTTTATGTAAATGTCAAAGTGAGCGAGCCTGAAATTTGACTGGCTGATGTTTCATTTGGCTCGATTTATTGGCAAACCTATGGTACATTTTCCAGTGTGAGAAAGAGGAGGGTTTCCTTTATGAACAAAAAGTCGGTTCGGGATATTGATGTACAGGGAAAACGAGTATTTGTACGGGTGGATTTTAATGTTCCGTTGGAAAATGGCAAGATTACGGATGATACGCGCATTCAGGCCGCATTGCCAACCATTCAATATTTGCAGCAGCAAGGTGCCAAAGTCATTTTGGCGAGCCACTTGGGGCGGCCCAAAGGAAAAGTGGATCCGGCGTTTTCTTTGCAGCCTGTAGCAGCGCATTTGTCACATTTGCTCGGCCAAGACGTGACCATGGCGGAGGACAGTGTGGGAGATACGGTAAAACATCAGGTCAATCAGATGAAGAACGGCGATGTTTTGCTGTTGGAAAATGTGCGATTTCATGGCGGCGAAGAAAAGAATGATGCGGATTTGGCCAAATCTTTCGCAGAGTTGGCGGATCTCTACGTCAATGATGCATTTGGTACGGCGCATCGCGCACATGCATCCACAGCCGGCATTGCGGAATATCTGCCGGCAGTTGCCGGGTTTTTGATGGAGAAGGAAATTTCCATTATGGGAAATGCCCTATCAGATCCGGAACGTCCTTTTACTGCCATTATCGGCGGAGCAAAAGTCAGCGATAAAATCACAGTGTTGGAGAATTTGATTGAAAAAGTGGATCAGTTGATCATCGGCGGCGGAATGGCCAATACGTTTTTGGCTGCACAAGGCTATCAATTGGGTAAATCCCTTGTAGAAGCGGATAAACTGGATCTTGCCAATACGTTGATTGAAAAAGCACGGGCAAATAATGTGATTCTCTTTTTGCCGGAAGATGTGGTTGTTGCGAAAGAGTTTAAAGCAGATACGGAACATAAAATTGTGGATATCGATCAAATTCCGGATGACTGGATGGCCCTTGATATCGGCCCGAAAACGAGTGAAACATACCGGTTGGCAATTGTTCGTTCGCAAACGGTGATTTGGAATGGACCCATGGGCGTGTTCGAAATGGATGCATTTGCAAAAGGGACCAATGAAGTGGCACAGGCAGTGGCAGAGACGGAAGGGGTTACCATTGTCGGCGGCGGCGATTCGGTAGCTGCCGTTGAAAAAAGCGGCTTGGCGGATAAAATGACACATATCTCTACAGGCGGCGGCGCATCTTTGGAGTTCCTGGAAGGAAAAGCTTTGCCGGGTGTAGAAGCATTGCAAGATAAATAAGGGGGACTGACAATGGCAACACGCACGCCTTTCATTGCTGGAAACTGGAAAATGCATAAAACACATGCGGAAGCAGCTGCCTTTATCGCAGCAGCGAAAGAGTCACTGGCAGCGACGCAAACTGTGGAATATGCGATTTGTGCTCCTTTCACTGCATTGCAGGCAGTCGCAGATGCTGCGAAAGGAACTGCGATCCAAGTGGGCGCACAAAATATGTATTTTGCTGAAAAAGGTGCATATACCGGTGAAGTTGCACCGGGAATGTTACAAGCGCTCGGCTGTGCATATGTGATTTTGGGACATTCGGAGCGCCGTCAATATTTTCATGAAACGGATGACATGATAAACAAGAAAGTACTTGCAGCTCTTGCACACGGTCTCAAACCGATTCTTTGCGTAGGAGAAGATCTGGAGCAAAGAGAACGCAATCTGACAAATGAAGTAGTTGCCGTACAGACAGAAGACGGCTTAAAGGGCGTGACTGCTGAACAGTTGGCAGATGTTGTAATCGCCTATGAACCGATTTGGGCGATTGGCACTGGCAGGTCATCGACGGCAGAGGACGCCAATGCGGTCATCGGACATATCCGGCAAGTATTGGCCCGGAAATTTGGCAATGAAGCTGCTGGCACGGTGCGGATTCAATATGGCGGCAGTGTAAAGCCGGAGAATATTGCGACATTTATGGCACAGCCGGAGATTGACGGTGCACTGGTCGGCGGTGCAAGCTTGGAAGCCGATTCCTTTGTGGCATTGGTGCAAGGTGCGCAAAAATAAAGAGCTTGCTTGCGTCAGCCGGCTCAAAGCTCAAAATTGCGAGATGAATCGTTGGAATTTGTTCATTGTATTTTCACGAATACAAATTGAATGGAAATAGGTGGTACAAAGATGACAAGACCAAAACCGGTAGCTTTGATTATCCTGGATGGCTTTGGATTGCGCAATGAGACGAATGGCAACGCCGTAAAAGCTGCGAAAAAACCAAATTATGATCGTTACTGGAACACATACCCGCATACGCAGCTCTTGGCAAGCGGGGAAGCAGTCGGACTGCCGGAGGGACAAATGGGCAACTCTGAAGTCGGCCATCTCAATCTTGGTGCAGGCCGGGTAGTGTATCAAGATTTGACTCGTGTCACAAAGTCGATTCGCGAAGGGGAATTTTTTCAAAATGAAACATTTCTTGGCGCGATGAATCACGTGAAACGACATGGCTCCGCTCTCCATCTGTACGGATTGCTGTCAGACGGCGGCGTTCACAGCCATATCAACCATTTGTTGGCGTTGCTTGAGCTGGCAAAGCGGCAGAATGTTGAAACGGTGTATGTTCACGCGTTTTTGGACGGACGGGACGTACTGCCTGGATCTGCTGTGACCTACATCAAACAAGTGCAAGAAAAAATGCAGGAATTGGGCATTGGGAAAATTGCTACTGTACAAGGCCGCTATTATGCAATGGATCGGGATCGTCGGTGGGAACGTACGGAGAAATCCTATCGTGCGATGGTATATGGAGACGGCGAAAAAGCGACAGATCCGCTGCAAGCGCTGGAAGACAGCTACCAAAAAAGTGTTACAGATGAGTTTGTCATGCCCGCAGTGATTGTGGATGCAGCGGGAAATCCGGTCGGCCAAATTCGCGATCATGATGCCATTATCATGTTTAATTTCCGACCGGATCGCGCCGTGCAAATTTCTCAGGTGTTCACAAATGAAGAGTTTCGCGGCTTTGATCGGGGCCCGCAATTTCCCAAAGATCTCTATTATGTATGCTTGACCCGCTTCAGCGAATCGGTGAGTGGATATGTCGCTTACAAACCGACGGATCTGGACAATACACTCGGCGAAGTTTTGGCGCAGAACGGCTTGACACAGTTGCGTGCTGCGGAGACGGAGAAATTTCCTCATGTCACCTACTTTTTCAGCGGCGGACGGGAAGCCGAATTTCAGGGGGAAGAGCGGGTTCTGATCCCATCGCCAAAAGTGGCAACGTATGATTTGAAGCCGGAAATGAGCGCATATGAGCTGGCTGATGCAGTCGTTGACAAATTGAAAACAGGCACCATTGATGTGCTGGTTCTCAATTTTGCCAATCCGGATATGGTCGGGCACAGCGGCATTCTGGAAGCGGCTGTCAAAGCGATAGAGGCGGTCGATGAATGCCTGGGCAAAGTGGTGGATACGATTCTCGACATGGGCGGTGTTGCGCTGATCACTGCCGACCACGGGAATGCGGATGTGATGATCGATCCGGAAACAGGTGCACCCTGTACGACACATACGACAAATCCGGTACCATTCATCGTTACACATAAAGATGTGCAACTACGCGAAGGTGGAGTATTGGCTGATATTTCTCCGACCATATTAAAATTGGTACAAGTGCCGCAGCCGAAAGAAATGACGGGACAATCGATTGTAGTCAACGAGATTTAATGGAAAGTCTCAAGTGAAAAATCCGGTTGGCAAGAGGCAGTGAGGTATTCTTTGGAAAGCGGGCAAGTAGGAGTTTCGAATCCCGTTTGCGGGCATTATTTTAATCGTTGAGTTCATTCGTGTCTTGAATCGGCAGTCATTCGATGGTATAGATGTAAGAGTGACAATGCCAATACGATACATAGTTCATTTTGGAAAGGATGAGTAATATGACAATCATTTATGATGTGCGTGCAAGAGAAGTATTGGATTCACGGGGAAATCCGACAGTGGAAGTAGAAGTAGAGCTGGAAAGCGGTGCGCTTGGACGGGCAATCGTTCCATCCGGCGCTTCCACAGGTGCATATGAAGCTGTGGAACTGCGGGATGGGGACAAAACCCGTTACCTGGGAAAAGGCGTGCTGCAGGCAGTCAAAAATGTAAACGAAGTGATTGCGCCTGAATTGCTTGGCCGCGACGCGTTGGATCAAGTAGGGATCGACCAAGCGATGATCGAACTCGATGGCACGGAAAACAAAGGGAAATTGGGCGCCAATGCGATTTTGGGTGTCTCCATGGCGGTGGCGCATGCGGCTGCAGAAGCCCTTGGATTGCCGTTGTATGTATATTTGGGCGGATTTAATGCGAAAACATTGCCTGTACCGATGATGAACATTTTGAACGGCGGAAAACACGCGGACAACAATGTGGATATTCAGGAATTTATGGTGATGCCTGTCGGTGCCGAATCATTCCGTGAAGCGCTTCGCATGGGTGCGGAAGTGTTTCATAACCTCAAAAGCGTATTGAAAGAAAAAGGCTTGAATACGGCAGTTGGCGATGAAGGCGGATTTGCTCCCAACCTGACTTCCAATGAAGAAGCGATCAAAGTGATCTTGACAGCGATTGAACGGGCAGGTTACAAACCAGGCCAAGATATTTTCCTCGCATTGGATGTCGCTTCCACGGAACTTTTCAAAGATGGCAAGTATCATTTGGAAGGAGAAGGTGTTGTTCGTACATCCGAGGAAATGATCGCATTCTATGAAGATCTCGTCGGCAAGTATCCGATTATTTCCATCGAAGACGGATTGGCAGAGGATGATTGGGAAGGTTGGGCAAAATTGACCCAGCGTCTCGGTGCGAAAGTCCAATTGGTCGGCGATGACCTATTTGTGACGAACACCAAGCGTCTGTCTTCCGGGATTGAGCAAAGTGTGGGCAACTCCATTTTGGTAAAAGTCAATCAAATCGGTACATTAACCGAGACATTTGATGCGATCGAAATGGCAAAACGCGCAGGGTATACAGCTGTCATTTCCCATCGCTCCGGTGAGTCGGAGGATGCAACGATTGCGGATATCGCTGTTGCGACAAATGCCGGGCAAATTAAGACAGGAGCACCTTCACGGACCGACCGGGTGGCGAAGTACAATCAATTGTTGCGGATTGAAGATGCTCTTGCATATACGGCAACATATGGCGGACGCCAGGCATTTTATAATTTGAAAAAATAAAGGGAATATGGTAAAGTATATAAGTCCATGCTGGATATGTAGGAGGTGACAGATCATGTTGACATTTGCTAAAATATTGTTAGTGATCATTGCGATTGTTTTGGTCGCTGTTATTCTCTTACAGTCAGGACGGAGCGCCGGTTTATCAGGAGCGATTATGGGCGGTGCGGAACAGATGATGGGCCGTAAAGCAAGAGGGCTCGATGCCGTGCTGATCCGTTTGACTACGATATTTGGCGTTTTATTCTTTATCGTGACTATGTGGGTTGCTTGGCTGGTTGCACATTCCCATATATAATAAAAAGATGAGATACCGTCTCAACTATTGAGGCGGTATTTTTTTACTTTCGAAAAGTATAAGGTTAACTAAGGCCTCGCCGAAAAACATGGCGAAGCCAAGTTTCCTTTATGTTTAGCAATTTTTTAATCCGTGTATACTATGATAGAGAAATGGAATTTGCCAAGCCATGGTGTTTGCACCCTTGCAAGTTTTTCATTTTCAGAATCGACAAGAAAGGGGGAGCACAGGTGATCACAGAAGAACAAGTTTTGGAGTTCATGCGTGAACAAGCGTACAAACCGTTGACCGTGCAAGAACTGGAAGAAGTATTGGAAGTTGTGTCTGCTGATGAATTGCGGCAATTTATGAAACTGTTGAACCAGATGGAAGAGCGCGGACAGGTGATACGTACACGTACGGACCGCTATGGGATCCCCGAACGAATGAATTTAGTGGTCGGAAAATTGCAGGCAAAATCAAAAGGGTTCGGTTTTGTCATATCAGATGAACCCAATCAGCCTGATTTATATGTAAGTGCAAGTGATATGAACGGCGCTATGCATGGCGACCGTGTCATGGCAAGGATTCAAAAGCAAACAAGCGGCCCGCGTTTGGAAGGGGAAATTATCCGCATTATCGAACGAGGAACATCCCAAATTGTCGGCACATTGACAAAATATCCGAAATACGGATTCGTAACTCCGGATGACAGGCGCTTTGGCAATGATATTTTTATATCAGAGGAAGATTTGAACGATGCCGAAGATGGACAGAAAGTCGTTGTCGATATCACCAAATACTCCAATGGAGTGAAGAATTCCCAGGGACAAATTGTAGAAATTCTCGGGAATCCCAACGATCCGGGTGTGGATATTTTGTCCGTGATCCGAAAATACGGGCTGCCGGAAGCCTTTCCGCCGGAAGTATTGGCAGCAGCGGAAAAGATCCCGACAGAGATTGCGGAAGAGGAGATCAGAGGCAGACGGGATTTGCGGAATCGCCGTATGGTGACGATTGACGGGGAAGATGCCAAAGATCTGGATGACGCTGTCTCGGTGGAACGTTTGCCGAATGGCAATTATCTATTGGGTGTGCATATTGCAGATGTGGGATATTATGTTCAGGAAGGTTCCGTTTTGGATAAAGAGGCGTATCGCCGCGGCTGCAGCGTCTATTTGGTAGACCGCGTCATACCGATGCTGCCACATCGGTTATCCAATGGGATTTGCTCCTTGAATCCCCAGGTGGATCGATTGACGCTTACGTGTGACATGGAATTTACACCGGATTTGGACATGGTTCGCCATGACATTTATCCAAGTGTAATTAAGACAAATGAACGAATGACATATACCAATGTGCGAAAAATTCTCATCGACCAAGACTCGGAACTGATCGAGCGCTATGAAGAATTGGTCGATGATTTTCGCATGATGCAAGACCTGGCGATGAAATTGCGGAATCGGCGCATGAATCGCGGAGCTGTCGATTTTGATTTTCAAGAGACCAAAATCATCGTGAATGAAGAAGGAAAGCCGGTAGAGATCAAAAAGCGGGAACGTTCCATTGCAGAACAAATCATTGAAGAGTTTATGTTGGCTGCCAATGAGACAGTGGCGGAGCATTTTTATTGGCTGCAGGTTCCCTTCCTGTATCGGATTCACGAAGATCCGGATATGGAAAAAATGATAAATTTCAATGAATTTATCCATAATTTTGGCTACCATTTGAAAGGCATCGGCAATCGCATTCATCCGCGGTCTTTGCAGGAAATACTGGATAAGGTAAAAGATACGCCGGAAGAACGAATTATCAGCACTGTTATGCTGCGATCTTTGCGGCAGGCCAAATATGCGGCTGAATCCGCTCGACATTTCGGTTTATCTGCCGAGTATTACACACACTTTACATCACCGATTCGGCGCTACCCGGATTTGGTGATACATCGAATTATCCGGGAAATGGTCTTGCACGGACGTTTGGGAGAAAAACGCCATCAATATTTGTCCGAACATATGGCGGATATCGCAAAACAATCCTCCGAGCGGGAACGGCTGGCAGTGGAAGCGGAACGGGAAACGGATAATTTGAAGAAAGTCGAATTTATGCTGGACAAAATCGGAGAAGAATTTGACGGCATCATCAGCGGTGTCACAGCATTCGGCATGTTTGTCGAATTGGAAAATTCCATTGAAGGGCTTGTTCATGTCAGCTATTTGAACGACGATTATTACAATTACCATGAGAAGCAGTATGCCCTTGTCGGTGAGCGTACAGGGAATATCTATCGGATTGGCGACGCTGTTCGAATTCGCGTCATCGGCGCAAGCAAGGAAACGATCACCATCGATTTCGAATTGATTACAGATGCCAAATCGATTCGACGGAAACGGCGCTATGAAGATACTCGGGCAGTCGCTTCCGATCGCAATGCCGACCGGGTATGGGACCCAACCCGCAAAGGCAAGAAAAAACGGGACAAGAAATATGACAAATCGACGGTTGTCACTATGCTGGAACCGGGATATAGCCGTACCAGAGGAAAAGGGAAACGAACAAATGAGCGTTCAAGTCAAACATCCAATCGACGGAAAAGACGCTCTGACGAGGAAAATTTTCTGAAGTACGGAAAATCCCAGGCAGCACCCAGCGATCGCCTTGGCCACACGGCAGATGACTATATGTTGGATCCATTTGGCAAGCGAAATGAAGAAGCGCGGCCGAAACGTGATGACAATGGGAAATCAGCAGCAAAACCTGCCATTGAAGATGCAAACCGCAAGACATTCAAAGAGGCAAAGGGAAAACGACGTTCGCTAAAAGAGCCTTTATTCAAAGTGGAAACAGCGGAAGAATTCGATTTGACGCAAAAATCCCTGGCAGACTGGGATGAAGAGTTTGGAGATGATTTTGCCCCAGTGCCAAATCCTTTGGAACAGCCAAGCCGTGAACACGGAAAGCGAAAAAGCCACAAATCAGGGCTAAAGAAAGTTGCCAAAATGGCGGCGAAGAAACGGAACCGCAAGAAGTAAGCCGGTGTGTTGCAGGTAGTTGCGTGTTCATGCAGACTGGATCTGTAAAAGTCCTAAGCCGTAAGAAATTGGTGAGGAATAAAAGGTAAGAAATAAAAGGTAAGAATAGAATTGGAAGCCAAGAAGTGAGTTGTAAAAGTGAATTGTAAAAGTGAATTGTAAAAGTGAGTTCGCTTTTGATTTGAAGCAAGGCACTTCATGATTGCAATGAATTGGTGGTCGTCTCAATGGTAAGATGCATAAACAATGAGATGTTTTGAGTAGGGGGCGATCACCGAAATGATGAACAGACGAGCATATAAAGATAGAGCTTATGAATCAATGCAAGAACATCATTCCAAAAATAGTATCTCGCGTGAAACGTGATGGGCTATCTTTTGATGTGGTTTATTCTGGTGTCATATTCATTTAAGATGAAATATGATCGATAAAAAATACTTCTTGAACATGCACTTAAACCTGCACTTAAACCATGAACATGTACTTGAGGGATATGTGAACGTAAGTTTGACAAAATGGGATATATTGCCGAGGGAATAGAATATATGATATACTAATAGTTACACATTATCTGATTTTATGAACTGTTTGGGATGAAAGCGGTGTTGAATGTTTTAAGTAGTATTGTGTGTTGAGCAGTATGGCTGTATGTTTAAAGTTTTGTTGAATGGCACATGTAGAGTGCAGACAACCTAAAATCAGATGGATGGCAGTACAAGTGTTAGAGCAAGGAGAGTGCATCATGGCGAAAAAGAATGATGGTGAACACGTATACGCACAAAACAAAAAAGCCACACACGATTATTTTATCGAAGAAACGTATGAGGCCGGGATTGTTTTGACAGGTACGGAAATCAAGTCCATTCGTCATGGGAAAGCGAATCTAAAGGATAGCTTTGCACGCGTGCAAAATGGAGAAGTATTTCTTCATAACATGCACATCAGCCCATTTGAACAAGGAAATCGTTACAATAGGGATCCTTTACGGACTCGCAAGCTGCTTATGCATCGCAAAGAAATTGCGAAATTGATCGGATTGTCCAAAGAAAAAGGATATACCTTGGTTCCGCTAAAATTGTATCCCAAAAACGGATACTGCAAAGTTTTGCTTGGCATCGGAAAAGGGAAGAAACTTTTCGACAAACGTGAATCGATTGCAAAGCGGGATGCGGCACGTGAAATCGAACGAGCATTTCGAGATCGGCAGAAAATGTGATTTTCGAAAAAATGGGTGAATGGAACGGATTAAGAATCTGTAGATTAAAAATCAGAAAGATTATAGGCTTCACCTGATCCAAGATTCACTTTATCCGGAAAAGTAACAAGTTCTGAACGCATACGAATTAACATGCGATTTATGGAATTGATTTAGTTGGTTTGTTTGATCTAATTATTCAGCTTTTTAACACAATTTCCAACAGATTACGTCACATATTCACGTCAAAATGTGTTATAGTATTTTTGTTGCCGCGAAACAGCAAGAAAACAGCAAGAAGGTTGCTTTCAGGCGGCAATTTGTCATTGCAAAGGATTAGTTAAACTTTAGTTTTGCTCAACTTATCATGTCAACCTTAGCGTTCTAATTTTCTTATACATGGGGGCGTTTTTGGATTCGACGGGGATTGTTTGAGCATAGGTGGCGGGTCGTGGGGCTGCGAGGCCACGTAAAAAACGCGGACTTAAATTAAACGCTAAAAACAACGTAGTTTCTTTCAAATCCCGTAACGCGGGGCTTGCGTTAGCTGCCTAACATCAGCTAATCCGTTATTAGCATCATCGCCCATGTGGTGCTGGTAACGTCACTCTAGTGGGATAGTCGATGGTCTCTGCTCGTGGACCACCGATGAAACTTGCGCGGGCTAGCCTGAAAGACAGCGTGTCATGCCGCGGCCTGATGGCGAATCTCAAGTAGTATGACTACACCCGTAGAAGCGTATGTAGCAAGGTCTTCGGACAGGGGTTCGACTCCCCTCGCCTCCAAGAAAGTACGAAACTATTCGCACTTTCTTGGAAGCGAGGGAGCGGCTTAGACAGATTTGAAACACTGAGTTTGCTGCAATCAACACGAGGTATTCATACAGGAGATCAAAAGATTGATGAATCAAAGTGGCAAAAATTTATTAACTTATTCAATTGTATTTGGCAAAGGAAAATCAACGATTTCCCATCTGTCTTTTTCTATTTTCACAATTGATAACAATTCAAGAAAAAGAAAATCGAATTTTCGGTGGTAACTCTATTTTGCGAGATACGTCGTTGAACAGGGGAATTCTCAACAGACCGAAGAAGCCCAAATTCACCTTGGATGAACTAAGGAAAATCTTGAAAAATTAGATTTGCGTGAATGGGGAACTGTCGAAGAATATAACAAAACAATCATTAACACTACAACGTAGTCTAAAAACGGTAGACAAACTCCTGAAATTAGTGTATGCTGAAAGCGGGATTCGGTCGTTGGGTACATCAAAGACAGGACGGATGCAGCATGTACGATTACTGGACAAACCAGCAGCCTATTGTAGGGAAGTTGAGAGACTTTCAACCTCTTTCATTCGTCTTGGTTAACGGAACCGAGGATGAAAGCGTCTGGAACCATATGGTTCGTACATGGCATTATCTTGGCTATGACAAAATGATCGGTCCCAGAATCAAGTATCTGGTGCTGTTTAAAGACATGCCTATCGCCGCAATTAGCTTTCATCGTGCTTCTTTAAAAATCGGCGTAAGGGACAGTTATTTGGGTTGGGGAGAAACTGGAAGACTTAATCTTCTCAATCATATCGTCAACAATAACCGTTTTCTCATTCTGCCTTGGATTCGCATTAAGAATCTGGCTTCTCATATCTTATCACAATCTCTTCGCCTGCTTCAGTGTGACTGGCCAAGGATTTATGGCGATCAACCCTATGCCGTGGAAACCTTCGTAGATTTTACTCGCTATCAAGGCACCTGCTACAAAGCCGCCAACTGGCGATACTTGGGTGAAACTCGCGGCTTTGGCAAGGTGGGGAAAACCTTTGTTTATCACGGCAACCGCAAAGGGGTTTTCTTTTACCTGATAAATCGCAAACTGCTGCAACTGATTTCCCAATATCCTCTGCGACCGAATCCCAATTTGGAGCGCGTGAGGTTATGGGATATGATGCTAAGTACGCCTGATTGGAGTCCGGATTTGTTTACCGAGGCCGGATTAAATGAACAATCTGTCGCCGATTTGGGATCTGCTCTGTCCGAGTACCTGAATCGCTATTCATCCTGCTTTTCTCGCAGTGATCAGCAGCAAAACGGCGGAACCTATATCAAAGGGCTGCTTAGCGACCTGGATCGCAAAAGCATCGAACCGATTGCCTTGCGGTATGAAGATGAAAAGGCAGTTCGCACGCTGCAGCTCTTTCTTAAAGACGCCCCGTGGGATGACCAGCAAATGAAGCGAACCTATCAGAGCAGGGTCTGCACTATCGCAAACGATCCAAACGGTATGATTACAATAGACGGCTCCGATTTTGGCAAGAAAGGAACCAAATCTGCAGGCGTCTGGCGACAATATTGCGGCAGCAAAGGGAAAGTCGAAAACTGCCAAGCTGGCGTATTCATCGGTTATTCCGGGATCGGCGGCTACGGTTTGCTGGACGCCAGGCTGTATCTGCCCGAGGCGTGGTTCGATGGTGAGCGCAAGGCGTACTGGTCATCATGCGGCATTCCGGAAACAACTGAGTTTCGCACCAAGCCGCAACTTGCACTTGAAATGATCCAGGAATCCGTAAAACATCACGCTTTCCAGTTCAAATGGATTGGTTGCGATGGAGCTTTCGGCTGCGATGCCGAATTTCGGAAAGGCCTGCCTGAGTCCGTCTTGTTCTTTGCGGATATCCACAGCAATCAGCGTGTATTCCGGGAACGTCCGAACTGGGCGCTGCCAGAACGCAAAGGTCGCGGGAAACCGCCAACCAAGCTGGTTCCTTCTGTTCCGGCCGTCCCGGTCTCTTCCCTTGCACAAGATGAATCTTTGCCCTGGGAAGAAATTGTATTAATGGAAGGCTCCAAGGGACCGGTGCGTACGTTGGTCAAATATTGCCGTGTTATTGAACTGCAAGATGGCAAGGATGGTGAGGAGCTCTGGCTCTATATCCGCAAGTATGAAGATGGACGGATCAAATACGCTGTTTGCAATGCTCCAGAAGACATCGACGTCCGCGAGTTGCACCATGCCGCAACCTTACGTTGGCCAATCGAGCAAAGCTTCCAAGAGTGTAAAAGCTTTCTCGGAATGGCTCATTACGAAACGCGATCCTACATAGGCTGGCATAGGCACATGTTGCTCGTGATGGTTGCGCATCTATTTGTATTGGAAGTACGCAAACAGTTTCAAAAAAAAACGAAAACGGCGACAGCCATTCCATCTTGACAATGCGGCAAGCATTGATCCTAATCATAGCCGCGCTAACACAAGACCCGTCCGCCATCAGAAAAGCGGTGCGGGATGTTGCGTATTACCAAAAATCAAACGCCAAAGCCTACCGTTCACACAGAAAAAAGCGTCATAAAAGTACCGCTTGAGTGGTCAAAATAGACTACGTTGTAGTGTTAAAGAAATGGATGAATTGTCGCCTATACGTGAGAGAGTAAATAAGTGCCTTCAGTGAAACCGAGTAGATTTATAAGCGATCTGATTGACAATAGGGCCTTTGACCGAGGTGAAATAAATACTATCAAAGATAATTTGATCGCCATTCCTGATGCCGATGGTCAGGATATTCATTTCGCAAGACCCATTGTGATTTTGTATGATATTCCGTTAAATTCTTCTCCTACATTTCCAACCGTTATTGTCGTCCTATTATCGCATGAAATATAGTTTGATTAATCATGCGATCTTTTATTGAAACCTGAAGAAGGAAGCGTAAGAAAAGAATGTTTGGCTAGGTTTGGATTAATCCAACCTGTTCTTAAGATTGATTTAGTTAGCCCGAAATGTAAGTTAAGTTGGTTGGCTATACTTTGGCAGTTGCGTTTCGGTCACTTCAGGAATTGCGGCAATTACTTCCGCTGTATCTATGCAGCTTCCATACTCGGTTCCGCTGTCTGTTTTTTGCGTTCTCATGACCTGTTTAATCAATTTGCGTGGTCTGAGAGAATCAGCCAACTTCCAGATGTATCCTACCTACATTTTATATTGGGCATGTTTGTGTCAGTTATAGTGGGATTTTACCATCTAGTGGTTTACGGGGGTGGTATGCTCCAGCAGCACCTTTATTCGCGTTTCCAAAAGGTTTGACAATTTTTCTTATTCTCCGGGCTTTTGCATCAGGATGTACTTCTTTGACCGGAGTTGAAGTCACATAACATTGATTTGGCTAGGTGGCATCCTCGGTATCCTTTTTGACGGATTCATTGGATTTTAATCAATTTTATCTGTCGTTTTTTATTTTCCGCTCACGTTTTTCTTTTATCCCGCCGATCCATGCCAAGATACAAAGCGTTAGCGTGTATCGGGGTCGAGGAAGTGGGGTTTTGGGCGGCAGGGTGCTTTCTCCGGACGGCTAAGACCCTATTTCCTCAGGTGCGGTGGGCATTCTTTTGTCATGTCAAAGCGGGCGGGAGGAGTGTTCGCTTCTATGTTGGTGAAAATTTTCTTATCCTCAAAAATCGTTTATAATTAAGATGGTGGTGATACAATATGAAATTCATTACTCGAGAAATTCTTGATAAATACGTTGGGGACAAAGAAATAATTGAAGAAAGTGTTTTGATTCGTCTCATGAAGGAAGAGTTCGGGAGAACGATTCCGAACGAGGAAGAGTACGATTCGGATAACTTGGCTGAAGATCAAAGAAAACGTATGACAAAAGCTATTTCTGAAAATGTTGAGATTTTGAAACAGATCAAAAATGCGAAAATTAAAAGGTCTGCACAAGGGCTTTCTTCGTACAGTGAAGATGAGAAAGAGTTCGACCGTTTGGTTCATGAGGTAAACAAAAATGGCTGATAGATACAAAGTTCTATGGAGCGACGATGCAAGACGCTATCTAGCGACACTTAAAAAGTTTTTAAAGAAGGTAACTCCGCAGGAGATATTTAAGAAATCAAAATATGTTTTAAGCGAAGCCCCGGAAAAGAAAGGGGACATCGTTCACTTCCCGGGTTTTGAATACGACGATTATTATTGGATAATGCTCAACAATGTAATCATTGTGTATGACGTGCTCGAAAAGGAAAATGTTGTTCTGGTAGAAGCATGTTTTTACGCCAATACGGGAATATCCGCTTATGTATTTTGGGGGATCGACCCGGACGAAGATTAACACCGGATTAGTGTTTTGATTTACGCTTCGTTATTCGGTTTCTTGATTACATATCTCTTCTTTATATTTATCTTTTTTGTATAGTACATTAGTTAGATAGACCATTTTTAATTTATCTTCATTTCTTCGAATCACGAATCTTGATTTTTCCACTAGAGTGAGCGGATTGTTTCAAATAGTTTGACGGATGTGGCAAAAGTAGTCTTCGTATCCTGGCTCCTCGTCTCTTTATACTTCGTTTCCTATCCATCGACTCTTATGGATACGAGGAAGCACTCCTCCTACTGTCCGTCAAAGAACCTCCGCCGCACTATGATTTAACGACTTACAATACCTGGGAATATCAAGCTGCTATCTATAGGAGGGCTAAAAAGTCAAGTTTGCCATCCTAACCGCCAATTAAAATTATGCATTTTTTTGAAAATACAGTATCAATTTGGGATTGATGAGATCGAAATCGAAGGGAATAAAGTCAAAATATATGATCGAGAAAAAACGATCTGTGACATTATCCGTTATCGGGAGAAAATTGGCATTGATATTATGAAGGAAGGTCTGCGTAATTATCTACAAAGACCAGAAAAAAACATAACAAAACTTGTGAACTGTGCTGAAAAATTGCGTATCAAAACAGTTCTTCTAAAATATCTTGAGGTGCTATTGTGATGGGCGAAATAAAAAATATTCCTGCTTCTGTTGCAGAAAAATTGAAGAACACGGGACAAAATTCGAGAGAGCCAGGTCAAAGGACTTACGCTTTTATCACTTCTATTCAATTGTGAGGTCGAGTTGTTCGAGATGGTTAGGGATGATAAGAATCATGTGACTGAACCATCAGTGTGGACGTTTGGCGTTTGATCGGGTAACCTCTCCATTTTGGGTTCCGTATATGTCGTACCAATTGTAAGTGGCTCTCTTCAATTTCTGCTGCTCCGCCAATTCTATCCACCGCGTGTACACATATCACGAAATCAGGTACTATAAAAATAAAATGATCCTGATAGGGAAAAGCAATAAAGGGTGTAAACATGATCGACTATGAGGAACAACTTCAGGAAGCTTTAATGGAAATTCAACGTTTAAGGGAAGAAAACGCAAATCTGAAAAGAGAATTATCAAAATTCGCAGGATTAGGTTCATCTTTACCTATAGAAGAAACTGCTTGTTTTTCTCCCGCTAAAGTCGATAATATGGATCAATCGCAAGAATTTAACAACAACTCGGTGGTTCATAAATATTCGTCATCTTCCGAGAAAATTTTTTATTTCGCAACCTATTCAAAGGCCGCCAAGATGTTTTCCCAGTCCGTTGGGAAAACAAATCCGGGAGGTCTGGCTACTCACCGGCTTGCGGAAATGAATGGACGGATATTTGCAAAAAACCGCACGTAAAATGTTCAGAATGCCCACACCAAAATTTTTTGCCTGTAACGGATGAAGTCATTCGTCACCATCTCGAAGCTAAAATCAACAGGACGATTGGTGTATATCCCATGCTGCCCGATGAGACCTGCTGGTTCCTTGCAATCGATTTTGATAAGCAAAACTGGAAAGATGATGCACTGGCGGTTATGAGTGTCTGCAAGGAGCTTGGCGTTCCTGCAGTTTTGGAGAGGTCGAGATCGGGACAAGGTGGTCACATTTGGATCTTTTTTGAGGAGGCTATTGATGCGGGATTAGCCAGAAAACTGGGATGTGCACTTCTAACCCAAACCATGGAAAGAACAAATCAAATTGGCCTACGATCCTATGATCGACTTTTTCCCAATCAGGATACACTCCCAAAAGGGGGGCTGGGGAATTTAATCGCCCTCCCATTGCAAGGGGTTCCCAGAAAGAATGGAAATAGTGTCTTTGTCGATGAGCATATGCAACCTTACGCAGATCAATGGCAGTTTTTATCTCAAATTAAGAAAATGAGCAAGAAACAAGTTGCCGAATTTGTAAAAGAAGCGGATAGAAACTTATCTATTCTTAGCGTAGGTTATTCCGATCAAAATTACAATGAAAAGCCATGGGATCAGAGAACGCAAGTCCTAAAAGAGAAAGTTATTGAGGGGCCGCTTCCGGATAAAGCAACTATCGTTATTTCAAATATGATATATATGGAGAAAAGTGATCTGCCACCCATCTTAATCAGCCAAATCTCACGTCTGGCGGCTTTTCAGAACCCAGATTTTTACAAGACTCAAGCGATGAGGCTCCCAACATACGGTAAGCCGCGAGTGATCAGTTGCACGGAAGAGTTTCCAAAACACATTGCACTTCCGAGAGGTTGTTTGCAAGAAATCTTGGATCTATTAAACACGTATGCAATCAAACCAATCATAAGGGATGAACGCACAACAGGGATCCCGATTCATGCAACATTTACTGGAACTCTTACAATGGTACAAGACGCAGCCACGAGAGCGATTTTGACGAAAGAGACAGGGATCCTATCAGCGATTCCGGGTTTCGGAAAAACGATTGTCGCCGCATCCATTATTGCACAAAGAAAAGTCAACACATTGATTCTTGTCCATAGGCGAGAACTCATGGATCAATGGAATGAGCGGCTTAGTATCTTTTTGGATACAGAAAAGAAACATATCGGTCTTATCGGCGGCGGAAAGGAAAAACGTACCGGACAGATCGATATTGCTGTTATACAGAGCTTGAACCAAAAAGGGATTATCAAAGAATACATTAATGAATATGGACAAATCATTGTAGATGAGTGCCACCATATTTCTGCCTTCAGTTATGAGCAAGTATTAAAGAAAGCCAAAGCGAAATATGTTCTTGGCTTGACTGCAACCCCGATCCGACAGAATGGGCATCATCCCATTGTTTTTATGCAATGCGGACCGATTCGGTTTTGTGTGGATGCAAAGTCACAGATAGCCACACGAGGAATGGAGCATAGAGTTATACCAAGATATACCCAATTTCGTTTATCACCGCAAGTTTCCAGTCCTGGAATACAGGATATTTATCAAATGCTGATTGATGATGAAGCGAGAAACGAAATGATTTTCGATGACTTGTTAAAATGTTTGGACCAGGGAAGATCACCCATTCTTTTAACTGAGCGCACTGCGCATGTTGAGTATTTTCAAAAGCGACTTGAGAAATTTGCCAAGAACGTTATTGTTTTGCGCGGAGGAATGGGCAAGAAGGAACGTGAGCAACTGCGCCAACGAATTGCGAACGTTCCGGATCACGAAGAACGAGTGCTGATTGCTACTGGAAAATTAATTGGTGAAGGATTCGATGATGCACGTTTGGACACGCTGTTTTTAGTTTACCCTATCTCTTGGAAGGGAACTTTACAGCAATATGCTGGGCGATTGCATCGTTCGCATGTAAACAAGAAAGACGTTCAAATATACGATTACGTCGACTCTCAGGTTCCGGTACTGTTGAGCATGTACAAAAAAAGAGTTAAAGGCTATAAAATGATGGGATACACGGGTGTTGAATAGATTCAAGAACTATACTCAGGACGCTCTATACGCATAGAATCAGGATGATCTGCCGTTGAAAAAGGGGGCTTTCCTTACGAATCGACAAGAATTGCAGAAAAAGGTCCGGCACACGGTTCACCAACTGTATGGGAAAAAGGGTATGTGTGCCCGCAGGATTTATTGATAAAGATGGATAAGATCTCCCCAAAGCTGGTAGAAGAATGGAGGCTTAGAAGAGTTCCGTATTTGGAACGGGTCGTACGGGGGAACTTGTCGCAGATGAACTTCATCCCAACTAAGCTCCATGAAGTTGCAAGAGACCTTGAATTAAAGTGTACATATACCGTTGATGCTAAGAATATTTCATCTTACAAAGACAACAGGGATTCATGCCGGGAAAGATCACGGCTTTAGTGTGGCACTTGAATCTTAAAATTAAACTTGCTGGGCGTAGGCGGGAACTTAGCAAGTGTTTTCTCGCCTATTGTTCTGGTTTTGCACTGATATTGCCTCATACATCCTACGAACGCCCTCTTCGATTTTTTCCACTGATAAATTGCCATAGCCAAGAATGCTTTCATTAAGGCGACGGCCCTTCTTGATAACATGAGCTTCAACCGGATACACCTGAACCCCGTGTGCGTTCATTTCCTCCAACACGCAGTTGGTGAATTCAATTCCTTCAAATCGTGCCACAAGGTGCATTCCCGTTGAGTCACCGAAGATCTGCACTTTGTCGCCGAACGTAATCTTCAGACTCCTTACTAACGTATTCCGGAGGTTTCGGTAGATTTTCTTCATCTTCGAGACGTGACGGTCAAAGTGTCCATCCTCAATAAACCGGGCAAGGATCAGTTGGTCTATGGATGGAGTGTGGAGGTCTGCTAACCATTTCAACTTTCGAACTTGCTCTATTAAACTCCAGGGTAAAACCATGAATCCGATTCGAAGGGAAGGAAGCACCGTTTTACTGAATGTACCGAGGTATACGACACGTTTGGGATCCAACCCTTGCAAGGAACTAATGGGTGGGCCTTCGTACCTGTACTCACTGTCATAATCGTCTTCCACGATAAAACAGTTACTCATTCTTGCGAATCGAATCAGGTCGATCCGTCGTTTGATGGGTAGCGTCGCGCCAAGTGGAAATTGATGGGACGGCGTTACGTACACGAAGGCAGGTTTACAAGTAGGGGGGATTTGTTCCGTTTGCATTCCGTTTTGATCTACAGGTATTGGTTGCAAGGAAAAACCGTGTGAAATAAAAATGGTTTGAACTTCGTGTGTGATGGGATCTTCCACAATCACCTCACGCCCTTCGGCGGCAAGCAGTTTTGCAACGATCGATAATGCCTGTGTCGTGCCGGAAGTGATCACGATTTGATCGGGGTGGCAGGTGACTCCCCTCATTCGAAGAAGATACTTGCTCAAAGCCTCTCTTAATTCCGGACGACCTTCCGGTTTATCATAGCACATTGCGGTTTCAGGCAAATCCACGCATACCTTAGACGAAAGTCTTCCCCAAAGCTTTTTTGGAAAGAGGTCAAGGGCAGGAATGCCAGAGCGAAAGTCAATCATGTCTTTTTGATACGCCGGTTCTTGTTTCGTTTGCTCTAGTAAAGGTGCGTAAAAATGTTCTTGATTCAAATGTGCTCCGTGCGTGATGAAAGTTCCGGATCCTTGCTTTGCTTCAATAAATCCTTCCGCCAAAAGCAAATCGAACGCTTCTAAAATTACATTTCTCGATACTTGAAGTTCGGATGCCAATTCCCGAGTACTTGGTAGGCGCTCGCCTCCGTGAAGTTCACCATGCAAAATTTTTGCTCGTATTTCGGTATAGACCTGACGAAACAATGGAAGGTCGGAATTTCTGTCAATCGGTAACCACAGCATAGATTATCAACACCTTATAAATGGTACTGTCAAAAACAATTGCTACTGGCACTACAGGAGAACCACTTGTAGTGCTATTGTAATTCTCAGGATATTTCAAGTCAATTTCACAAAAGGGAGGACACGGAAGAAATGGAATTGAAAGAATCGAAATGTGTGATGGTGATAGATGAAGAATTACCTCTTGGGCTGATTGCTAATACGGCAGCTGTCTTGGCCTTGACTCTTGGCCAAAAAATTGAGGGCATCATTGGTCCGGATGTGTATGACGGAACAGGATACTTACATACTGGAATCACCACGATTCCCATTCCTATGTTGAAAGGAACCCGAGAGAAGATCAGAGAAATGCGGGAAAAACTGTACACAGAAGAATTTTCCGATCTGTTGGTTGTGGATGTTACAAATGCCGCTCAAACGACAACAACTTACGAGGACTATACAGAAAAGATTTCTTTGTACGGCGATGATTTGCAGTATGTGGGGCTTGCCATTTATGGCAAGCCGAAAAAAGTCAATAAATTAAGCGGAAGTCTACCGCTTTTACGATGATGGGATGAGGGGAATAGGGATGTTGATTCATTCCCACGAAGAAAGGGTGTTAGGATGGAACTCAACAGAAGACTTGGGTGGAAAGAGGCAACTGCGCTTGGTATCGGTGCCATGGTCGGAGCAGGGATCTTTGTATTGAGCGGTGTGGCAACCGGGAAGGCAGGACCCTCGGTGATCGTTTCGTTTATTTTGGCGGCGATTTTAGAGATTCTTCTAGGATTGTGCTATGCGGAATTGGCATCTAGGTATCCAAGGGCCGGTGGCTCCTATGAATATGTTCGAGAAACAATGGGACCTCTCATGGGAACCTTAATTGGATGGTCCTATTGGGGGGCGTGGCTTGCTGCCAGCAGCTTTGTTTCACAAGGATTTGGTCACTATTTGCATTCTCTCATTGGCGTTCCACCCATCTTGAGTGCCGTGATTCTCCTGCTGATGTTAGGTGTTCTTAACATCTTGGGAGTCAAGTACAGCGGTATTGTACAAGTTGGGATCGTTGTCGTTGAGATTGTGTTGTTGGTGAGCTTTTTTCTTCTTGGATGGGCACATGTGAATTATGCTCTGTTTACACCGTTTGCTCCCAACGGACTTGAAGGAATCGTGGGTGCAGCTTTGGTTGGATTCCTTTCGATGGTAGGTTGGGATGGAATTGTCGCCGCCGGTGAAGAAATTAGAGACCCGAAACGTACAATTCCGAAGGCCATTTTTTCATCGATTGTGATTGTTCTAATCTTGTATCTTGGCCTGCTGTTTGTATCGGTGGGAGTGGTTCCGTGGCAAGAACTTGGTGCATCTACGGTCCCGGTTGCACTTGCCAGCCAGCGGTTTTTGGGGAGTTTTGGACCGCTTCTGGTTAACATTGTGATTGTCATTGCGCTTCCTGCTACAGCGAACGCTTTCATCCTGTCGATTTCAAGAACGGCTTTTGCCATGGGACGGAACGGCTTATTGCCCAAGATCCTTTCATTCGTACACCCACGTACGGAGACGCCGGTTTGGTCGATTGTGCTGGGAGTAGGGATTCAAATAGCGTTCACGATTTTTAGTTCCATCAATTTTGCTGTATCAGCAACTGGATTTTTATATCTGTTGACATTCATTTTTACGATGGTTGTATTCTTTATTTCCAGGCGAAAGGTGATAAGTCAAGAGAGAAGCGACCAATTCCAAGTTCCCTTTTATCCGTTTACTCCACTTCTGGCTCTTGCAATTTGTATTGTATTGCTGATTCCAGTTGGAGGCTCTGGAGTGTTTGTAGGATTGTTATGGATCTCTCTTGGGTTCGGGCTCTATATAGTTCGTTACAAGAAAATCCTTCAAATTGAGAATCGAAAGATGATAACGAAACAAAAGCTGGATGTTCCATTTGTTAAATAGCAATGCACGGAGAATGATACAAATGGTTTGATATAAGGAAAAGTACAAAAATGGTCCCACAATGAGACTGATATGTGGCTGCACAACTGAGTCCACTCTAGGATATTGGGTTCATAAATGGTATAATTAGGATGTCGATATTGATTGTTGCCATTACAGGTTCAATCCCTGTTCTCCCCTATTTGAATGCCATTGTGACACTTCCTCAGCATAACCAGTAGGGATTTGCGATTCGCGTTAATTTTTTAACTATGGGTGTCACCAAAGTCTTAGGCTACTTTTTATCTAAAAAGAAGTGGTTACGATACTGTCTCGGAGCTTTTTGAAAAGGCTCTATATAAATTTTGAATGATGATTATTTTATTGATGAAGTAGCAGTCATTGATCGTTTTGGCGATTCCAAAATCGCTATGAAGCGTTATTATGAATTGCATCGAGTGGAACCGTACAAAGAGTATGGATTTTTTCATACATCCCGCACAAAATTGCAGCTTCGTCAGAAATGGTCGGGCGTACAGGGGCCAAGATGAATATGGATGTAACGTATGGTTTGCCCTTTGTTGAAGTAGCGATTTGCTTTCGAAATAAGGAACTTCAATTGAAAAATGTATGAATCGATACTGGTTCGGCGGGAACTGTTTTTAACTCAGATGCAGTGGTAATAGGAGGTTATGAACGATGGAGAAAATTGTGATTAAAACATGGTGCTATACATTTCTCTTGACACTCTCTTTGAGCATCATCTTTATTCCGGATTCTTTTCATTCCACACTAGATGGTACTACGTACACTCTTCCTCTTCGTGAATACATTTTCGATGTGTTACGTAGATCCTTGTCAATAAGCCTAATCATTACTGCAATTGTTACTGCGATACTTTTGATACGTAAAATTCGTAAATAACGGAATTAGTTACATATCAAGAGTTGTCTAAGAAATATACCAATGTACTGCCAAACTCTACATTTTTATTTGAGTCAATTTCATAATCCTGAGCCCTTATCTCGTTCATTATTGTTATACATTTTCTGAATCAAATTAATTAGTTACTTTGACAATATTTCTACAAGTTCCGCGCCTAAAACAGCTAAATTTAGTATAAGTTCACTTTACCTAATTCTAGTGCTAGTTTAATCATATCGAAACATTTATAATTGTAAACCACTTTTTATACCAAAGTAAACTAATTTTATGCTATAAGAGGATGTTCAAAAAGTAGTCAAAACTCCACGGCGGATTGCTTTGCCGAATCCCAAAAAGGCTTACTCATGTACCAAACACGTACACTCCGTCGCCTTTTCGTGCTTCGGCTTTGCACTCCTTGTGTCTTACTTAACCACTTTTTGAACACACACTATAATGAAATTACTGGACAGTGAAAAGTTCTTTATGGAAAATTAACCCAATCAAGCGAAGGTATGATATCCTTAGGTGTCCACACCAAAAAGGAGATCAATCGCTGAAAGGGTTACATTCGTTAATTTACTCGATTCATTTGCTATTTGCAATACCATGGTAAAATGTTTCGATTCTATTTTGTATCACTTTCGTCCTTGCTTCTCCAGAGGGGCCGCTTACCATGGCGTCCCTGTCTGTAACATAAAGTATGGTAAGTGTAGATTCTGGCCATACCCTTAAGTGTTCTACAGCCTTATCTTGTGCAGCTTCAGACGCTTTAGATCCGTCGGTTGCAAACAATACTTTTTTCATTTATATTCCTCTTTTCGGTAGGATAATCAAACAGTGAAAAAGGTAAACGTCGACAAAAGTATCGAGGTAATCGTCATCGCAATGAGTGGTCGCAGTGCCTTTGAACGCAAGTCTTTGAAACTTACGTTTAACCCCAGTCCAACCATTGCCATAGTCAATACAAAGTTAGTGACGATCGCGATGTCATTCATGACTACTGCAGAAAGAAAAATGTATTTTCCAAGAACGTAGCTACCCACAAGGCTCATTAAAATAAACCCAATGAGAAACCACGGGAATTCAATTTTTGCAGCTTCCGACTCCCCTTTACCTTTGTATTTCATCCAAGCTACAAGGATAAAGCTGAGAGGAACCAGCAAGAATACACGCCCCAGTTTAGCCAACAGCGCAATGGCTAAAGCGTTCTGACCAGCAGGAGCCGCAGCTAATGCGACATGGGCGATTTCGTGAAGACTAACGCCAGACCAAATTCCATAATTTGTTGGCGAGAGTCCAAGAAAAGGCCGAATGACAGTGTACACAATGGCAAACACCGTACCCATCAGTGCGATAATACCCGCACCAATTGCTGTGTCCTCTTCTTTCGCTCTCAGAATCGGAGAAACAGCAGCAATGGCAGCCGCTCCGCATACGCCCGTCCCAATGCCAAGGAGGAACGATAAAGATTTATCAGCTTTGAACAATTTTGCAATGAGCACCGTCACGGTTATGGCAAAAACAATCGTTCCTGTATCACGTACCAACAGCCACAATCCTTGATGCAAAATTACGTCGATGTTCAACTTCAAGCCAAACAAAACGATGGCATATCGCAATAATTTTTTTGCTGAAAATTGTATTCCCAGACGAATCGACTCTGGATAACCAGCAACCTGTCTGTACGCTACTGCGATAAGGATTGCACAAGCGAGTTGTCCTACCCGGTCAAATATCGAAAGTTTTGACAATCCTAAACCCAAAAGTGCAATGACAAATGTAAAAGCAATTCCCCCCAGCCAAAGCCACCGTGATAGCCTTCCTTTACTGAAATCTGAACGATCTTTTTCGGCTTTTCCTGGCTTACATTGTACTAGTACAGATGAGTTCTGTTTCATTCTCACACCCCCATGTTGAATACATAGAAAGCATAGCCCGTTATGTTTGATAAGTAAAATAGATAATTGGAATCATGATAATAATTTTTTATTATTATATTGTCTGCAAATTATCTGAAGGGATAAGTAGAAATTCGGTGAAATATATATTTAAATTCCTTTATAGGTAAAATTTGTATTTTTATGCCTGTATTCCGATTAAATGGTCCATCCTAATACCATAATTTAATGTGGTGTGGATGGTGTTTATCGTGCCGGAAATCTATTATAGTAATCAAGAGATAGATTCGATAGTTTTGCAGAGGATGAGTGCGGTGAATCGAAAGCAAGTAAAAGAACTGTGGACAAAGCCGGTACCCGAGACAAAGTATCTGAATGCGGACAATGTGGCAAGGTACCGATTGATTCTTCGTTATTTCTATGAAAATCACAGCAAATTGAAATATTGGTTGAAGGTTGAAGAAGTACATGAAGGTGTCATGAATTGGGAGTTATTGTCTGGTTATACGTTGGAACAATGTCAACGGGACTTGGAAGTGCTGACAGAATGGAAAAATCTGAACAGCCGTCATGACGGTGGACGGGCAACAACGATTGAAGAATATTTGCGCAAACGCTACCGGTATCAGATTACTCCCTATACGATTGAGATCGAACGCATGTTGGAAAGTCTCGAAAACATTCAAGGGTATGGGGGATCACTGGAACCGACGTTACTGGAGCGATTGTCGGGATATGTCAGGCAAATTCGGGATACAGACGATTGGAAAGACGGAGAAGCGTTGCTGTTATGGAACGATTTGCAGCTTGCCTTCCGTCAGTTGCATGAGAATGCATCCGACTATCTTGCGAGTCTGCAAACAGGCAAAGCGGAAGAGTTGATGCTGACAGATCAGTTTCTGGTCTTTAAGGACACATTGACACACTATTTACGCAATTTTATCGTCGTATTGCAGCGTACGGGCGGGCAACTGGAAGCGGTGCTGCGTGAGACGGAAGCTGACGTTTGGAATCGTTTTGTACAAAAAGTTGTTGCAGATGAAGCCAGACTGCCTTCATTGGAAGAGATGATACCGGACGAAGAACGGTTTGAACGGCATATGGAGGAATGGTCGATATTTGTGCATTGGTTCACAGGCAAGGACATGGAACAAAGCGATGTAGTATTTCTGGAGCGTGCAACCAAAGACAGCATCGCCAAGATGGTGAAAGCCGCGCTTGCGATTCAAGAAAAACACCGTTTCGGAATCAGCCGAAAAAGGGAATTGGATTATCTGGGCCAATGGTTTTTGCGTCTCGATGAGCTGACAGATGCCGAGCGGCTGTTTGCACATACGTACGGACTGTACAAAACAAGACATTTTCAAGGGGAGGGCGAACGGACATCTGACTCCGCTGATATGTCGATGTGGGATGAAGTGCCAATCATCCGTGAATTGAGATCACGCAGCCGCGTGCATAGGAAAACGGGTGGCACAGAAGCGATCCGGGATCGAAAAGAACAGCAACAAAAAGCTAAGCAGGCATTTCTCGCAGAAAAATCACTGGAGAACGATATTTTGCAAAAGTGGTTGCGGTTGGGGACGTTCAAGGTAAGTGAATTGGAGCGATTGACAAGCTTGGAACGTAAATTTCTTTTGTTCTGGATCAGTCGTTGTATCGCCAATCGTTCACGTACGACGCGGACGCCGGATGGTCTGGAAATCGTCTTGCAAGTTCCGGGTGATGGAAAAAGGGCATATTTGACTTGCGAAGACGGGACGCTCGAAATGCCCGATTTTGGCTTTGTCGTAAAAGAGGTGAGTGGTAAGTGAGAATGCGTAGAAGGGGCAGGGTTCGTCAACAGGAACAACTGCAAGCGGAATTTCGACAGGCGGCCCAGGCACTCCTGAATAGACATTGGATCAGGAAAGAAAAGGATCCGGAGTTGTATTTGGCAGTCAAACATCAGTATGAACGGTTGCGAGATTGGTTTCATGAACACGCGGGTTTTAGCCTGATTGTGACACGGACATTTGTTAAATTGGAAAAAATCCCAGGGTCGTTTCAGCCGTGGATGCGAATTGACTCATTCCACAGTCCTCGTGATTACGCATTGTTCACATACGGTCTTTGGTACATGGAGGGACGGAACGAGTCGGAACAATTTTTGTTATCCGAAATGGTGGATGCCATTCGTGATCACCTTCTATCGTCAGAAGTATATTTGGATTGGACCTTGTATGAGCATCGCCTATCGATGGCAAGGGCGTTAAAAAAATTACGGGAACTGGATGTGTTGGTCGTGGTGGAAGGTGAAGAAACCGATTGGGCGCGTGAAGGTGGCGACCAAAACGTATTGTATGAAGCATCCCCGTTGGCTCGCTACGTATTGCGACGTTTTCCAAAAGAATTGATGGCTTATGATTCGATGGAGGAATTGATTGCGCCAACGGTTGCGCTGCCTGAAGCGGAATATGCAACTTTATCAGCGGGAAATTCGGATGTCCAAGCACGGCGGCAAACGATTTTCCGCAGACTGATGCAAGAGCCGGTCGTTTATGACTGGCAGTGGACGGATGAAGAAAAACGTTACGTACAGATCCAACGTTCGTGGTTGATTGATCAGATGCGAACCATGTTTGGCTTGGAAGGCCGGCGCTTTCGCGAAGGGTTGGTATTTACGTGGACAGAACTTACTGGGGAGATGGATTTGTTCCCGACGCTTGGCAGTGAGTCGGATCTGATGATGCTGCTCGCTGGTGAAATACGCCGAATGTTATTCAAAACGCCAGGATTCTTTGAACAAGATGAATGCGGCAATTTGCTGCTGACGCGTACAGATTTTGAAGGGGTTTTAAGCCGGTTGAAGGGATTCCATGGTGAATACTGGAGCAAGGCGTATCGTGAAAAAACTACAAGTTCCTTGGCGGACGAGCTGTTGCAACACCTGGCAGAATGGAATTTCGGAAACGTCGATGATCCGCATACGATTCGATTGTATCCGGCATTCATGCGATGGAACGGTATTTATAATTGGAAAGGAGCGAATGAGTAAAATGCAATTCAATAGATGGTGCATGAATCGTGCGGGTATTTTTAATTTTTGGTATTACCATGCGGATGAAGTCTTCCATTTGTCAGATGGCCGGTTGATTTTCCGCGGTACTAACGGATCTGGAAAATCGGTTACGATGCAGAGTTTTTTGCCGTTGGTGCTTGATGGCGACAAACGTCCGTCACGACTGGACCCGTTTGGTTCCAAGGATCGAAAAATCGAATTTTATTTACTCGGTGAATCGGAAAGCGGAATCCAGGATCGGACTGGATATTTGTATCTGGAGTTTCATCAGCCTGTGACCGATAAATACCTGACAGTCGGGATTGGCTTGCGTGCCAGACGTGGAGCGGCACAAGTCGGCTTCTGGGGATTTGCGGTTACAGACCAACGCCGGATCGGCAAGGATATCTTCCTATATGATGTGGATCTGTTTGAGAAACATGGGCAAAAAGTGCCTTTAGACCGGACCGGATTGGAAGTTGTGATCGGAGACGGAGGAAAAGTCGTCCGCGAACAGGGAGAATACCGTCAGCTCATAAATAAATTGTTATTCGGATTTTCCGATCCGGAAGCATACAAAGAACTTTTGGATTTGATGATCCAGTTGCGTTCCCCCAAGCTGTCCAAAGATTTCAAACCGTCAACCATTTACGGGATCCTTAATGATGCATTGCCGCCGTTGAGCGAAGAAGAGCTGCGTCCGCTTTCGGAAGTGCTCGAAGATATGGATGAGATCAGTGACCGCTTGGATGAATTGAGCCTGCACCGCTCAGAAGCGCAAAAGTTGGCAGACAGCTATGATCAGTATAATGAATATCGCTTATTCAATCAGTCTGTGCTGCTGCTGCAGGAAGAAGAATTGCGCAAACAGAAAGCTGTAGAGGTATCGGAGCAAGAACAGGCGTGGAACCGCCTGATGGAGCAATACGAACAAAACAGCAATGCGCTGAATGAAGCCAATGAGCAACTCATGGCGACCGAGACAGAAATCGAGCTGCTGAATCGTTCGGAGGCAATGGAAAAGCAACATGAGCTTAAGGCGATGCAAGAACGACTGCAAGAAACACAACAGGGACTGAATCAAACAAACGCAAGATTACGGGCCGGGCAACAGGAGAAAGACAAAAAAGAAAATCGTTTGCTGGACGTCACCCAGCAGTTGGAACAGCAATTGCCGGAGCAGCAAACACTGCAACGAGAGTTGGACGATCTCGCGAAAGATGTGGAATTTTACGATCATGATCTATACGAACGTCAGTGGAAGCGGTTGGATGAGGCCGTGCCCGAGCAGGTGTGGGCGAGTTGGCGGCGGGATCTGGCGGTGTATCGCGAACAATTGAAACATGTATTGCAGGAATGTGTGAAGGAACGTGATCTTGCTGCGAAGATGAAAGACGCAGAAACCAGCATGAGCGTTGCGCGGGAAAAACGGGATGCGGCGGAACGGACAGTCCGTGCAAAAGAAGAGGCACTGCAGACAGCGATCATCGCCCACGAAGATCGGTTGCTTGCCTGGTTCAAGAGCCTGCAACGTTTGCCGGTAGCGGAAGAAGCGTTTCACACCATGCTGCAGCGCTTGCAAAGATATCCGGAGTTGGCTTACGAAGAAATTGTAGAACCTTGCAAAAAATCGGAACAATGGGCCCAAGCCGAACTCACCGCGCAACGATTGCAGGCAGAGCATGAATGTAAACTGAAACGAGAAAACTTGAATCAACTGCAAGTGGAGTTGCAAGCTTGGAAAGAGCAAAGGGAACCGGAACCGGAGCGCAGTGAGGCAAGAAAAAACGCCCGCAAGCGTCGCATGGAATCGAGTAACAATGTTGGAGGACCGCTGTATGCATTGTGTGAATTCAAGCCCCATGTCGGTGAGCGGACAAAGGCTGTATTGGAAACTGCCTTACACCATGCTGGACTATTGGATGCCTGGATATCCCCTGACGCGATTGAGATATTGGATCAGGAAGAGGAATCCTGGCTTCGGCCATCGCCAGTACTGTATGGACATACATTGGCCGACTATCTGGAACCTACCCCAAGCGCGGAATGTGGTCTGACAAAGTGTCACATCGATGACGTGCTGCGAACGATTCAAGTAGGTGAAGAAATGACCACGGGAGCTTCGATTACTGAATCAGGCTCATTTCATTTAGGACCTCTGTCCGGACAAGTCGCTGGCAAGGAGCGGGCTGAATGGATCGGTGCCGAAGCGCGCAGACAGACGAGGTTGGCTGCGATTCAGAAACTGGAAGAGAATATAAAAATCCTGTCAGACGAGATGGATTCCCTTCTTTTGCATATTCAGGACCTGCAGGTACAATCGGAGCAAATCCGTGCAGAACTGCTCGCTTTACCGCCTGAAGATGAGTTGCGATCTGTATACAAGATGCTGCAGGAAGCAAAAGCTTTTTATGAGCATGCACAAAAAATTGAAGCGGATTGCAGTGTGGCATATAAGGAAGCCACGCACAATTGGCGTGAACAGCAACGGGTGGTACTTGAAAAAACAGCCAAATGGTCGCGATTAAAGAGAGAAAAAGACTTTCAGGATGCCCTCGAAATCCTGCAAGACTATGAACGTTTGGGCAACAGTTTGAAATCTACACTTGTGATTCTTGGAAGAATGCGTGTGGAAGCGGAACAACTCCAAGAAGAATTGGAAGAAGTATCGGAACGTATCCGGATGGAACAGGAACAGTTGGAACACTTGCAGGAACGCGAAAAACAGCAACAAGCTTCCGCTCATGCATTGACAAAATTGGTGCAAGAGTTGGGGCTCTATGATGTGTATGAACGTTTGCAGGCATTGCAAAGCAGGAAGGCAGAATGGAAGCAGACGATTGATGATTGCAATGCAAAGCTCCGTACTTTGGAAAGCGAGCGTGGAGCCACAGGGGAAAAATTGCAACAAAAACGCAGTGAACTGGAACAGAAGGAGCAGGATTTGCAGGACGGTTTGCAAATATGGCGTACCGAATGGAACCTGCAGCTTGTCGGATTTGAACTGGATCATCCGATCAAGAAAACGGCAGATGATATGGAATCTATGCAAGCATGTTTGAAAACAGCCCAAGCGATCCGTGTCCTTTTCCGTTCCCGTTATGAATCCCGCAAGATCCAACAGTTGGAGTACCATTTGCAAGATGCATTCACATTGGCAAAAAATGCGTTGCTCGATTATTCGCTGGAACAACGGTATGATTCCATATACAACCGGATCCTAATCGAATCGCTGCGGGATCGCAATCAGCCATGGACACCGCGGATGCTTTTGCGTGAGCTGGTACGGCTGGAAGAACAGCAGAAGTTGCTGATCGATGAAAAGGACCGGGAACTGTATGAACAGATCCTGATTCATAGTGTGGGCCGTGCGATCAAGGATAAAATCAATCGTGCGGAACAATGGGTGCGGGTAATGAATCAATTCATGGAAAGCAGAAAAACGTCCAGCGGACTTGTCCTATCATTGGATTGGAAGCCGAAAGCGGCACACAACGAACGGGAACTGGATACGGAACAACTGGTCAGGCTGTTGCGCAAACATCCGAGTACATTATTGGACGAAGAGATTGAGCAAATGGTGGAACATTTTCGTTCCCGTATTCAATGGGCGAAGGAAGATGCGGCGGAAGGTGAAGGACTCCGCAGGTGGATCCAGGAACTGCTCGATTATCGCAACTGGTTTGCCTTTACCCTGTATGTTCGCAAAGGCAGCCAATCTTGGCGCGAGTTGACCGACTCCCGCTTTAATACCATGAGTGGTGGGGAACGGGCGATGGCAATGTATATTCCATTGTTCGCAGCGACGGATTCACGTTATAAAGATTCGAGCCCTGATGCTCCCCGTATCATTACATTGGATGAAGCGTTTGCCGGTGTCGACGATGAAAATATGCGCGATATGTTCCAATTGCTGACCGAGATGCAATTCGATTATATGATGACGAGCCAGGTCTTATGGGGATGTTATGATACGGTGCCGTCATTGTCCATTTATGAAATTTACCGTCCACAGGATGTAGATTTTGTCACGTTGATTCCTTACTACTGGAATGGTGTTCAGAGACGATTGATGGGCGATCAAGATTGGGAAGCGCTGAACGAAGTTGCTGCAGCTCGAGAGGAAGAATGAAGCTGCAGGGATCTGGCAGGATGAGTAATGGAGGGGGCGATGTGTCTGGTTACGCAAATTCTCCTGATTCGTTAAAGGCGTGGTCAAAGGCGGATTTGTTAACGGAATGTAAAGAATATATTGGGCAGGTTGGATTTCGCCGGATGTGGATGCTGGTTTGCAAAAAATATGAAAGTTATGGGCGGATTGCCGGCTCGATCCGTTTGACCCAGCTTGGCGAGGAGGAACGGCAAGCACTCGAAGGTTTGTTTGCCGTCAATTTGTATGGTGCATCAGAGTTTCGCTTCCGGATGACGGATTTGGAACAGGCACTGCAGCAAACCCACTTTCAAGTTTCCACCGTCGATTGTTTGCGTCTTTTGTGTGGAGAGAATTGGTCGACTCGACAGGAACAACTGGACGAAGAACAGAAAAATTGGGAACAGTTCTGTAATTGGGCAATCGAAATCTTACATTTCGAGGCTTCAAATGGTGAAGTATGCCAAAGAGCGAATCCTGAAGCAATCGAAAAATGGATCAGACAATTACAGAGCGGGACTGGTTATGGGTATCGCACATTCTTGGAGATTTATCAGGAATATCGTGAAAAAAATGACAGCCCGAATCTGCGAACGACGATTTCGGCATTGCTGGCATTACCGGCAAAAGGTGAACGATTGCCGATATTTGCCGCAAGGACAACCGGTGATCCCCATCGATTGGATCGTAATACATTGTCTGGCAGATTGTTTTACTGGGGGATGCTTGCGTGGTTTGAATCGTGGCAGTCGAATCCGGAATTGACACGGTATGCGTCGAATGTGAAATGGGATCGTACAAATAGTACAGCAATAAATATTGACACAATGGATAACGCTGAACGATTAGCACCGGACGAAAGCTTAAAGGGCACAGATGCTGTTGACGATTCGGAAAATGTGGAAGATATGTCACATGCTGAATGGACCCGGGAACAGTATGCTTTGTCCGGAATTATACTGGATGATATCAGTTCGATCGTCTGGGTTGCAGGAATCAAAAAGTTTGAGGGAATGCCCATTGCTTTGCCATTAGCTGCAGTTGAACGATTGGAAGCAGAAGATCTTTCAGACAGGCCGAACATTATGGTTGTAGAAAATCCATCTATTTTTGGTACGATGATTGATTTAATCGCAGGCCGACCAGATCGAAAGGCACATCTATTGATCTGCACAAGCGGTCAACCATCTCTAGCCGCATTACGGTTATTGGATAAAATGACATATGCAAATGATCAGCCCCGAATTTATTATAGTGGAGATTTTGATGTAAAAGGGTTATCCATGGCGGTCGGGTTGATGAAGAGATATGGGAGTCAATTGATTCCATGGCGTATGGATACAGAAACGTATCTATCAGCTGTTCGAAATGACAACCCAAATTTCACGGAAAACGAGCATAAACTTTTGAATCAGTTGGACATTCCCTGGGATGAACAGCTTTTGCAAACGATGAAAGAAACCGGCAGGAAAGTGTTTCAGGAACAGGTCTTGGACCGATTGGTGCAAGACTTTCTAGTATGAGCAATTCCTGTAATGAAGTAATTTAAGCTTTGAACGAAAAAAGCACCTCTTGTATACTAGGAAACGTTCGACGCAGAACAATACCTACATACGAAAAGAGGCGCTCACATGAAGTATAAGACGAAGCAGAAACAGAATCAACGGATTACAAGAATTACCGAGAAAACATTGGTGGTTGGAGCTGACATCGCAAAGAAGATACACGTAGCTCGAGCTGTGGATTTCCGTGGAATTGAGCTTGGGAAGGACTGTGTATTTCACAACGACCAGGAAGGGCTGACGAAGCTGGCAGCGTGGATGAAGGAGCTTGGCCGAATTCATGAGAAAACAGACATTATATTCGGCATTGAACCGACTGGACACTACTGGTTCCCGTTAGCGGCGTTTTTGAAGGAGCAAGGCATTCAGGTTGTTGTTGTCAATCCGCATCATGTGAACAAGAGCAAGGAGCTCGAGGACAACTCACAGACCAAAAGCGACTACAAGGATGCAAAAGTCATTGCCGACCTCATTCGGAATGGAAAGTACTCAGAACCTAACTTACCGACCAAGGAATACGCAGAATTACGCATTCTGATGAATCTTCGCGAGAAGGTCATGGTGAGCTTGATTCAAGTGAAAACACGGATCACAAACTGGTTTGACCGCTACTTTCCAGAGTATCCACAGGTATTTAAGGACTGGGAAGGGAAAGCGTCCCTCATGACCATGCGTCAGTTTCCAACTCCAGAGGAGATTGTCTCCGTAGGCGCCAGAGGCGTTCTCTCACATTGGAAGACGGAAATCAAGCGTGGGGTGGGCATTAAGAGAGCGGAGCAGCTCTATGCGACCGCAACGGCTTCCATCGGGCTTACCGAGGGACTGGCAGCGGCTCGAATCGAGCTGACTATCTTGCTGCAGCAGTACGATCTGTATGGCAAGCAGGAAGAAACCATTATGGCGCAAGTCTTGCAGATTCTTGAGAAGATCCCCGGAACTCGGCAGATGCTGAGCATCCCAGGGGTTGGTGTTCTGACCGTCGCCGGTTTCCTAGCGGAGGTTGGCGATCTCAACAACTATGATCACGGACAGCAAATCATCCGCTTGGCTGGACTGAATTTGACTGAGAATAGTTCTGGAAAACGGAAGGGGAAAACGGGGATCAGCAAGCGGGGTCGTTCTCGATTAAGAGGCATCTTGTTTCGCGCCATGCTACCGATGGTGGCCAAAAACGAAGAATTTAAAGAGCTGCACAAGTATTACACGACACGTAGTCAGAATCCGTTAAAAAAGAAGCAGTCGATCATCGCCTTATGTGGAAAACTGGTTCGCGTACTTTATACATTGGGGACAAAGCAGAAAGAGTATAACGCAAACGATGTACTGGGGCCAGTCCGACAAGCCCAGCTACAACAAAGTGCAGCATAAAATAAAAAATAGAACACGTATCAACAGCTTAGTATCTGGTTTTTAATAAATGAAATATCCACAACTGGATATTTCACAAATTCAACATTATCAACAAACTGAAAACTCGATTATTCAGATGTGCACAACTTTGACAACGGAAGCACCGGAGAAGCCGAAGGATTTTATCCATAAGGGCAACGACCCAGTCGAGGAGCAAGAATCGGCCTCCACCCCTTGAGAGGTAGAACGAAGGAATGTAAGGGCATAGACCCAGCGTGACATGGGAGGGTAAACCCCGAGGGAGAACGTGGAGATCCACTGTGCGATCATACCATTTTATCCACAGTTTGGAAAACAATGATTTCAAGCTTATTCCTGCCACCGGCCTTTACAGAAAAATATGGGTTCTATGCAATCTTTCACCAACACTCTCTAGGTGTCAAAGTTGTAAAACTAAGAATGAGCGAGAAAACAGGAGAAAACATTACTTTATAGTGGGAGATTCCACAACAGGATTTGGGTGAATTGTTCCATATGCTGCTCAAGGAATCCAAACATCCTCAGCTTGACGGATGGCCGGATTGGCAATTGTCTTTACTGAAAAGTGCATCCAGTTTGGCTGTAACCGCTGAATTGCGAAGAGAATGGGAAGAACATACTTCTCAATTTAGTTCCGGACAACAGGAAGGATCTTGGAGCGGAAATTACTTTGCGGAGCGTTTGGCCATGATTCGTTACCAGTTCATTCAAGAGTATGGGAGCCGGAAACAAGCGGGAAAATTTCTGACAAGCAATCTTCATTTTTCTGGTTTTCGGGAATTGGCAATACGGAACGCACTAAAGAAACGGCAATATGATGAAGCCATCAGACTAGCCGAAGAAGGTGAAGCACAGGATCTAGCCAAAGGTCTGCGCGGTCTGGTAACGAAATGGAAAGGACTTCGGTATGAAGCCTGCCGACGGTCTGGGAAAATGGAATTGCAGCAGCAAATCGGTAAGGAACTTGTGCTCGAAGGAGACTTCTCCTATTATAAACCGCTTAAAGACAGCTATCCGGCAGAAGAATGGCAGGCTGTTTATCAAAGCATGCTGCAGAAAATGGAAAATAACGGTTGGCATAGTGCTATTTATACTAGGATTCTTGTAGAGGAGCGTGAAACGGAGCGGCTCTTGGAATATGTGAAAAAACAACCTGCCAGAATTGAACAATTTTATCCGCACCTGATTCGGCAATTTCCTACTGAAGTGAAGAAGCTGTTTCAATTGCATATTGAATCCACAGCTGAACACGCGAATACGAGAAAGCACTATCAGGATGTTTGCCGGATCATTCGAATGCTGCAAAAAGCGGGCGGGCAAGCGGAGGCTTTGCAAATTACAAATATGCTGCTTGCCAAATATCCCAGGAAACCAGCTTTCCGGGAAGAACTGATGAAACTGAACTATCGATAACCGTTCATGTGCAAAGTTTTTTCTGGCAAGGGTTTTTGTTTACGCGAGGACAGGAGTCGATACTGTTGCAGTGACTTACGCTCATTCATCGCGTTCAGCCTTATATCGACGGAGCGTATCCTATCCGATTGTGTCCCGTGGAAGGAAAAGGGATTCGTTAAAATTGGCCAATTCCAGCACAACGGGGCAGTGATCGCTCCCCAATACGTTGGAATCAATTCGTGCGTCGACAATGAAGGGACGCAGTCTCGTTGAAACGAGAAAATAATCGATTCGCCATCCGACGTTCCGCTCTCTCACCTTCGGCATATTCGACCACCAAGAGTAGGCATCGGTTCGTTCAGGATAAAGATATCTGAAGGAATCCGTGAAGCCGGAGTCCAGGAGCAGACTCATCTTTTCCCGTTCTTCCTCGGTAAAGCCGGAATTGCCGCGATTCCCCTTCGCATTCTTGAGGTCGATCTCCTGGTGCGCAACATTCAAATCACCGCAAATGATAACGGGTTTCCGATCGTCAAGCTGCAGAAGAAAGTTTCGAAACCGATCTTCCCATTCCAGTCTATATGCAAGTCTTGACAGATCACGCTTAGCATTGGGAGTGTATACATTAACAAGATAGAAGGAGTCAAACTCAAGAGTAATAATCCGCCCCTCGGGTTCTGTCTCCTCTTCCAGGCCATAACGTACCGAAAGCGGCTGAATCTTCGTAAATACGGCAGTCCCGGAATATCCCTTCTTCAGGGCGTAATTCCAGTACTGCCTATATTCCTCGCCAAGCTCCAGGCTAATTTGCCCTTCTTGCAGTTTCGTCTCCTGAAGGCAGAATATATCTGCCCCGATATGGTTGAAATACTCGTGAAATCCTTTATTTACGCAGGATCTCAAACCATTGACATTCCAAGATACCAGATTCATCGACACGATCCCCTTACTGCTTACAAGATGTTCTATCCCAGTTTAGCATAAATCGCTATACTCGGCCGATTATTCTCTTAGGATGCGATCGATTCTTTGGTGCTTTTAGTTGTTTTATCATTTAGCAAAAACCCGAGTTTGAAAAAGCTAGTTTTTGGAAAGACTAATTGCATGAAAAAAGTTGCTGGAAGTTGAGAGAGGCAAACAACAAATGCGATACGTCTCCTATATCACAAGTCATCGCTCTGCTATGCGTATCCGTCGCATATCCGGCTTTACAGATGCGCGGTTCGATATGGAAGTCGGCTCTATTTCTTCCGTGTCACCAATTCCATCCACTTCATGTACAGATATTGCCCAATCAGGTACTATAAATATAATATTATCTGATAGGGTGAAACGAGTGCAAGGCTTATTCGAAATAGTAGGAGATTCGTTTTTTTCGATTTTGTCCTCCAAAAATAAACATATATATTTTCGTGCCTTGATGGTTCTGCGGGAATGCTATCAGGGTAATTTGCGTTTCAAAAGAGGAGACTTGGCAGCGTATCTGGTCGATCATATGGTTGCAGATTTAATGGAATTACAAGATGAGCAGGTTGAGGTTTCGATAGATAATTCTTTCATTCGTCAGCAACCGGACAATTTGTATGGGAATAACGAATTGACGGGAATGGAAGGGGAACAAACGTTATCTGGTCAAGCACACGCATTAATTCGAAGATTACTAGAGTGCAAGTGGTTGACATCCGTTCCTGACGAAAATTCTCTTGACGAGCTCTTGATTGTACCTGATTATGCGATTTTGGTGCTGGATGTGCTTCATAGTATTGTCCACCCGATCGACAAGCCATACAACTCGTTTGTATATAGCACATATTCGGTTTTGCGGACGGCGAATGAAGAACGAGATTATATGTTTCCGGCGCTGCAAAGTGCATATGATCATACGCAGGATTTGCTGGCTAGCTTGCGGGCTTTGCTGCATAACATCCACAAATTCTATCAAAGTTTACAGGAACGACAGGACATACGTGGATTATTGGAGGAGCATTTCGATGAATACCAAGTGCTTGTGGCGGCAAAAACGTATCATCCATTGAAAACAGTCGATAGCGTGCACCGGTTCCGGCCCCGGATTCTTTCTCTATTGCGCGAATGGCTGCAGGATAGTGAAGTGCTTGATTTGCTTGTACAATCCATGCGGACACATCGCAGCGGAATACAAGATGATACGGCCCGTTATGAGATCATCCGGATGATCCAGTTCATTCTAGACAGTTTTGAAACGATGGATTCTTTTCTGCATGAAATCGATCGCCGAAATAGCGCATACAGTCGAGCTTCGGTTGAACGCATTCAATATTTGCTCAATTCGGATCGAAATACGAAAGGTAAGCTTGTGGAGCTTTTAAAACATTTGCCCAAGTTGCAAGATACTGAGCAGATGTCCACATCAAGCATCTTGCCCGAGATGGAGAAACTGCCTATTTTCCGGGTAGAATATACGGATTCTTATGGACTATTCACAGAGCCGACACGTCGGCAACGTGGAAAAACGCAACCGCTGAAAACGAAGGACAAAGTACCGGACGTGCTTTTTGCTGCTGAAGCGGACGAATTGATCGAACGGGCTAAATCACTGTTCTCCAATGAACATATTATCGAGTTTATCCTTTCGCAAATGCCAGCAGAAGGCATCTTGGAGGCTCACGCATTAACAATCGATGAAGTGGAAGATTTTTTGCGGACGATGGTTGCGGTCATCAAGGCAGATGAATCGGATATCCCGTATAGCCTTGCATGGGACGATGAAGCGGATGCGGTGATCGTAAATGGTTATAGAATCCCGGCATTGACATTCAAGCGATTAATTGGGGAAAAATCACATCATTCGTTGTGAAAGAGTTTTAATGAGTCTTACTAGTAATTTTATTGCCTTTTGCAACAATTTTATGAGCAACCTGCTGGAATGGGGGCACATCAGTGGATTGGCAAAGAGAATATGAAGCATTGTCAGATCGGGATAGAGAACAATTTTCGCGACTCCTAAGCATATTGTTTGATCAAACATTCTTGGTGCGAGACGTATGGGATGCAAAAGAGGGACGGTTGACAGGCAGTCGCGAGTATAGGTTTGCTGAGAGGGTCAAGCCGATGCTTGATGCGTATCTCAGTGTCAGCGGATGGGCACTGCAGGTAGATAGCCTGCGGGGCGTGATGGCATTGTACAACAGATTTGGACGAAACAGGAAAAATGCGGACAAACTCACAACATATATTCTATATGTTTTGCGGCTTATTTACGATGAACAACTGGAGCAAGTATCAGGCCGCAGAGAAATTGTCATCTGGCTGCGTGATGTATACGAAAAACTGCGGGCATTCGGGTTTATCGAGAAGAAATTGGCGGTGACACGGTTGCAAGCTGCTTTCATGAAGCTGCGAAAATTATCGATCATGGAAAGAATTGACGGTGAAGGATTTCAGCCGGATAGTCGCTGGATTGTCTATCCGACGATTCGCATGTTGGTGTCTGATGAGCGAATCAGTCAACTGTATGAAATGCTGGATCAAGGGAAATTTGACGATCCAGAAGAAGAGTTAATGGATCTTGAAGAAGATTTGGACGTCGAAGTGCAAGATCGGATCGCATCGATCGATGAGAAGGAAGGTGAGATGGAATGAAACGATTGGAAAAGCTTGTTCTCATCAATTGGCACTACATCGTACATGAAGTGCTGAACCTTCAGCAGATTACGTTTCTTACCGGCAAGAATGGGGCTGGGAAGTCAACGATTCTCGATGCTTTACAGATGCTCATATTGGGAGACACGAGCGGCCATTTTTTCAATAAAGCGGCAAATGATAACTCGCGCCGCAGTTTAAAGGGATATTTGTTCGGGGAAGTAGCGGATGCGGAAGACAGTGGAATTGTGTACTTACGGGCCGATGAAACATTTTCCAGTTACGTTGTGGCGGAATTTTACGATACGGTAAAAAAGAAACATTTATGCATGGGGATCATATTTGATTGTGATCCTGATGGAACCTATAACCATCGGTTCTTTTCGCTGCTTGATGAATTGCCTTCTTTTCATTTCATTCGTGAGGAAACACCGCTCAGTATTCAGGAGCTGCGGCAATGGGGCAGTAAAAAAGGCAAGGGCAAATTTGAACTCTATGAAACCAATAAACGATACCAGGACATGTTCCGCAGCCACATGGGCAACATTGGGGAAAAGTTTTTTCGACTCTTTCGAAAGGCGGTACCCTTTTCGCCGATTATGGATGTTGCAGGGTTTATATCGGAGTTCGTTTGTGATGTCGAGCATCGATTGGATATTGAAGATATGCGTGAAAATATCCGGCATTACCGACGAATGGAAGACGAACTGCGCCATGTTCGCAAAAAAGTCGATGCACTTACACAGATCGGGCAGCAAGCGGAATCCTTGTCAACCGTAGAGGAAAGGCTGCAAGTGTATCAATACCTTGTCGATCGTGCAAAAGTCGTTGAAATTGAAACTCAATTAGAGCAGTTGGAGCATGAAGTATTGACAAGCAAACATAGGCTGTCGGAGCTTCACCAAGAGATCAAGCGCCATGAAGAACGTCAAATAGATCTTCAAAATCTACGAGATACATGGCGAGATGAACGTGTGCAATCGGATATTTTTGTGAAACAGCAGAGTTTGGAAAATAAAAAACAACTGTTGCATGCTGAATTTGTTTCCATTTTTCAATCGATTCAACGGCAAGAGCGAATGTTGCTAGACCTTTCCGCACGCTGGTCGGCCGTGGCAGCGGGTGTTAAACAAGCATTATCATGGGAGCAATGGATAACTGGCGATACCCAGGATGATTTATCTGCTGACATCCAGGCCGCAAGCAGTCGCATCGGCCAAGCGATGCAGATGCTTCGTAAACCAGTCGATCTCTCTGGTGTAAGTCTGAACACTTTCGACCCTACAAGTTGTGAACTAAATGTAGATGAGTTCGCAGATGTACAACTCCTGCTTGCAAATGCTGCGAATTCGCTCGGGACAATCCATAGAAAAATTGCAGATGAACTGGCTCGGTTAAATCAGGAGCAGGCAGAACTAAAGGCTGTCATTGCAGAATTAAAAAAGGGCATCAAACCGTATGATAGAAAAGTTACAGAACTGCAGCGGGCGATCATGACAAGCTTACGCACGAAAACGGGTGCCGACATACCTGTCACAATCTTTGCCGAGGCGTTGGAGATCCCTGATCCAACTTGGCACAGAGCCATTGAAGGCTATTTGCATACACAACGGTTTTATCTCTTGGTACCGCCGGAATATTTTCAGTTGGCATTGGAAGTGTATGATTCCGTTAAACGCGAGCAGCACATCTACGATGTCGGCATTGTCGATATAGGGCGTATCCTTGAACAGAAACCGGAGCGTCTATCGGGCAGTCTCGCTGAGGAGATTGAAACAGAAGATGCTTTTGCACGCGTGTATGCCGACTTTTTGTTAGGCCGGGTAATGAAAGTTGAGAAAATCGAGCAGCTGCGCAACCATCGGACAGCTGTTACGGCGGACGGCATGCTCTATCAAAATTATGTCGCGCGCCAAATGGATCCAAAACGTTGGGAGAATCTGTTTATCGGGAAACGGGCGTTGGCACAGCAGTTGGAGCTGAAATCTGCCCGACTGGCAGTGGTTGAGGAATTGGTGGAAATGTGGTCGCCGCGCGTGCAATCTGCCGCAAAGTGGGCAAGTATGACACCACCGTCTGAAGGGGATCTTCGCGACGTTGGAGATGCGCAGAGGGAATTAATTCGGGTTCCTGTACTGCAGACCGAACTCCGTCAAGTATTGCATGATTTAGGTTCACTCGATTTGTCATATTTATTGGATTTGGATGATAAAATTCGAGATTGTGAAAAACAGATCAAACAAGTGGAGCAACAGAAAGAACATGCGATAAGTGAAAAAACCAAATTGGAAATCAAGTTGGATCAATTGGAAGGCGAGCGGCGAAGGAAATTGGAAATGGATCGCAATGAGGCTGCGAAAAACATTGAAGACTCCTTTACTGGAGCTTTCGTAATGGAAAAGGGTGAACCGAGATTCCAACAAGAAATGCAGCGGCTCGGATCGCCGACGACCATTCTTTTCAATTTCGGACGGCAAATGCAAGTGGATCGCAATCGCAAAGACACTTTGTGGACAGAGCTTGTAAAGCTGCGCGCGGATTTCAATCGAGATTTTCAGGCAGGGTTTGATATTCAGCGTGCAGACAATGAAGCATATCAAACCGAGTTGCAGCGCCTTATTGACTCTCAACTGACTGAGTATGAAGAGAAGATCAGGCAGGCCAAAGAACGTGCCCAAATTCAGTTTCAAGAGGACTTTGTCAGCAAGCTGCAAAGCAACATCTATACCGTGGAAAGCCAAATCCGTGAATTAAATGCGGCTTTAAAAGGCATCTCGTTCGGTCGGGATCAATATCGCTTCCAAATCACACCGAATGCTCAATATCTCCGGTTTTACCAGATGATCATGGACGAGCTCTTAATGGAAGGGTATGGACTCTTTTCACAAAGCTTTCAAGAAAAACATGGTGAAGTAGTAGAAGAATTGTTCCGCAATATTATCGATGTGGACGAGACAGATCCATACGCCATGACAGAACTCGAAAAAAATCTGGAGAAGTTCACGGATTATCGGACATATCTCAACTTCGATTTAATCGTGAAAGACGAAGAAGGGCGTGAGTCGCGGTTGTCGCGTGTCATTGCCAAAAAGTCTGGCGGTGAGACGCAAACCCCGTTTTATATCTCGGTACTGGCATCCTTCATGCAATTATATCGGGTGGGACGGCCAGGAACAGACAATACGTTACGGCTGATCGTGTTTGATGAAGCATATAGCAAGATGGACCACCAGCGTATTCGCGAGAGTATTCGATTGATTCATGATCTCGGCCTGCAGGTCATATTATCGGCACCAACAGAGAAATTGGCAGATATTGCCCCGCTTGTCGATCGGACATTGATCGTAACACGTATTCAAAGCCAAACGAAAGTATTGGAGTTTGATATGGCGAAAGAAAAGGTGAGTGTGTAAGATGTCGCAAGCTGGAAGTGATTATGCGCTTACGATATTACACAAATTGCTGGATAAATATGAATCGAGTACGGCATTTGTACGCGGGGAACGGACAGCAAGACGGATCCAATTAGCGATGACAGACGCTGTCGTTCCCAAGTACAAATCAGGAGGCATGGATGCAGACGAACGCCGGGAACTTCATCGGGGGCTGCAAGAGTGGGCGAAGGAAGGAATCGTAGAACTGGAATGGGGCCGTTTTGAAGTCGGCAATATGCTTGCCCGCGTCCTGCTTTGTTGGGAAGGGATTGATTCAGCTTATCGTCTGCTCGGACGGAGGCCAAAAGCGGATGAACTCGAAACAGTTCGCAAGGAGCTGTTACAGTTGATTGATCGATTCGGGAACTTGCTGCCGTCGTGGATACAGGCATGGATAGCCGACGTCAAGTCCTATATGGATCGGAATCAGTCGATACCAGGGTCTCTGATCCCTGTACAACAAGACAAACGTTCATTGCTCTTGAAAACACTCGCCGGAATCGTCGACAAGGGGGACGAGGTGCTGCCGATGCGTCTGTTTTCCAAACGGTATTTAAAGTCCAGTAAAGCGTTCGAAACGCAAGTCCGTTCCAGAATCGTCAGTTTGCTGCGCCATTATTGGGAGTATACGGCTTTTCCAAGAGATCTGCATATTGCTGAAAATACGGTTGAATTGGACGCGTATTTGCTTTCGGAGATTGGCATAGCAGTTTCACATGAAGACATCGCTTTTTGCGGACCGATCGTTTTTGGAGTTTGGGGCGAATCTCTTCGAAACGAATCACTTCAATGGGGAAATGGCAAGAGTCCGATTGAATCCAGTCTCAACCGGAAGTTTGATTGCTTGGAACTTTCTATTGACATGAATTTAAAGTTGGATTGTGCTGATTTTCCTTTTGGCTTGGCTTTGGATACGGAGGTAATCGATCATTTGCAGATCATTGCCCTGCCGATCAGTCGAATTGTAACGATTGAAAACCGAACCAATTATCGCCACTATATCCGACATGAACGAAAGCAGGACGAGCTCGTGATTTATCTCGGTGGTTTCCCAAGTCCCGGTAAACGGCGTTTTCTGCGTAAATTGGCAGAGTTTACACAAGTGCAAGTGGAAGAATCTAAGCAAGTGCAAATGGAAATTTCGATTCAAAATGATAGACAAAATCCAGTGTTTCTTCATTGGGGTGATCTCGATTATGGAGGCATATTGATTTTTCAGACACTCCGAGATTCCGTTTGGCCGCATGTGCATCCCTGGAGGATGGAACCGCAGTGGGTCGATGACTTGATTGAGTTTGTCGAACCTTTTGACGAAGAGTACCGAGTTCGATTGGAAGGATTATTGGCGAATCCACACTATGAAATATGGCAACGGCTGATCCGGAAGCTGCTCGAAGTTGGGGGCACTTTGGAGCAAGAAGCCTTTTTGGTTTAGAAGAAACGAACAATTTACAGCGATAGGAAGAATTGCGATCAAATGGCAAACGCACAGATTCATCCATTGTTGACTCATTTGCTAACAGGGAAGGATCTTGAAAGTATGCCGGTACAGTTTAAGTGTTGCAGATTGTATCGGCAGGCAAAATATGAGAGTAATAAGTACGATGAGATAGTTGAAATTTCAAAAATCATCCCGAAAGGAGTGTCGGTTGAAGAAGATGGTGTACATTTTGAAGTTGCGGGTCAAACGGAAATTTGTGCAGGAATAAAATAAGGGCACATCGCATGCCTTTTTCGGTAAATAAATCGTGGAGCTTTTTATAATTGAATGTTGTTCATGTGTTTCTAAATCAGGTACCACAAAAGGTCCGGTAAGGTTGGCCTGTTCGTTCAGGTAGTGCTGCGTATTCGGCTTGTTCAGGAGAGTGCGCATAGGGGCTCGACAGCACATCCAGCAGTCTCTTCATCACACTGATGTCTCCTCTCTCCGCAGCTTCTAGAGCCTCTTCTACTCGGTGATTGCGTGGGATTACCGCCGGATTGCTCTTGCGCATCAACTCATGTGAGGAAGCTTTGAGTTCCTTTTGCCTGTTCCGTCTGATCTGCCACTGCTCATGCCACTGTTTAAATTCAGTGGAGTCAAACAGGACGGTATCATCCAAATTTTCAAAAGTTAATGCAAGGAAGGTATTCGTGTAGTCAGCGCCATATTTCTGCATCAACTGGAGCAGATTTTTTATAAGGGTTTCATCCTGCGCATCTTCATCAAAGATTCCGAGTTTCGCTCTCATTCCAGCAAGCCAATGACTGTAATACAACTTACTAAAATTTGATATTGCATCCTCGGCGATTTTGACAGCCCGTTCCTCGTTATCATGTAGCAACGGCAATAAGTTTTCGGCCAATCTTGCGAGATTCCACGCGGCAATATACGGTTGATTGCCAAAGGCGTAACGGCCTTGACGGTCAATGGAACTGAACACAGTTTTCGGATCATATGTATCCATGAAGGCGCAAGGACCGTAGTCAATTGTTTCCCCGCTAAGCGCCATGTTGTCGGTGTTCATTACTCCATGAATAAAACCAACGAGCTGCCACTTGGCAATCAGTGAGGCCTGTTTTTTAATCACTTCCTGAAGCAGGGCAAGATAGCGATTCTCCTCGGCGTAAACTTCTGGAAAATGTCTTTGTAGTGTGTAATCCGCGAGTAAACGGAGATCCTCCGGTTTGCACCATTTTGCTACATATTGAAAAGTACCAACGCGCAGATGACTAGCGGCCACGCGAGTCAAAACGGCGCCTGTCAATTCGTTTTGGCGGAATACGGACTCACCTGTTGTCACGACTGCCAGGCTGCGGGTAGTAGGAATGGTAAGCGCATGCATTGCTTCGCTAATAATGTATTCACGTAGCATCGGCCCAAGCGCCGCTCGACCATCACCTCCACGAGAGTATGGTGTTCTGCCTGAACCCTTAAGCTGAATATCAAATCGTTCGCCATCAGGAGTCAGCTGTTCTCCGAGCAGAACTGCACGGCCGTCCCCTAGCATCGTAAAATGCCCGAATTGATGTCCTGCATAAGCTTGAGCAAGCGGAGAAGCGCCTTCGGGAACTTGATTGCCGGCAAACACCGCGACGCCATCCTTGCTTTCCAGAGCTTGAACGTCCAAACCCAGGGATCCTGAAAGCGATTTATTAAGAATAATCAACTTCGGTGAGCTTACAGGAGTTGGATTGATTGTCGTAAAAAAGGATTTCGGCAAACGAGCATAACTGTTGTCAAAGTTCCATCCCGCCTCTACCTTAACAATATTCTCTTTCATTATATCTCCCTTTCTCTGTGCCTGTATCAACAAACATTACCCCAGTTAGGGTTTACTTGTATGCTATTTCATTATTCCATATGTGGGTACGTTGCTTATCATCGATAGCCTGTTCTACTGGATGGGATTCTCCCTTCTTGCGATACCGTTTCAGCTTCGGCATGGACTTGCTCCAGAAATGGTAGCTGAATCCGCCGATGGCTTGCTTCATTTCCCGGAACGTGCATTCGATCTTGAAACGGTATCCGTATCACTCGATGATGTCCGTCGCCGCCAAGTTAAGATCGGTGCTCACAAGAATGGACAGGAAGTAGCGATCCAAGAGCAGGATTGCTTTCCCGAACGCCTGGGCGGCTACAAATCCCTGATCGATCATCTGCACAACATGGGAGTCCTGTCGCTCAGCTGGATGTTCCCAGCCGAAGATGGATTTCACACCATCCTGCAAGTTCATGAATTACGGGAGGCAGAACCACTTCCGAGGTGTCCCCATAAGGATGCCGATGGCGCCAAACAGATGGCCAAAGATATATGCGGCTTTTCGGGAAAAGCAAGCTCGGAACGCAGACAAAACTTCATTCATAAATGTTAGCATCGTATGGTCAATCGCCACGAAATCGGGTAAACTAGCAAGTGTAACCCTTTCAGCGATCTGATCTCCTTTCTGGCTTGAGAACCTTAAGGATATCACGAGATCGCCTGATTGGGTTATTTTTCTGTGCGCGCTGTTCTCGCCACAACCTGAGCGGAAACGCTCAATAAAAGCGAGCGATTGCCTCCGGCAATCGAATTCTGTATTCAAATAGGCAGGGGAAGTACCTGCTTAGAACGAAGGTTGGCGTTCCTACCCTAAGCCCCGCGACATGCGGTCAAGTTCTCTCTTGTCCCGTATGAGAGCTCGCTGAGGACGGCGAAACACGAGCCTGAGATGGCAAGTAAAGTAGACGGGGGGTCATGGAATTCTATGGTTAGAATGTGTCCATCGACACCGACGAATCTCTGAGTGTACGGCTCGAAAGAACCAGTGACAACAAAATGAAGTTGCACGCCCCTGATAAGGGGCTCAGTCATCGGGACGGTAATAGAAAATGCCGACCACGATCTCTATCCCATAAAGGATAGAAGTCCTGCATCCCCCAACCCTGGATAAAAGGACGGCTGGCGGGCTATAAGAGAGACCTAAGGGAATCCTACAAGACTAGAATACAGGAAACAGCGGAACCCTGAAAGAGGATGTCAAGGAGAGAGAACTCTAATGCTTCTAAGCAGAAGGAAATGGCTGCCGCATTCAGGGGACATCAGCCCGTAGTAGTGATGACTGGTCGCCGTTAGTCACTACGCATAGCGATATGCGAAGGAGGAGAAAACGACCCCGAGCGAAGGGGCATAGTCATGACTGAAGTTTTTTTTTTACATGAATCATTCAACCGTTAGGGAAGCCGCTGCGCATACCTGACTCAACCCAAAGTAAAATCCTCTACAAGGGGGGTGATGCTTTGGCTCAACCATCTAACTTATCTGAACACAAGAATCTATCATCCGAAATCGATCTGAGAAATCTGCTGGATTTCCTGTATATCGAAACCAAAGCCGCCCTGAATCGGGGAGGAAAACCCCGGTTCAAAGGACTGCTGGAATACATGAAATCGGAAATAACCATTCTCACCGCCATTCATAACATCAAGAGCAACAAAGGCAGCGAAACACCGGGCAGCGACGGGGAAACGATGCGCGAGCATATTCTGGAAAAGGACTACCCCGAGATCATTGCACGGGTACAAGCCAGCCTAACCAGACACGAACCGCATCCCATTCGGAGGAAGTATATCCCGAAACCCGGAAAATCGGAGAAACGCCCGCTGGGGATTCCGACGGTTTATTCATACTGCACACTCCTCAAATATGTTTTGGATTTGTAGTGAAAAAAGAATTAGGGTATGTAAATCTTATGTTTTTGAACGTTTTGAAATATGGCCTGAATGAGAAATCCAATCCGACAGAGTCCTCTTAGTGTGTTCATCAAGTTTAATTTTCCATGGCCATCCCGGTGCTATTTTGGTTGCCTTTAATAAACCTTTATTCAGCCAATAATAGACCACATGAGTGCTTACACCAAAGTGAAGAGCTACTTCTTTTACGGTCCATTCATTGCTTTGTTTTGAAGGCCCAGGAATGCGGTAGCGATATCGTAGCCACTGAATAGAGTCAGTGGTAAATGGCTTACCTTCAGGAGTTCGGTATCCGGATTGGTTGAAATGTGCTGCAATTTGAGTGTCTGTCATATCGCGGGCTAATTCTCGAATACGATCAATCGTCTCCATCGAATGCTTGCGCGCCAAGTGATGCGGCAAGGGCTTGGTCGTGTGAACAACCTCATGGCATTGATTGCGCCAGCGGATCCCTAAACGAATATCCGCTTGACCAGGCTCACAAAAAACAGTGACATCCTCGATTAATAGACGTAGGATTCTTTTACGGTCCTTTATCTCGGTTGTTGTCGCACGCCAAATACGTGGCAAGTTTTCCGCTAAAGATAGAATATCTTGCTTATCTTGCTCTGTCGGTCGCCATGCACGACTTGAGCAGTAATGCTCGTATTCTTCACGAATTTGGTTGAGTGTCGCCATTTTTTCATTCCACCTCGCTTCCAGGGCACGTGTCACTAATCGGTTTTCCGGTTCAGCAAGGTCGTACTGGCGTTGTGCACGATCCACCTCATACTGGGCTCTTTCCAAGGAAAGTTTCCAACTTGTTTCCACTTTATCTTCTTCGCTTAGAACCTTGTCGAATGAGCGTAAGGCGAGTTCAAGTTGAGCAGGTTGTACAGCCTCTAGAACTCTGGCGGCAATGGCTTGATCTACCGGTTCAGAGCGAAGGGAAGAACAAGTGGCACGATCGCCATTTTCCCATCTTGCTTTACATTCATACCGTGGAGCGATCCCGCCATTTCCTGTATAACGAACAGACATGCGGCGACCGCACTTTCCGCACACGATGATTCCCTGAAGTAGGGCAATCCCTTCCCTCGCTGGACCACTCACTTCTGCGTTTGTTCGATTTTGCTGCAGTTGTTTGAGATTTTCTTCGTACTCTGACCATGAAATATACCCAGGATGATGGTCGTGAATAAGCACCTCCCATTGGTCTTTGGGTAAACGAACGATGCGATGAACAAACAAGCCCTGCTCATCCAATTGTTTTCGATCCTTGTAGCGACCAAACACATAAGCGCCCGTATAAGCAGGGTTATAGAGTATCCCCAATACACGACCGTGGGTTAACGTACCCCAGATAAGCTTTCCTGCCCAAACACCACCGTATGCTCTTTTCGGAAAACGAAGATGGTTTTGCGAAAAAAACTGAACCACACCATACGCACTGCCTGTTGCCCGAAAGGCAGTAAAGATATGACGCACGGCATTCTGTACCTCCTCATCCGGGTCAATCACGGTGTTGCCGTCCACATCGTGACAATAGCCTACGGGTAAGGGAAAGCGCAGCTCTCCTTTATGGGCTTTATTCTTCTTCCCACCAATGAGACGTGAGCGCAAAAAGTGTAACTCTGCTTCACTCATCGTACCCTTAAAACCCAAAATGAGACGATCATTGAAATCACTCAAGTCATAGATGCCGTCTTCATCCACTACGATGGTGTCGAATATACTGCACAGTTCGAGTAGGCGCAATAAGTCTGCGGAAGAACGAGCCAGGCGAGAAACTTCGAGACCAAAAATCGCACCTACTTCCCCGAGTGAGACCTGGGCTACAAGTCGTTGAAATCCTTGCCTTTTGGAACCTTGCCCACCGGATAAACCTAAATCCTCGTCGATCAGTTGAATTTGATCCTGTGTCCACCCCAGACTCAGAGCCTTCTCCTGAAGGGCATACTGTCGCTCCGTGCTCTCCCTGTGAAATCGGACTTGAGCTAAGGTCGACTGGCGAATGTAGATCAGTGCTTTCCGATCCAGGTGTTGTGGATGTACTTTCATGGACGATATCGTCTGATTCATTTGCTATTTCCTCCTCCCCATGCCATGCCGCTATGAATGAGCTCAGCATATTCGCGAACACAGAAACGAATTCTTCTACCTTGTTGCTGTCGTTACCCACTAAAGCAGCTAAAGCAGAACTAGACATACAATCCCCTCCAGAATTATTTCTGCAGGAACTCGCTTTTTTCACGACGGCGTAAAAGCTCTAGGTTGATTTCTGTCAGTTCTACGATAAGTTCCTGCAAGATATGATAATTGTCTAATCTTTCACGTACCCATGGCTCCCAGGAAGCCGGGACATAATCGAGTCGGGTGCGTCCCTGATGGATAGTAGATAGGTAGAAACTAGGATGGCCTTCACCGGTGGAACAGCGACAGGCCGATTTACCACATTTGATGTTGCGTGTGATAAGAGAACCGCGAAGGATCTGGCTAGGATCAAATAAGGACTCTACTATTTGTTGACTACGAGTTAATAGTTGTTCAGTCGATTCTTGACGATAGGGTCTTGATTTCTTATCAGTAGTATTCATATTAAGAAAATACCTCCATATGGGACAAGTTGTCAATCATAATATTCTTACGAGTTTGGAGATCATCCTTTCTCTTAATGAAATCAATTAATTCTTTTAGAGTCCCTAGGTAAAGTGGGGAGTTAGGAGCACGGGAAATAGCCTGAATCGAAGGCAAGTGACGATCGGTCCAGGATTCAGGGATACAAACAATACCCGAATCGGTATGAATGGAGTACATGCGGGTTCCATTTACTTCTTTCACTTTTAAAATTTGAAACGATTGATCGTGAAGGGGGTGGAAAGGGTGGGTAATTGTTAGAAATCCCAAAGACTGACTGAATGATTGTGTAATTTGCACTGACCGTGCCCGCCATCATCGACCGCATCGTACAGGAATGTGTAAGAATCATTCTGGAACCGATCATGGAAGCGCAATTCTTTAAGCATTCTTACGGATTCCGCCCGATGCGGGATGCGCATATGGCACTGGAAAGAACGACGCGAATCCTCTATGTCACGGGATACCCCTGGATCGTAGAAGGAGATATTTCCAAATTCTTCGATTGCGTCAACCACAACAAACTGTGTAAACAATTATACGGCATGGGAATACGCGATCAACGAGTGCTTATGATCATCAAAGCGATGCTCAAAACGGGAATCATGGATGAAATTCAGATCAACCCGCTGGGAACGGTACAGGGGGGCATCATCTCACCGCTACTTGCCAACGTGTATCTCCACTCGTTCGATCAGTGGGTGACCCGGGAATGGGAAAACAAGAAAACCAAACAGACGTATGCAACGCCAAGCACTCAGCAGGAAGCCCTCAAGAAAAGGAGCCGCCTCAAGCCTGCTTATCTCGTTCGCTACGCCGATGACTGGATACTCGCGACCGACACCAAACGGAATGCGGAGAAATGGAAACAACGAATCAGCAATTACTTACGATCGAATCTCAAACTGGCATTATCGGTAGAGAAGACAGTCATCACCAACGTCCGAGAGAAGCCGATCCATTTCCTCGGCTGTGAATGCAAGATGATCAAAGGCAAATCACGAACCGGCTATGTGACGCGAACCATGCCCGACCGAACTCGGCTGAAAAGCAAAGCGAGGGAACTCCACCAGAAATTGAATACCCTGAAACGCTGCAAGAACAAAGAAGCTCTCATCCATGAAATCAATGTCGTCAACGCAACGATCAGGGGAATCATCCAATATTATCAATGCACCACGTGGGTCAACATCATCTTGAGCAAATATGCATACAACCTGAAATGGAAAGCAAAGAGGGTATTGGACAAATACGGCGGCATTTGGCTTCCCGCCAACGAAGTGAACAATCTCGCAAGTGTCCACGCAGATTATACAATGGGCATTCCAGCCGTAACGTACAAGCATGCGAATATCGGCATCACTTCGTTGGCATTTTGTAAGTGGAAGAAAACGCAACTCAAGAATCCGGAGGAATCCCCCTTCACGATAGAAGGTCGAAAGCTGTATCGGGAACGAACAGGAAAGACACCCTTGCGGGCACGGGCAGATGAGCTGTTATCTCTGCACTTTTCTAAAATCATCAGCAAAGGCGCGACCGACAAGAGATACAACTTCGAATACTTCCTGAATCGAGCTTATGCTTATAACCGGGACAAAGGGAAATGCAGGGTCTGTGACGAAGAACTACAACCGTTCAATCTACACATCCACCATATTGACCCTCACCTCCCGCAGGCTTCCGTCAATCGAGTCAACAATTTAGCCGCGGTACATGAACATTGCCACAGACAGATTCATAGCCAAGAGGATTATGCCTCGTTAGGCAAGAAGATCTGGAAAAAGATTCTATCCTTCAGAGAAAAGTTGAATCGTCTCATGTAGAAGGTCATGATGGAGCGCCGTATGATTCGAAAGAATCACGTACGGTGCGAAGGAGGGCGAAAAGGAGAACTGACCAAGTCATGTTGAAGACTCTCCTTAGCTATTCCTATATCCAACAATTTTTCGACAAAAACTTTTCACTGTCCAGTAAAGAAGAGTTTGCTGTATTGATGCCAGAGAACCATCCGCTCGCTCAAAAGGAATTTGCTGTACCGGATGATATTTGGGGACATCGTCTGCTCATAACCTCAGCAACCTGTCCATACCGCAGAAAACTTGAGATGGTATTGCAGAAATCAGGAAACATTGAGATGATCTCTATTCATCATTGTCATCTAAATATTCATGGATATAGAAGAAAGAGCGGAAATTCCCGAATTGATCACCGTAGTCAGGTAGGACGTGCGAGTTTTTGTGGTATACTTATAGCAATCATGATTGCCGAGGTGAGAGGATATGCGCTGGGAAGAAGTTAGGGAAAGATTTCCGGATGAGTGGGTTGTATTCGAAGCTGCGGATGCGTATTCAAAAAATGGGTTTCGGTGTATTGATTCGGTTACGCTTATTGACCGTTTTGAGGATTCTTTGGAAGCAATGAAGCGGTATAAGGAACTTCATCGGAGTCAACCTGAGAGGGAAATTTACTTTCTTCACACCTCACGTCCTGATTTGAAAATTGAAGAAAAATGGATTGGATTTAAAAGATGGCTATAGAGATTAGATTGATGCATGGTCTTCCAATTATTGATATAGACGTCGTCTTTTCAGGGCGTCGCCTTTGTGTAAAGAATGTATTGTTGGATACCGGTTCAGCAGGAACGATACTTAATGCTGATATAGTATCGGAAATTGGTGTTAAGCCGGAAGAAACGGATAAGACAGCAGTCATTCACGGGGTTGGCGGAACTGAAATCGTATTCACGAAATGGTTTGACTCTGTGACTCTAGGAGATTCTTTTGTGAGCCCGTGTAAAATTGAAATTGGAGCGATGGATTACGGTATCGACATCCAAGGAATTTTGGGTTTCGATTTTATTCGGTTAGCAAAGCTTGTCATTGATACAGTTAATATGAAGATCTACTCGGTAAACTAGATGAGAGTTACAGGACCTCTTCAAACATCCTAATTAACATGTCATGTGGAATCGCGGATACGGATCGCCTCCACCATACATACCCCGCTCATTGAGCGGGTTTATAGCGTTTTACGGGTTGATTTGAACGATTTTATCCGTACTTAATTCAGCAATTTCCTGCTGAAGTGAAGAAACTGTTCCAATTGTATATTGAATAGACAGCTGACCACTCGAATACGAGAAAGCACTATCAGGATGTTTGCCGTATCATTCGAATGCTTCAAAAAGCAGGTGGGCAAGCGGAGACTTTGCAAACAACACGTATGCTGCTTGCCAAATACCCCAAGAAACCTGCTTTTCGGGAAAAATTGATGAAACTGAACGATCGATAAACGCAGGATTTCCGATATTTTTGGCTTACAGATCCTATCCGCCAAAAAATTTCGGTGAGTAAGGAGAGTAAGGATTTCAATAAGTCAGAGGAAACAGTGGTTTATTGTGTTGAATGATTGATATATTAAAGGAATTAAAGATTATAGATAGTAATGGAGGCAAAGAAAATGGAGCTTTTGTTAGCGGCTATTCGTTATAATGATGGAAAGTTTCCACGTAACGAATTGCATGAGATTATTGAACGCAAAGAAGAGGCTATTCCTTACTTGCTCCAAATTATGAACGGACTTAAAGAGGACTATACGAAGGTAATAGATCGCCCTGCTCGAATGGACTTTATTTATTCGTATTACTTGTTGGCTCAGTTCCAGGTAAAAGAACTTTTTCCGATCATGATCGATATTTTATCCCAGCCCAGCGACATTTGTGAAAATATATTTGGGGATGCTATAACTGAAGATATTGGGAGAATACTCGCGTCTGTATTCAATGGAGATATCAAATCGTTAATGAGTTTAATCGAGAATACAGAAGCAAATGAGTATGCGCGCGGACAAGCATTGATTTCTCTCGTAATTTTGGTTTTTAACGGTCAACTATCCAGAGAATTCGTTATGGACTATTTTAAGCAGTTATTGAATGATAAGCTTACAGATACAAGCTATTATTTTAATGCAGAGATCGCATGCTGCTGTAATGATCTCTATCCTGAAGAGGTTTATGGAGATATTAGGCGCTTATATGACAAAAGGATTATTGAAGCATTTGTCATTGGAATGGATAGCATCGATACAACGCTCAGAAGAACAAAAGAAGATGTCTTACAAAGCAATCAACAAGACTACAGATTTCAGCTTATAACAGACACAATCAAGGAACTGCAAGGGTGGGCTTGTTTTCATCAAGATCGATATCATCCGTCAGAAAATTCTTTTTCAAAGATAGAAAGTAGTAGAGATTACCGTGAACCAAAAAGAAATCCGGCGATAAAGATTGAAAAAATAGGCCGCAACGACCCGTGCACATGTGGAAGTGGCAAAAAATATAAAAAGTGCTGCGGAAAATGATACCTAAGGTAGATCGTAATGTTAACTTCTTTTCAAATTAAACGCAAGTTAAAAAATATTCGAAAGATGAGCTTATTGAACTATTGCATGAGACAATCAAAGCCAATAAAGAAGTTCAGGCGTATGTTTCAGTCAAACTTGAAGGCGAACCGGCTTTATTAAAATTGCTTGATGCATATAAAGAAGAAATCCGAAAGGAATTTTACCCCAACCGTGGCTGCCCTGGCTACACTTAACGATTAAATAGGAGGAATTGGTATATCAAAGCTTATTCTCCGGATACTAGCGTTGATGGGTTTAGTGTCACTTGCTGCAGCTCCATATACCGCATATGCTGCAGAGGATATGTCAGGGCTACCGGATATCCAATTTGTATCCAGCTCAGGAAATACCTCAAATCAAGCATTATTCGGAAAGCCAAATCCGTCCTACGATCCATCCTTGCCACAACATGCGACAAATCCAGTTAATTATAGCGATACAGGGATTGCACAAGGGGTATTGGGACCGGATTGTACAACACCAGGCGGGATCATACAATTTTCTGATCATGACACCGGTGTGCAGGAATTACAGTTCAAGGCACATTAGGTAGCGGCGATTATAAGGCATTTACTAATTTTAATGGACAGCATGGATATTGGAATAGTCTGGGAGTCTTTATAACGCCTTCCTAAATAGGGAGGCTTTTTATTTTAACAAGTCTACTTGTATTTCACAAAACTAAAAATAATGTAACAACGATTTTAAAATTGTTCTTTGCGATAATACTACCATATCTAGGATTCGCACCTGTCACATCTCCGAGAAATCCAATATTCGGTTTTTCGACGTTGATGATCACGGAGCAATCGATACGTTGTAAAGAAAATTCTTTCTTGAATGATTTTCGATTGAATGTCCCTATCCGCTGTAAACAGGCAAAATTCATCGCAACGCATTTGCCAATTGTCAACAATCGCTTGTAATTCAGGAGTCATTATACTTGCATGAATAAAAAACTCACTGATCCCAAAAGGGAGTTCTGAAAGTTTCCGTAAGACAAATTCTTTCATGGTTTCATCTTTATACTTGTGTTCAGGTAAAATAAGATTGTCACAAAATATAATGCCTGTTTCCGCCACACGATTCCGTATATCAGGAAGTCCAATTGCGGCATAATCGTTCTGGGAAGCCATTCGCAGCGGCAGGCGGTACTCGCCAGCCAATTGAGCATATACTTGCAAATAGCATGGATGTATCTGCATAACTCCCATATGCGAATCCAGATGTGTAATGTCTAATCCCCAGTCAATTCCTTGTTCAATTTGAGATTTACATTCCAAATATACTTCTTCAGGTGTTGCATGTGTATAGACATCTGTGATGGATCGCCACATGAATCCGTCTGGATCAATTAATCCGGGAACTTTCCAACTCGGTGCAATCGGACGCCAGCGATAGGTTTCCCATTCGCTCGTCAATGTTAAATGGATACCGATAGCCAGATTGCGGTGTTGGTGCCAGCGTTGAATTGCATCGTACGCCCAAGGACAAGGAATCATAATGGTCGCGGATGTTGCCAAACCATGCAAAAGGCTGACGAATGCTGCTTCATTCGCCGAATGACACATACCGAGATCGTCACAATTAATGATCAGCACACGATCTGTCCTTTGATAGCCAAGTTGTTCAGCTAACGTTCTCATGATCGACTCCCCAAAAGGCAAGAATTTGTAATCTCAACATTCTTAAACTATTTCTAGGAAGTCGAAATTATGAGTCAGTTTGTCGTGTTCTCTTTTTGTATGCGAAAAAATGATGCTATTTTTGTCATAAGACAATCTCCGTCTTTCTTAACATGGTACTGATGTACTCTGTAATGACGTAATCTGAAAAAACAACTGCGAAATGGAAGGTGGGGATATATGTGCGTGTGAATGCCGTTTTTGAAGGCGGTGGAATATTTGCAATTTCGTTCGCTGGGGCGATTCAAGCATTGGAACAAAGAGGATATGTCTGGGACGGTTTGGCTGGAACGTCAGCCGGTGCCATTGTTGCTGCGCTTCTTGCCAGCGGTTACACTGGAGAACAATTGCGACAGTTGGTATTTGAATTGGATTATCGAAGATTTCTGGGGGAAGGATTGCTTTATAAGATTCCTTTCATAGGAAAATGGATGGAAATCTGGTTGTATTGCGGGATGTATCGAAATGACCCGTTGGAAAAATGGCTGGGAGACTTGTTGGCCAAAAAAGGAGTTCGTACATTTAGTGATCTTCCTGCTGGGAAATTAAAAATTATTGTTTCAGATATTACGAACGGCCGTATGCTGGTGATACCTGACGATCTAAAGAAATACGGAGTATTGGAAAAGGATTTTCCAATTGCAAATGCCGTTAAGATGAGTTCATCCATCCCATTTTTCTTTCAACCAGTGAAATGGAAGATCAGAAAAAGGAAGGAAAAGATTTATGCTGTGGATGGAGGAATTCTTAGCAATTATCCGATTTGGCTATTTGATAATGGAACTTTATCTCGACAACCCACAATCGGATTTCGTTTTCAGGGAAAAGATAACGATGGCTTTCCGAAACGAATAAAAGGCCCAATTTCTAAACTCGAGGCGATTTTCCAAACCATGCTCCGAGCGCATGACTTGCGGCATATCGATCAACAAGATGCAAGCCGGACAATCCTTATACCTACCGGAAGCATTTCATTCACACAATTTCATTTGACAAAAGAGGATCAGGATTTTTTATACGCATCTGGATATCACGCTGCTGAGGATTTTGTACGAAAGCAAAAGTAATCATCATCAGCAAACAATATCGGGTAGGCCGTACTAATTTTCGTGTTATGCTGCTATCCTCTTTAGAATTTAAACAGACTCTTGGCTTGCCAAGAGTCTGTTTTACCTACTGGGAAGAAAATGAATGTATAACAATTGGATGCCTTTCGAATTGGTGCAATGGTATAGAGGATACCCACAAATATAGTATGAGCCTAACGACCCCAACCATTCAAATCCTGACGTAAAGATACCGAGTTTAATGTTTGGAAATAGCAGCGCATAATGGGTAAATGAAAAATTCAAAAACTTCAGCAAATATATTGACTAATTTCCAAAAATGGATATATATTTTAAATATAGGTATAAATTAGAACATTTAGATGCGAAAATAGTATCAATATCGGAATTTTGGAAGTTGTTATGGTGTGGCAGCTTTATAACGGGATGTTTCTAATAAAACCATTAATGAAAACGATTCAAGTTGTGAGGGACTCAAAATGAGCATGCATATAGAAAATATCGATGACCTAGATTTGAAGATTATTTCACACTTGCAAGAAGATGGTAGAAAATCATTCAAGGAAATTGCAGATGATGTTGGCGTAACGGAGAGAACGGTTCGGTTGCGGGTATCTCAGTTGAAAGAAAACGGTATTATTCAAATTGTCGGTGTCGTAAGCCCGATTAAGCTCGGACTTCAAGTTGTTGCGATCGTACAAATTGCAATTGATGAAGCAGAATTGCTGAATAGTATTGAACTGCTGAAAGAAATGCCGGAAGTTCGCTTTATTACTTGGACTACCGGAGAGTATCAATTATTGATACAGGTGGTAAACCATTCTCTCCATTCGTTGTTGAATTTTTTGAAAGAAAAGATTAAGACAATCCCAAACATCAGAAAAACGAATGTCATGCTAGAGATGGAAGTTTTCAAAAATGAATTTAGGTTTGTCAGAAACAATCAAATACTAGGTAAAGAGAATGAAAACGGGGGTTGATCAGAAAAGTGTTTTGATATTTATGCAATGTAAAGGCTTTCAATGAAAGCCTGTGTTCAAAAAGCAATGAAGTGCGATACAAGGAGTTCAATATAGGAGCGGGGTGGAAAATTTGGTGTTTTATTCACTAAAGCGGTTACTCTGGATGGCTGTAACACTTTGGGTGATTATCACGTTGACATTCTTCTTGATGCACGCGATCCCTGGCAATCCAATTGCAAATGAGCAAAACATGAGTCCGGAAATCTTTCAAAACATGATGAACTACTACCATTTGAATGAGCCGCTTGGCGTGCAGTATTTCGATTACCTAAAATCTCTTCTGCAAGGGAATCTGGGGCCGTCGATTCAATGGCAGGATCAGTCGGTAAACCAGATTATCGGACAAGGGTTTCCGATTTCCATGCAAGTCGGACTTTGGGCTATATGTATCGCATTCATTCTGGGTGTCGGGTTTGGAGCAATTGCCGCGATTAAACAAAACGGCTGGCAGGACTATAGTGCCATGGTGCTCGCCATTCTCGGCATATCTGTTCCGAATTTTGTGCTTGCAACATTATTAATCAACTATCTGGGTGTCGTATGGGGGATTTTGCCTGCTGCCGGTTGGGGAACTGTTGCGCAAGAGATCATGCCGATCATTGCACTGGCCGTCACTCCCACCGCGTATTTTGCACGAATGATGCGCGCTTCGATGTTGGAGACATTGCGCCAAGATTATGTGAGAACTGCACGTGCGAAGGGACTTCCGTTTGCACGTATCATTTGGAAGCATATGATTCGAAATTCGATTCTGCCGGTCTTGACCATGCTTGGACCGCTGGCGGCGTACGTGTTGACCGGAAGTTTTGTCGTTGAAAAGATTTTTGGGATACCTGGACTCGGTCAATTGTATGTTTCGGCTATCACTAATCGTGACTATCCAATGATATTGGGTACGACGGTATTTTTCAGCGCAGTTTTGATCTTCATTTTGTTCTTGGTTGATATTGCATACGCATGTGTGGACCCGCGAATTCAAGTCACGGGGAGGAAAGCTTGATGCAAGAATATGCAGAACATTTATTTGACCCCTTGCCAGCCGAAGCTCTCCCAGAGGAAGCAGAGCGTCCGACGTTAACATACCGGCAGGACGTCCGACGTCGTTTTTTGAAAAATAAACTTGCTGTGTTCAGTTTATCCGTCATTGCAATCCTAATCATAATGGCAGTATTTGGGCCGGATATGACCAAATATTCCTACAGTACACAGGTTTTATCGCAAAAAAACCTTCCCCCCAGCGGAATGCATTGGTTTGGGACAGATGACTTGGGCCGGGACGTGTTCAGCCGTTGTTGGTATGGAGCCCGTATCTCCCTCTTCATCGGATTTATGGCAGCGCTGATTGATTTGGTCATTGGTGTTATCTACGGCGGGATCTCCGGATTTTTCGGTGGGAAAGTCGACGAAATCATGATGCGGATTGTGGAGATTTTGTACGGTCTTCCGTACCTGCTCATGGTAATTCTCATGATGGTTGTAATGGGGCCCGGATTGTTTACGATTATCGTGGCTATGACCGTTACCGGCTGGGTGAATATGGCGCGGCTGGTACGCGGGCAGGTTTTGCAACTGAAGGAGCTTGACTATGTGTTTGTCGCTCGCTCCCTTGGTGCGTCTGTTCCGCGCATTTTATGGCGGCATTTGGTGCCAAACACGTTTGGTCCGATTTTGGTAAACATGACGTTGACCATTCCATCTGCCATTTTTGGTGAAGCAGTTCTCAGCTTTCTCGGACTGGGCGTGCCGGCGCCGTTGGCCAGCTGGGGGACGATGGCAAATGACGGCCTATCTTCCATTCTTGATGGCGATACGTGGCGTTTGTTTTTCCCGGCAATCCTGATTTCCCTGGCAATGTTTGCGTTTAACGTATTGGGAGACGGCATGTCCGAAGCATTGGATCCAAAAATGTAAGGGAGGAATAAGGATGCTGGAACTAAAGCAGTTAACGGTTCATTTTCAGACCCCGCACGGAATGGTACAGGCCGTACGCGGCGTTTCCCTCCAAATAGAAGAAGGAGAGACGTTGGCGATTGTCGGAGAGTCCGGTTCCGGGAAAAGTGTTGCGGTGCAAAGCGTCATGAGACTCCTCCCAAAAAACTCCAGTGTTTCCGGGGAAATTTTGTGGCGTGGAAAAAACCTTATGCTGCTTACGGAAAAAGAGATGCAAGGGATCCGTGGCGGAGAAATCGGAATGGTTTTTCAAGACCCGATGACTGCTTTGAATCCGACGATGAAAATAGGGGATCAAATTGCTGAAGCGTTGATCCGACATAAAAAATTTTCGGTCAATCAAGCGAAGGGTTTGGCGGTTGAACTATTGGAGAAGGTTGGCATACCCGATCCAAGACGTCGCGCCGATAGTTATCCCCATGAATATAGTGGCGGGATGCGTCAGCGGGCTGTGATCGCAATCGCGATCGCTTGTTCGCCAAGACTTTTGATTGCTGACGAGCCTACCACTGCCCTCGACGTTACCATTCAGGCACAAATCCTTGAACTGATAAAGGAATTACAACAGCAGATGGGCATGGGCGTCCTTTTAATCACACACGATTTGGCGGTTGTACATGAAGCGGCCGATAAAGTGGCGGTGATGTACGCGGGTCGCGTGATTGAATTTGGAAACGTGAAAGATGTCCTTCAGTACCCGGCTCACCCGTATACACGCGGTCTCTTAAACTCAAAACCAAAACCGGGTGACCGGTCAGCGCTTGTCCCGATTCCTGGAAATCCCCCGGATTTATTGCATCCGCCCGTGGGTTGTTCGTTTGCATCGCGTTGTCCCTATGCGATGCGTATTTGCGCTGAGCACAATCCACCCGTGTTTAAAACAGATCGCCAAGAAACGTCTTGCTGGTTGCTGCATCCGCAAAGGGAAGGAAGACAGCCATGGAACTCTTACAGTTACGGAACATAAAAAAGCATTTTAAAGTTCGCAAAAGTATTGTTCGGGCGGTAGACGGAATTACATTCTCAATTTCAAAAGGAGAAACACTTGGGCTTGTCGGTGAATCCGGTTGTGGCAAATCTACAACGGGCCGGCTCATATTGGGGCTGAATCCGATAACAGATGGAGAAATTCTCTACCGAAATGAAAATGTTCTGCGTATCAAAGGCCAATCTGCCAAGCGATATCGCCGCAATGTACAAATGGTTTTTCAGGATCCGTACGCTTCGTTGGATCCTAGAATGAATATTGAAGATTTGATTGCGGAAGGTATTGATATTCATGGTCTGGCCGGCGGTCGGGAACGAAGGGAGCGGGTATTGGATTTGGCGCTTCGCGTAGGGCTGAAAAAAGACCATCTATCCCGCTATCCACACGAGTTTTCCGGTGGACAGCGGCAGCGCATTGGGATTGCACGGGCACTGGCGGTACAGCCGGAACTAATCATTGCAGATGAACCGATTTCGGCACTTGATGTATCGATTCAGGCACAAGTGATGACACTTTTGCAATCACTGCAAGAGGAGTTTGGTTTAACATATATATTCATTTCCCATGATTTGACGATGGTTCAATATATCAGTGATCGCGTCGGTGTCATGTACTTGGGCAAATTAGTTGAATATGGCGACTGTGAGGAAATTTATAATTATCCACAGCATCCATATACGAAAGCATTGCTTTCGGCAATCCCGATACTCGGGGAGAAACGGGAGCGGGTCCGGCTGAGCGGGGATGTGCCAAGCCCTGCAAACATTCCCAGTGGATGCCGTTTCCATACGCGTTGTCCGTTTGCAACGGATCGCTGCCGTGAGGAAGAACCCATCTTGAAGGGAGGTGAGAGTCACCTCGTCGCTTGCCACTTGATAGAGTCATAAGACAATTTTGGAAGAAGAATGGTGGTATAACTAATTTTGAAAGAGAAATAGGGGGACATGAGCACATGAAGAAAAAGTATTTGTATAAAACGTTAGGCGGCTTCCTGGCTACATCTGTACTTCTAACCGGTTGCGGCGGCGGTGCAGCTGCAGGGACTGCAGCGGGTTCCGGAGGCAGCTCCTCCGGCAAACAAAGCGTTTCGCTGGATTTGATCACAGAACCGCCGACGCTCGACCCGGCAATGGCAACCGATACGACATCTGATTTCGTGATCAATGCAGCATTTGAAGGCCTTACGCATTTGGGGTCGGACAATAAGCCCGTACCAGGTATTGCGGAATCTTGGTCGACTTCTCAGAATGGCACAGTCTGGACATTTAAGCTGCGTGATGCAAAATGGAGCAACGGTGATCCAGTGACGGCAAATGATTTTGTTTACGCATGGAAACATATCCTCAATCCGAAAACCGGCGCTCAGTTTGCAAACTATCTCTACTATATTAAAGGCGCGAAAGAATACAATACAAACAAAGGCAGTGCGGATCAAGTAGCGGTAAAAGCAATTGATGACCATACACTCCAGGTAACACTAAATACTCCGGTACCTTTCTTCCTGGATCTGACTGCTTTCCACCCATATTTCCCGGTTGATCAAAAAGTTGTGGAAAAAAATCCGAAATGGGCAGCAGATGCATCTACCATTGTCAGCGACGGTCCGTTTAAAGTTGCGTCATGGCAGCACCAACAAAAACTCGTATTACAGAAAAACCAAAACTATTGGGACAAAAATTCTATTAAATTGGATCAGGTAACAGGTGTTATCGTCAACGACCTCAATACACAGTATCAAATGTTCAAAAGCGGCCAGCTCGATATGGACGTAAAGCTGCCGGCTACTCTTACACCGAAGCTGTTGCAGTCCGGAGAAGCCAAGATTTATCCGCTTGCCGGCACATATATGCTGGAATTTAATACACAGAAGAAGCCGTTCGACAACGTAAATATTCGTAAAGCGCTCAGCCTTGCGATCGACCGGCAATCTCTCGTCAAGGACGTTACGCAACAAGGAGAAACGCCTGCGTATGCGTTTGTACCGCCTGGGGATCCGGGTAAAAACGGAGATTTCCGCAAAGAAGGCGGCGACTTATTTAAAGATGATGTTGCACAAGCAAAACAACTCTTGGCACAAGGCCTGAAGGAAGAGGGTCTCAGCCAATTGCCGCCGATCACATATCAATACAACACGGTCGACTACAATAAAAAGATTGCAGAAGCGATTCAACAAATGTGGAAAAAGAATCTTGGCGTTGATGTTACACTGCAAAACGAAGATTGGAAAATTTATCTCGACAAGTTGACAAAGGGCGATTTCCAAATCGGCCGGATGGGCTGGATTCAAAGCTACACAGATCCAAGTGCGGAGCTGGATCTTCTGAAAAGCGACTTTGGCAGCAACTATACGCGGTGGAAAAACAAACAATTCGACAAATATGTCAATGAAGCGGAAACCACAACAGATGTTTCGAAACGCATGGATGACATGCACAAGGCAGACCAGTTGATCATTGATCAGGCACCGGTTGCGCCGCTCTTCTTCTATACCAACGTCTTTGCATTCAATAAAAAAATAGATGGTATCGTTGTCCATCCGAGTGATACATTCCCGGATGTGCGTTATATGAGCGTGAAATAATTCAATCGCGACGATCGAAAGATTGCTTGATTCGTATAGCAGCTTGGTGCTTGACGGCTACCCGGGAACCCGTCACGGGAACTCCCCAAATGATGAGTTCCCGGATGCGTTTCCCCACAAAAACAGTTGTCTGGAGGAATGAATATGCGACCGATTACGACACAGACATTATTTTCGTTACAATTTAGCGGGGACCCGCAATTCTCTCCTGATGGGCAATCGATTGTTTATGTTAAGACAACGATTAACCAAGAGGAAAACAAATATCAATCGCAAATTTGCAAATATGACCGTAAAACAGGCCGTGATATTCCGTTCACACAAGGACTTGCGCAGGATAAGCTGCCGAAATTTTCTCAGGATGGGTCTTATCTGGCTTTTGTCTCGACAAGAAGCGGTACACCACAATTGTTTGTGATGTTGACAGATGGTGGGGAACCAAAACAACTTACTTTCTTTAAAAAAGGTGTAAAATCCTATTCCTGGATGCCAAACAATCAATTAGTCGTAGCTGCCCGCAAAGATGATGCGAACGAAAAAAGTGATGTCCGGGTAGTAAATACGCTTCGTTATCGGGGCAATGGATACGGGTTTTACGGTGACGAACCGATTCATTTGTGGCTTGTACAAGTAGATGGAAGCGGCCCCCAACAGATCACGGACGGAAATTTTGACGAAACGGATCCAACTGTGTCCCCGGATGGAAAGAAAATCGCGTTTGTCTCATGGCGGGAAGAGAATCAGGTTGAGGTGACGCCTTCCCTTTACACGGTTGATTTGGATACCGGTTTGATTGATTTAACGTATCAGGGGAAAGGGAGTGTATCACATCCTGTATATTCGCCGAATGGGAAATGGATCGCATTTTTTGGCCATGAACACGGAGAGGACAGCGGATATAACACAGAACTATGGGTTGTTTCCACCGGCAGCGGCGAAGCGCGCTCCTTGTCCCGGTCTTTGGACCGCCCGGTTGGCAACCAAGTTGGAACGGATGCCCGCTATGAAACGGCGGAAGTCTCGCCAATCTGGGATATGGATAGTCAAAAAATTTACTTCACAGCGACACATGAAGGTGATGTTTATGTTTACAGTGTGACGCTTGATGAGAAAATTCAAAAAGAAACTCCAGGCGACACGCAAGTTGTTACATCTTTTTCCTATCATTCAGGAGTCATCGCATATGCCAAGGAAACACCTGCTTCGCCTGCAGAATTGTATCTCCAACAAAATAAAGAAATTCAGCAAATTACATATCACAACACACCTTTGTTTAAGAGTTTGACCGTATCCGTTCCGGAACGAACGAAATTTCAAGCACGTGATGGGCTTGAGATTAACGGCTGGCTTTTAAAACCGCCCGGATTTTCTTCCGATCAACGATATCCGTTGGTTCTGGAGATTCACGGTGGGCCTCATTCATCATATGGCAATACGTTCCTTCATGAATTTCAAGTGCTTGCAAATTCCGGATATATCGTGCTTTATACCAATCCGCGCGGAAGCCACGGATACGGGGAAGCTTTTGTGCGCGGATCGATCGGGGATTGGGGCGGTAAGGACTACGAAGATCTGATCGATGCGGTCGATGCCGTCGCCAGGCTTCCCTATGTAGACCGAAACAACCTGTTTGTCACCGGCGGCAGTTATGGCGGCTATATGACGAACTGGATGGTTGCACATACACATATTTTTAAAGCGGCGGTTACGCAACGTTCGATTTGCAATTTGCACAGCATGATCGGCACGAGTGATATTGGTTTTTGGTTTAACGTAAAAGAACTGGACGGTGCGGATATTTGGGAGGACGAGGAATTCATCCTGTCGCGTTCACCGATTCGTTATGCAAATCGCGTGCAAACACCTGTAAAAATTATTCATAGCGAAGAAGATTTCCGCTGCCCGATGGAACAAGCGGAACAATGGTTTACTGCGTTAAAACGGCTTGGAGTGGAAACGGAATTGGTACGTTTTCCAAATGAAAATCACGATTTATCACGCAACGGGCAACCCGAACATCGTGTTGAGCGATTGGATCATATCGTCGGATGGTTTAATCAATATCTTGGGAATAAAGAATGAAATTATTTATTGGAGGTTGTCAAATTGAGCCAGAAACGTATGCAGGCGTTGCGGAATCAAGTATCAGAGAATCTATTTTCATTTATTGAAGAGTTAAAATCCTATGTAAGTTTGCCGTCTGTATCGGCACAAAACCGGGCGATTCCGGAAACGGTTCGGCATGTGGCGCAGATGATCAAGGGAGCAGGCGGCACAGTACACGTGCTTGATGATCTGGGAGGCAACCCGGTGATATATGGGTTTTTTCCCGCCGGAGAAAAGGGCAATCGGGACAAAACATTGCTTTATTATAATCATTATGATGTACAGCCGCCGGAACCGTACGATGAGTGGGAATCAGATCCGTTTGAACCGGCCATTCGCGATGGAAAACTGTATGCACGCGGTGTATCGGATAACAAAGGGGACCTAGTGGCGCGTTTGTCAGCCATTAAAGTTTTGCAGGAACTCGATGGCGGATTGCCTTGCAACGTGAAATTTATGATTGAAGGCGAAGAAGAGATTGGAAGCCCCAATCTGGCACCCTATCTCACAAACTATAAAGAGTTATTTCGGGCAGATGCATGCATTTGGGAATTCGGACATAAGGATGAAAAAGAGCGCGTCAGTATGGTAGCCGGTGTGAAGGGGATGGCGTATTTACAATTCACATGTGTCGGTGCAGATGTGGATATGCATTCATCTGTAGGCGCGTATGTGGATAATGCGGCATGGCGGCTCGTACAAGCGCTCGCATCGATGCGAAGTGTCGATCATAAAATTCTTGTCGAGGGATTTTATGATGGAATTTTGCCGCCTACTGAAGCAGAAATGCGAGCCGTCAAGTCGCTTCCATTCGATCAGGAATCCGTCAAATCGTTATACGGGCTGAAACGCCCGCTGATTACGGAAGACAAAGGGCAAGATCCGCGGGCAGCGATGGTGTTCGAACCGACGATGACGATCTGTGGAATCGAAAGTGGGTATTATGGCAAAGGCAGCAAAACGGTTTTGCCGAAACGGACGCAGGCAAAAATCGATTGCCGCCTCGTTCCGAATCAAGATCCCGAACATATTTTGCACTGTGTCCGCACTCACCTGGAAAAGCATGGATTTATGGATGTTCGAGTGGAAATGATCAACGGCCAGCGGGCCTATCGTTCCAACTACGCCGATCCGTTTGTTTCGCTTGTTGTGAAAACCGCACAAGAAGCATATGGCTCAGAAGTTGTTTTAGCACCGAATGCCGCTGGTACAGGTCCAATGTATGAATTCGGTCATCAACTGCAATTGCCGGTTGTCAGCACAGGGGTCGGTTGGGTGAATTCAAGGGCACATGCACCAAATGAGTCGATTCGCTTGTATGATTTTGAGCAGGGAATTGTGTACATGGCATTTCTGCTTGAGGAATTTGGCAAAATGGCATAAAGTTGACAAGAGCAGGTCTTTTTGCTTTTTTTAAATCCAAAATATTTGCCGACTGTTCGCAGCCACAACCCGCTGTTCACAGCGAGTGAACTTTCACTATTGAATCAAATGAAAATGCCTTGGGATAATCAACTGTTGCAGAGCATAAGAGGAACGGAAAGAAAAGTGTTTCAGGAACAGATCCTGGAACTTTTAATAAAAGACTTGCTAAAACGAATGGATTAGGAAGTGAGCTCGATTTTGCATGGATCATTGCAAACAATTTCATAGAAAGAAGGGATAAGAAAATGGACTATGTGAAGCTTGGCAATACCGGCATGGATGTATCCCGCCTTTGTCTTGGCTGTATGAGCTTTGGTGTACCGGAGCGAGGGAATCACCGCTGGGTGCTGAACGAAGAGCAAAGTCGCCCTACTATAAAAAAGGCGCTGGAGCTTGGCATTAACTTCTTCGATACTGCGAATGTCTATTCGGATGGGACGAGCGAGGAGATTGTCGGGCGCGCTTTGAGGGATTACGCCAAGCGGGATGAAATAGTGATCGCAACAAAGGTTCACGGTCGTATGCGTCCCGGTCCCAATGGATCCGGGCTCTCGCGAAAGGCGATTATGTGTGAGATTGATAACAGCCTGAGGCGGCTGGGAACCGATTATGTCGATTTGTATCAGATCCACCGCTGGGATTGCAATACGCCGATCGAAGAGACGATGGAAGCGCTGCATGACGTTGTAAAGGCAGGGAAGGCAAGATACATTGGCGCTTCCACCATGTACGCATGGCAATTTCTCAAAGCGTTACATATCGCTGAAAGAAACGGATGGACCCGATTCGTTACGATGCAGAATTACTTGAACCTCTTGTACCGTGAAGAGGAGCGAGAGATGCTGCCACTTTGCCAAGAAGAGAAAATCGGCGTGATTCCTTGGAGTCCACTGGCAAGAGGACGGCTGACACGTGACTGGGAGGAAACGAGTGCGCGTTCCGAGACGGATGAATTTGGGAAGAAACTCTATGCGGTTACAGCTGACGCGGATCGCAGAGTAGTCGAACGGGTGGCGGAGGTTGCGGCGCAACGGGGCGTTCCACGTGCTCAAGCGGCGCTTGCCTGGGTGCTGCAAAAGGAACCGGTTACAGCGCCGATCATTGGAGCAACCAAATCGCATCATCTGGATGATGCGGTAGCTGCGCTTTCGATCAAGTTGACGCCTGAGGAAATTTTATTCATGGAAGAACCATATGTCCCACACCCGGTGCTTGGATTTTAATGGATCAGTGCACAAAGCCAACTCCCGCAGCGGGAGTTGGCTAGTATTGTATCCCGAGTTTCTGCATTTTCCTTAAGAGTGTTGCATGACTGATTTGCAATTTCTTTGCTGCCTTGCGGATGCTTGTTTCATTCTTTAATGTTTGTAAAATGACTTGCTTCTCCAGTACTTGCAATTGAGCTTCGAGAGAGGTGTTTTCTTTTTCCTGGGAAAGCAGCAAATATTCCGGTAAGTCTTGCGGACAAATTTCTTCAGTTATCGTTGTGATACATAATCCTTCAATCAACCCTCTTAGTTCCCGCACATTACCGGGATAGGAATGGTTCATCAGAATGCAGAAAGTCTCATTTTCGAACCGCTTCACCAGATTGAGATCTTTGCAAATTTGTTTCAAATAAAATGTAAGCAATGGTCTTATATCCTCTCTTCTTTCCCGCAACGGAGGGATGCGTACTTTGGTTGAATGCAGAGTATAATACAGGTCATCGCGAAATCGCTTTTCTTCCACCATCTGTTTTAAATCGAAGGTTGTTGTAGCAATGATCCGGATGTCGATCGTTTTCGTCCAACTACCGACTTGTTTGCGTTTGCTGCATTCCATGATAAAATCGAGCATCTTTCCTTGAAACTCATATGGCAATTCGTCGATCCGATGAAGAACTACGGTTCCTTTATCTGCCTGTTCCATGACGCTCGGTTGTTTTCCGCGTTCTTTCCCCATAAGCTCCGTATCAATCATTTTTTCAGATAACGCAGGACAATTTACAGTTAATAAAGGATAGTTCGCTCTTCCGCTGTTTTGATGGATCCATTCGGCAACTGTTTTTTTGCCAACTCCGCTTTCTCCTTCAAGTACAACCGCAGAAGAAAATTGTGCAATTTGTTTTGCTTTCTGATACAGATTTTTCATGACAGAACTTTGAAAGACATGGGATGATTTCATCCGCCACACCTCACTACTCCGTATGGTTTATTTTCGATTCAAATCGGTTGATATTTATACCGATATAAAAACAGTATTCATTGTGCATTTAAGAAATTTTATCAGATACCGGTACATTTTTAAACCGTTTAGTAAAATGTTTGATTGACAGAAAAATAATGAGTGTGTATTTTTCTAATATAGAGTCTATTTAAACTTATTTATTATTTCTGAAAATTTTTATTGGAGGGATTTTTTGACGAATTACGATTGGATCAACCATATACAACAAGTCATTCATGATCGTCAGATTCATACGATTCGTGTTACTGTACCTGATCTATCTAACATCTCAAGGGCCCGTTATATTCCCGTTCGACATTTTTTAGAAACTGCCTTTAAAGATACTGTCTCATTTCCATCTGTACTTTTTTCGATGGATACTTCAGCTGAAATACACAAAAACGTGGGTTCCGGATTTGCCGGTGGATTTCCTAATTGGCAAATACAGACCGATCTCAGCACATTTTCGATTTTGCCATATAAGCAAGGAGTAGCAAGAGTTATCGGCGATCTTTGTGATTCTAATGGTTCACCTATAAAACAGTCACCAAGGCATGTACTAAAAAAGGTTTTGGATACATTTCAAGATTTGGGATATTTGGTGCGTGGCAGCTTTGAGTATGAATTTTATGTCTTTGTTCAAGAAGCGGCAAGAATCGAACCCGTTTGGAAGGGGCTTCACTGCTTTTCTGAAACAAAACAGGCAGAAGTAGAGAATATCATCACTACATTGTTCATGCACCTGACAGAAATGGGTGCAGGGCCAGAAGTAGCGAATACGGAATATGGATCGGGGCAATTCGAAGTCACACATTCACCTTTTTGGGGTGTCGAAATTTCCGACATGGCATTTTATTATCGTACAAGTATTAAGGAAATCTTGCACGGTCAGGGCTATAAAGCAACTTTCATGAGTAAGCCGGCGTCTGCTAGAAGTGGCAGTGGTGCACATATGAACCATTCGCTTTACGATCAAGACGGTCACAATCTGTTTTATGATCCATCAAGTGCGGATGGACTATCTGACATTTGTCGTTGGTTTATTGGTGGGCAGCTTACGCATGCAAAGGCGCTATGTGCATTGGCGAATCCTACGATCAACAGTTATAAAAGGTTGGTACCGCATTCGTTTGCTCCTACAACGATTTCTTGGGGATATGAACACCGCGGCGCGATGATCCGTGTGCCGTCCGGCAGAGGGGAAGTGACACGGATCGAAAACCGCTTGGCTGGTGCTGATACCAATCCGTATATTGCACTCGCTGCCGTACTTGCTGCCGGTCTGGATGGCATCCTTCATAAAATAGAGCCTTCCGCTCCGATACAAAACACCGATCCCTATGGTTCGGATTTTGAGCACTTGCCAAGCAGTTTGCTTGAAGCACTGCGGGAACTTGAAAAAAACAACTGGCTTCGCGATTCTTTAGGAGCTGATTTTATCGAAGATTATCTTTCTCTTCGCTATGCCGAATATGATCGTTTTCTTGCACATGTGACAGATTGGGAAATGAAGGAGTATTTTGATATTTTTTAGGCTTAGAAGTTTCTTATGAAGAAAAATTAAAAGAAATGATTGGGAAATGAACGAATACTTTGATGTTTTTTAGGAGGAATTAACGACATGTACCGAGTGCCGAGCAATCAGTTGGTTTATGCCATGTCAAAAGACAATCAGCCGGTTTTAAGGGTTCCAAGCGGCGCGACAGTTGTTTTTGAAACGTGCGATTGTTTTGAAAATCAAATTGGGAATGCAGATACACCGTTTCATTCGTTGGACTGGAATCGCATCAATCCTGCCACCGGTCCGGTATTTGTAGAGGATGCCGAACCCGGCGATGTGTTGGAAGTCAGAATTGAGTCCATCCAGATTGGCGATCAAGGTGTGATGGTTACAGGGCCTGGGCTTGGCGTTATCGGAGGCGACTTGGCGGAAAACCAGATTCGCATGATTCCGATTCGTGACGGCAAGGCTCAATTTTCCGAACAGATCGCGATTCCGGTGAACCCGATGATTGGAGTGATTGGAACCGCACCGGAAAAGGAAGCGGTTTCTTGCGGGACTCCCGGCAAACACGGCGGCAATATGGACAGCAAAATTATCAAGCAAGGAACCACGCTGTACCTGCCTGTGAATGTACCGGGTGCCCTGCTGGCGCTAGGCGATCTGCATGCAGCGATGGGCGATGGCGAAGTAGCCGTGTGCGGGGTGGAGATTGCCGGTGAAGTAACAGTGACCGTTCATGTGCTCAAAGGTAAAACATGGAAGTTGCCGATGGCAAAAACCGAGTTTGCTCTATACGCGATCGCATCGGAGAAACTGCTGGATGATGCGGCCACATCCGCTACACGAAACATGGTTGATTTTCTCGTTTCGGAATTTCGATTGACCAAGCATGACGCGATTGCTTTGTTAAGTATCGGGGGAAATCTGCAAGTGAGCCAGGTTGTGGATCCATTGAAGACAGCCCGCTTTGAAATGCCTTTGTCCGTCCTGCAACAACTTGGGTTTCCTTCTTAAAACCTGGGTGTCTATCTTAGGGAAGATTCAATTATACGTGGAGGTGACGCATCGTGTCCATTGAACAATTTGGTTATAAACAAGAGTTGAAGCGTGCGCTGACGTTTTGGGATTTGCTGATTTACGGCATGATCTTTATGGTTCCGATTGCACCTTTTGGGGTATACGGTTATGTTGCGGACGGTTCCAAGGGAATGGTCGCATTGGCATATCTGATTGGCATGACAGGAATGATTTTTACCGCTTTCAGTTATGCGCGCATGTCTGAAGCATTCCCGATTGCAGGATCCGTCTATGCATACGCCCAGCGTGGCATCAACGATAAAGTCGGATTTATCGCAGGCTGGGCTATACTGCTCGACTATATTTTGGTACCCGCGCTGTTGTACCTGGTCAGTGCGGCGGCATTGACAGCCTTGATTCCATCGATTCCGATTTGGGTGTGGTTGGTAGCCTTCATCGCGATTAATACGGTGATCAATGTGTTGGGTGTCGAATTTACCGCAAAAGCCAACAAATATATCCTGATTGCGGAATTTATCGTATTGTTGATCTTTATCCTTGTCGGTGTATACGCACTCTATCACGGGCAGGGAAGCGGACATTTCACCATGAAGCCGCTCTATGATTCAAGTTCCTTTCATTTATCGCTGGTGATGGGCGCAGTTTCCATCGCGGTACTTTCTTTCCTTGGATTCGACGGGATTTCCACTTTATCGGAAGAAGTCAAAGGCGGCAGTAAAGTGATCGGCCGGGCAACGGTTACGGCGTTATTGGTTGTCGGAATTCTCTTTATCATCCAAACTTGGGTTGCCAGCGACCTGGGGCAAGGACTGAAATTAACAAACCTCGACACGGCGTTTTATGATATTGCCGGAAAAGCCGGCGGTGCTTGGTTGAAGAATTTGACAATAATCGCAACGGCGTTTTCCTGGGGTATTGCCAATGCACTGGCCGCACAAGCCGCTATCTCGAGAATCCTGTTTTCCATGGCGCGTGACCGAAAATTGCCGGCAGTACTGGCGAAAGTTCATCCGAAATTTCAAACGCCGTATATAAGCACGATCCTGGTAGCGGTAATCTCTCTGATCGTGGGACTTGCTTTTTCGAACAAAATTGACGTGTTGACGAATATCGTAAACTTTGGCGCATTGAGTGGATTCCTATTGCTGCATATATCAGTCGTGAATCATTATATCATTCGCAATAAATCACAAGACTACCTGCGCCATCTTGTATTCCCGATGCTTGGATTTGTGGTAATCGGATATGTCATGTACGGAATGGACCACTTGGCAATCAAGCTGGGTCTTTCGTGGATCGTCCTGGGCATCGTCTATTTGTTCATAATCTCAAAAGTGTACAAGCAAAAGCCAACATCCCTTGAACTTTAATTTGAAAATCTACATTTCGTCTGCGCGGATCTTTAGGCGGATGATTGGTTTCATACGGGAACAAGACAGGAAACAATATACGCATAGCATTGTGCGCTCAGGGTACTTTATATATGTGCAGTACCGAACATATATAAACACAGGGGGGCAAACGCCATGTCATTGCAAACACATGAGGCATACGAGTTAAATCACTTGTTAATGGGATGTTATGACATTCTGACATGTATGGGAGCTTTCGTGCATCAAGTCAAATGTCAAGAACTAAAATCGATTTTGCAGAAACAATTCGCTGCGCATATTCAGGACTACAATATCAAGGTCGACTATGCGAAACAAGGAAATTCTTCAGAAAAGCTCAATGTGCCGGCAATGCCTGCAAAAATGTCGGGTACTCCGAAACCCGCGCAGACAGGCATGCCGAATATTGATTCGACCCAATTTGACGATCGGGCGATCGCCACCATTTACCTTCTTACACTTAAAAATAACGGAAAAAACTATGCCGCTGCTGCGTTCGAAGCGGACAACACGCAGCTTCGCGCATTCCTTGAGGATGCTTTTACGATGTGTTCACATCACGCGTACGAAGTTGCCGGATGGATGCGAAAAAACGGCTACTATCCAGGCGAGGAAGCTACAGCCACTTACATGCAAGCTTTGGGCCAAACATACGACAAAGTACGGCAAATGGCCCCCGTTCACTAATCATCCGATCGGAATACAGACGATCCGGGGTTGCATGATACTACAATGCAACCCCGGATCGTTATTTATCCGATAGCCGTCTATGCGAGTTGTCCCATAACCCGTTTGACTGCACTTGCAGATTTTAATAATGCTGTCTGTTGCGAACATCATGTTCTTCATCTGCTTTTCCCTCTTTCAAGTGCTGATTCTTAAACATGGACTCAAACTGTAAAAAATGTAATCGTGGACAAAAGAACCGATGTGATTGTCATGGCAATCAAGGGACGAAGCGCTTTTGTACGCAAATCTTTGAAGCTCACATTGAGTCCCAAGCCAACCATCGCCATCGTTAGAACAAATGTCGTCACGTTTGCTATATCATTCATCACAGAGGCAGGCAAGATAATGGATTTTCCAATAACATAGCTCCCGATCAGACTCATCAAAATGAATCCGATCAGAAACCATGGAAATTCAATTTTCGCATCGGTCTGTTCTGTCTTGCCCTTGTGCTTCATCCAAGCCATCAGGATGAAACTCAATGGCACAAGCAGGAACACGCGTCCCAATTTCGCCAGCAGGGCAATTGCCAAAGCGTTTTGGCCGGCAGGGGCGGCAGCTAAAGCGACATGCGCGATTTCATGCAGGCTCACTCCGGACCAAATGCCGTAGTTGATTGCAGAAAGAGAGACAAACGGACGGATGATCGTATACAAAATGGCAAAGACAGTCCCCATCAGTGCAATAATCCCTGCTCCAATTGCCGTGTCTTCTTCCTTTGCTTGCAAAATGGGGGATACTGCCGCAATCGCAGCTGCACCGCAAACCCCTGTCCCGATGCCCAGCAAGAAAGAGAGTGAACGATCGGCTTTGAACAATTTTGCGATCAGTACGGTTGCTGCCATGGCGAAAACAATCGTTCCGGTGTCGCGCACCAATAGCCATAATCCCTGATGCAAAATGACATTGATATTCAGTTTTAATCCGAACAGAATAATGGCATAGCGCAGCAATTTCTTTGCCGAAAACTGAATTCCCGGGCGAATCGCCTCTGGGTAACCAGCGACTTGCCGATACATGACCGCGATGAGAATGGCACATGCAAGCTGTCCCACACGGTCAAAAATGGGAAGCGTGGATAGCCCCAAACCTAGCAAGGCGATGACAAATGTAAATGCAATTCCGCCTAGCCACAGCCACCGTGATGATTTTGTTTGATCCCCTTGCATACGATCCTTAGTTATAACATTCGACTGGTTTTGCACCAGTAACGCCGATTTCTGAGTCGTCATACGCTCACCTCCGTTGTTGATTACATAGAAATCATATTCCGTTGTAAACAATAAGTAAAATACATAATTGCAATTGTGATCATAAGTCAATTATTATTATTAAGATTATTACGTGTTTTATTATCGATACGGAGGCAACAAGTATGGATCAACAACTGTTGGCATTCGTGACTGTGGCAGAAGAACAGAACTTTACACGGGCTGCAGAAAAACTTCACATGAGTCAACCCGCCATCAGTCAGCACATTCAAAACCTCGAACAGCGGCTCGACGTCAAACTGTTGGATCGAACAAATAAATATGTGCGGTTGAACAAAGCGGGCGAAGTTGCGTATCATCATGCCAAGGATATTCTGGGCCTATACAGCCAAATGGATCGACTCATTCAAGACTTAAAAGAGGATGCGAGCGGGTCGCTGAACATCGGCGCCAGCTTCACGTTCGGTGAATACGTTTTGCCGCACGTTATCGCGGACTTTCGCAACAAGTATCCAAAGATAACGCCAACCATATCCATTGAAAACACCCATACGGTTGTGGGGCAAGTGGCCCGAGGAGAACTGGATATTGGAATCATTGAAGGGAAATCCATTCATGAAGGCGGCGTCGAAGCGGAACCTTTCGCGGAGGATATTGTTGTTGTCGTTGCTTCAAATCATCATCCGCTTGCCAGAGAGGAATTTGCAACTCCGGAGCAATTGGCAAAGGAACATTGGATTATCCGGGAAAAGGGATCAGGTACTCGTGAAATTACGGATCACGTTTTGAAAACATACGGTATACATCCCAAAACAATGGTTGAGTATAGCAGCACACAAGTGATCAAGGAGTCGGTTGAAGCAGGGTTGGGTGTTGCATTATTGTCAAAGTGGGTGATACGCAAAGAACTCATGTGGAATACGCTGCGGGAAATTCCATTCACGGGTTCCCCGTTCGAAAGGCAGTTCTCCATAGTTTTGCGGAAATCTGATTTCCACACGAAAGCAACCCAATTGTTTCGGGAATTTTTGCATGAACAATCATTTACGCTAATCTGAAAACAGGCAATCAGCAAAAGCAATCATTATCAGAAAACACTGTCAGGTAGGCCGCGCCGATTTTTGTGTTATAATGATACTAAAATCATAAAACATCTTAAGCATCACGTGGTGCGGAATCGCGGTTTTGTTTAGCCATGAATCGCCTGCACCCAGAGGAACCACGAATAGTGCCCAGCTTGCCCTGAGTGAGCTGGGTTTGTCGTTGGTGGTTTTTTGTGCATGTCTTGCTTTGCAGTTGCGGGTTCTTTTTTGTGTGAAGGAATTCGCTGCTTAAGAGTTACGTTTTCCAGCATGATCCTAATACTTGGAGTGTGAATTATGTCAGAACAGAAATCGGCGCTTGTCGGGCTCCTTGGCGTTTCTTTGCTTTGGGGCTGCAACTATGTGGCCAGTGCATATTTGCTGCACTTTTTTTCGCCTATCTTTTTATCGTTTGCCAGGATTAGTATGACATCTATCTTCCTGTTTGTTATAGCGTTGAAAGCCAAGGGGTTGCGTCGTCCGACCAAAAAGGAGTGGATTTTGCTAGGAGGAGCCGGCATCTTTGGAACATTGTTCAATCAGATTTTTTACTTTACAGGTCTGCGGGATTCGACTGCCGCGAACGCAGCCTTGATTATCGCCATGGCTCCCATTGCAACGACGATCTTGGAACGTATCTTTTTGAAAGTTCCATTTACCGTGCCGAAGACGATAGGAGCTTTATTTAGCTTGGCTGGTGTAGTTGTTATTGTCGGTCTTCAAGGACAATCTTTTGGGGTTTCCATCGGGGATGTTTACTTGGTGTTTGCGATGCTGGCCTTGTCCATCAGTTTGCTGTTCATTCGAGGACTGACGAATACCATGTCGTCGTACGCAGTGACGATTTTTGCCACGATTCTCGGCAGCATTTTGATGGCGCCTGCAGCCGCAGGTGAAGCTCTATTAGGGAAGAGTGTGGTGAGCCATCAAGTATTTGCGTGGATTTTGATGGGGCTTGCCGGAATTGTAGCACAAGGAATGGCTGGATTTTGGTGGAATCGCGGCGTGTCTTTGATCGGAGCCGGAACCGCTTCGATGTTTATGAACATTCCGCCATTTATCGCGTTGCTCTTAGGACACTTCGCATTGGGCGATGCTATCTATACAACGCAGATCTTAGGTGGCGTCTTAGTTTTGCTGGGTGTGTTTGTTGCGAACCAAGGAGCTTTGCGTTCACCGAAGGTTTCGCCAGTTGCGGAGAAAAAAATAGCGCAATCGTTATAGATATGTATCTGAGTGCATATCATTTTAAGTGCGTGTTCAAAAAGTGGTTATGAATTTCGACTGATTTTTGAACATCCTCTTTATGAAAAAATGGAGCAGGCGCAGTTGTACCTGCTCCTAATCCATTGCACAATATGCGCGCAACACGCTAGGATCGGATAAATAGGATCGGATAAAATGGTTAGATGCTTGAATTTTTTAATGCTTCCCCGGTAATCTGTTTGATGTCGACAGATGCAATCGTCTCGTCGTTTATCATATCTTCCAATACGACATCCAAGAAATACTCTACACATTTGAGCGGAATTTTTCTGATGGCTTTTAATGCGTCTTGGTACATGATGATAAATGCCGGTTGCGAATTGCCTTTCTGAATTTCCGTAAAAGCTTCATATACCTGATCCATTTTGTCAGCGACTGTCAGAATCATGCCTTCTAGTGTAGTGTCTTTCCCTTCTTTCAACTTTTCATGATACAGCTGTCGAAATTGTTCGGGAAATTCCGTATCAACGAACTGCTTCGTCATGCCTTCTTCTACCTGTTGCAACAGATTTCGCAACTCAACGGACGCATATTTCACAGGAGTTTTGATATCGCCGATGAAAATTTCCGCATAATCGTGATTGATCGCTTTTTCATAGAGGGATTTCCAATTGATGTTTGCCCCATGTTGCTCCTCTACTTCACCTAAAAATTGGCAATACTGTGCTACCTTCCAAGAGTGGCTGGACACGTTGTGCGATTCCATCTTGAACTCACCAGGGCAACGCACGATTCGTTCCAGCTTCATTAAACTTTTAAAATACGCATGTATACTCATAAATGAAACTCCCGTGAACGTATGTGTGTATTTGATTGTTCCTTTTCTAGTATCCCGTTAGATCCTTCCTAATCACATAGGATGGCTATGTGATTAGGAAGATATTCCTTGATTATAGTTTGCCATAGTATTGGTTGCATGGAGTAGCCGCTTGTGCAGCACTGACGAACATCCTAAAAAAACGGCTACAATAAACCCGTATATCAAGTAATAGCCGCCTATTTGCAGCAACAGACTGCCGAAAATGGGGCCGAGGGCCATCCCCATGAATCGGACAAAGTTGTATACCCCAATTGCCGTAGCCCGATTCTTTTGAAATGCTTGTGTCAAAAGGGTGGTTTGCACAGGCAGCGACAGCCCCAGGAAGAGGCCAAAGAGGACACTCGATCCAATCAATAAAAGAAGCGATATATGCGATACAACGGTAAACAATAAAATTGCCAAAACATTAAGATAAGACGTTAAAACAACGAATTTTCTTCCTTCAAATCGCCCTTGCGCTCTTCCGCCCAAGAAACTTCCAATTACAATACAGAGCGACAGCGGGAGAAACACGAGTCCTTTTTGTTCGGCCGTTAGTCCATACCGTTCACTTAAAATGCCTGGCATGAATACGAGAAAGTTATAAAAAGCATAGTATTGGATAAATCCAAGAAGTATGATGGACGAGCCGATTCGGTCTTTTAGAATCGTAATAAAATCCCGTGGTTTAAAACTGTTTGCGAATCCCTTTTCCGGTTTTGTTTCTTTCAGAAACGTCAGGTTTAAAAGAAATACGATCAGACCAACAATGACCAATGCGAGAAAAACAGAATGAAAACCGAACATTCCACCAAGGAATCCCCCAACAACAGGGCCTACGACTGGACCGAGGGATACCATCATCTGAAATGTTCCCATCGCTTTCCCTCGGTTTTCTCCTTCAAACAAATCACTAATAACCGTTACTGCAACAACGGAACCTGTTGCGATTCCGATCGCTTGTAATGCGCGAAAGAACAATAACACATAGATCGAATTCGAAAAGTAACATCCGATGGTGGCTAGTACATAGAAGACAATTCCGAACAGCATCACGCTGCGCCGTCCCTTTGTATCTGTCAAAGGTCCATAAATAATCTGCATGAGTGCCAAAAACGCCGTAAAAATAGAAATCGTTAAGTTGACCCAAAAAGCCGATGTATGAAAATCGTTTGTCACCTCTGGAATCATCGGAGCATAGATCGATTGCGTAAATGGCGCCAAAAACGCTGCAAATGAGACTAAGTAAACAATGAATTTTGATTTCATGACAAGAATCCTTTCTCTGCAAAGCAAATTTGCCAGTATGCTTCCCAAAACAAAAATTAGGAGATGTTGAAATAGGTGATGTTTTTACTAATACACGAAAAGCCCCTTTATATCAAGAGGCTGCCTCTAGAAATGTCTGCGGTTTGTATGGTTGGTATCATTTTTTGCAACCATCGAAACCGGAGAAATTCTTAACGTAGATGGCGGTAGGGGAATTTAAGGAAACATCCACACTGACAAGTTCTTAATGTCGATATTGGAAACTGGAAAATCGAATTGAACTTAATGGGTATTTTTACGAATGTAGTGAAACTGGAATTCCTGACATTTTATCTAAACACACATCTTAGATCTAAGTTGGATATTGAAAATATATCGAATGGATGATATTCTCTGAATAAAGATAATGTAAGCGGTTTACTTTATGGAAACCATAATAACCGGAATGGAAACAAGGGCTGTTTGAATGATTTGAAAAAGAGGAGGTAACCGATGCGACAAGATCAAATACTTGCCACCTATTTGATTGAAACACCCGATTCCTTGGAGCATGCGGCACAGGTTTTGGCCGGAGAGCAATCTACCGGCACATTTGTTCAGGTGCCAGGCGAAACGGACGAAATCAAAGAGAAATATGGAGCCAAGATTTTGGCGATTAAAGAACTGGAAAGTGTGTCGTCACCCTCGTTGCCTGGAGCAAAGCTGCCGCACGGGGAGAATCGTCCGCCTGTATTTCGCCGAGGTGAAATCACTGTTGCTTTTCCCTATCATAATATCGGACCCTCAATCCCCAATTTACTTGCCACTGTAGCGGGGAATCTATTTGAATTGCGGGAGTTTTCCGGGCTTCGGCTGATGGACTTGGAGTTGCCGGAAAGTTTTATGGAGATGTATCTGGGTCCTCAATTTGGGATTCAAGGCACACGTCAATTGGCAGGAGTGCACCAACGGCCAATCATTGGAACTATTATCAAACCCAACATCGGCCTTGCGCCCGATGAATTGGGAACGGTTGTAAAAGAACTGGCGCTGGCTGGGGTAGATTTTATCAAAGACGATGAAATCAACGGAAATCCTCCTTATGCACCTTTAAAGGAGCGAATTCACGCAGTGATGCAAGAAATCGAAAGAGCCGCAGACAGGACCGGAAAAAAGGCGATGTACGCGTTTAACATTACCGGGGACATCGATGAACTGCGCAGAAATCACGACATGGTGCAGCAGGCTGGCGGAACCTGTGTGATGGTTAGTATCAATAGCATTGGATTGGCTGGAGTTGCATATTTGAGGAAATACAGCCAATTACCGATTCATGGACATCGCAACCAGTGGGGAGCCATGACTCGTTGTCCCGCTTTGGGAATGGAATTTACGGCATATCAAAAATTGTGTCGCATGGCAGGGGTTGATCATCTACATACAAACGGATTAAATAATAAGTTTTTCGAATCGAATGAGTCTGTAGTCAAATCGATCAATGACTGTCTGACGCCGCTGTTTGGCGGCCTGCAAGTGATGCCCGTACTTTCTTCCGGCCAATGGGCTGGGCAGGCTGTTGAAACATATAGGCAAATCCAATCCACTGACGTAATCCATATCGCCGGCGGCGGAATTATGGCACACCCGGATGGGGTATCGGCTGGTGTCAAAAGCATGATACAAGGCTGGGAAGCTGCATTAACAAACGTTTCCTTAGAGGAATATGCAAGAACACATGTCGAGCTCAAGGGAGCGATGGAGAAGTTTTCAAAATAACGGATGAGTGGAAGTGTAAGGGATGAAACCAGAGTCTACGAATCATTTATTACTCTGTTATTATGGTGATGATTTTACCGGTTCCACGGATTCTATGGAAGCTCTTGCCGCACATGGAGTAAAAACAGTGCTGTTCCTGCAGCCACCCACTATAGAACAACTGAAAGAAAAATTTCCGGATATCCAGTGTTTTGGTGTTGCAGGAACCAGTCGATCCATGACACCGGAAGCAATGGAACGGGAATTACAGCAAGTATTCCGGCAATTACAGCTGTTCAAAACTCCTATCGTCCACTATAAGGTATGCTCTACATTTGATTCTTCGCCTGCAGTGGGAAGCATTGGGAAAGTGATAGACATTGGCAAACAACGGTTTGCAGAGAGTCGCGTCATTCCTCTGCTCGTCGGGGCTCCCGCGCTTCAAAGATACACAGTATTTGGAAATCACTTTGCGACAGTGTGTGAAGATACGTATCGATTGGATCGGCATCCGACGATGTCAAAGCATCCGATCACCCCTATGCATGAAAGCGATTTACGCATTCATTTGAATAACCAGACAAGCAGCAAAATAGCGTTAATGGATCTATTCGATTTGGAAGGGGATCTTGACGCTGTCATTCAGCGGTTCGAGCGTAGATTGGAAAGTCGGCCGGATGTCATGCTGTTCGATGTTTTCGATCAAAAACGCTTGGAAACAGCAGGTGCTCTCCTTTGGCGGGAAACGCAAACGACTCAACTCTTTGTTGTCGGTTCTTCAGGAGTTCAATATGCTTTGACTTCATACTGGAAAAGTCAAGGGATGATAGACGGTTCGAACCTGGAGTCCATGAATCATTGCCAGCCGGTTGAGCAGCTCCTTGTAATCAGTGGAAGCTGTTCGCCCGTTACCCGTTGAAGGGAGGGCAGGTTGGAGCACAGTCCTTTTTTGGAAGAGTGCTGAGGGGAGTTGAATTTGAACAAAAGAAATGCCAGCTTCCTTGACTGCCATTTTTAAAATATTGAAATGAAAAGGGGAACAGGAAAATGACAACGATTGCATTGGTAGGAGCAGGCGGTAAAATGGGAAATAGACTTGCTGACAACCTTAGAAATTCAAACTATGATATGCTGTATGTCGAGATTAGCGAAAAAGGGATACGCCAACTTGCTCAAAAGAATTTAACTGTTACACCGCTTCTTGATGCGGTGAATCAGGCGGATGTCATCATTCTGGCTGTTCCCGATATTGCCATTGGCGAGATTTCCGCAGACATCGTTCCGCAAATGAAACCAGGCTCGCTGCTGATGTTGCTGGATCCGGCAGCAGCGTATATGAGACACTTGCCGGACCGTGAGGACATCAGTTATTTTATCACGCATCCTTGCCACCCGCCGATTTATAATGATGAAGTTACCCCGGAAGCAAAGGCCGATTTGTTCGGAGGGGTAGCAGCGAGGCAGTCCATTGTATGTGCCCTGATGCAAGGTCCTGAGAGTGATTATGCGAAAGGCGAGGAAATTGCCCGCAGAATGTATTCCCCCATTTTGCGTTCCCATCGCATCACGGTAGAACAAATGGCGACACTGGAACCGACGATGGCGGAAACAGTTTTAGGCACGTGTATCGTTGTCTTAAAGGAAGCGATGGATGAAGCAGTAAAGTGCGGGGTTCCACCGGAAGCGGCGCGTGATTTCATGCTTGGGCATATCACGACAATCATGGCATCCGTGTTTGGAATTACAGGTTCACCCCTCTCCGATGCTGCGCTTGTAGCCATTGAATATGGGAAAAAACAAATTCTTCAACCGAATTGGCGAGATGTATTTTCGACGGAGAAACTAAATGAAACGATTGACCTCATGTTGCATCCGTCAAAATTGGAAACAACCATTTGATCTTGAGTTTGCCGCGTATTTACCGCAAATTCGTAGACAAGGGAGGGAACCGAAATGAATGGAGTGAACGACAACAATTTGAATACCCCCCCTCCTCTCTTGAAGGAAAAGGCATATCGAACGATAAAAGACGGAATTATGCATGAAGTATTTCGACCCGGACAATTTCTTTCCGAAAGACAATTAATCGATTATCTGGGCATGAGTAAAACTCCGATTAAAGCGGCTCTCGAACGATTGGAGGCAGAGGGGTTTATCACGGTATCTCCCAAACAAGGGATTATCGTACGTGAAATGTCGATTGAGAAGATTAGCAATATCTATGATTTGCGTATTGCACTGGAGATGTTTGTAGTGGAACAACTTTCCGGGAAATTGAGGAATGACCAAATCGACGAAATCGAGAAAAATTTGCTTAAAACAAGAGAATTGGCCGTTTCTGAAGATGAGAAAGGGTTTGCACAGGCGGATGCAGAGTTTCACCTGCTTCTTTGCAAGTTCTCGGGAAATGCAGAGATTTTTCGTGTTATGGAAAACTATCAAGACCATCTATATCGTGTTGTACTTCGTGTGTTAAAACGCGATTCTGGAAGGATGAATTCTTCTTATGTGGACCATGTCGGCATTTTTGAATCACTGCTGACGAACGATTCGGAACAACCGCAAAAATTAATGAAAGAACATATCCTCTATGGGAAGCGACTCTTCCTTTAACAAATTTGAACAGGGAATATTTTGATGAAACACTCTGCGTATATAGTTTTGATTTATGTAGCCTGAAGCATAAGTTGTCCCATTTGGACAGCTTATGTTTTTTTTTACAGTTATTTCGGCAGAGAAAAGATATGCTTTAAGCAGAAAAAATAAGCTTTAATAGGGGAATTGGCAGGATTTTTATGCAAGGCTGTTCACATCTATTTTAAAAAGACTTGTTTGAAGAATAGAAAGAAATATAATGAAGGGAAGTAGAAAAAATTTCAATGGAAAATTTTGATGAAAAAATGAAAAGATAGAGGATTGATTGAAAGTATGAGTAATTCAATTCTACTCTTTTTGGAGTATATCGTACCGGTAGTAATTCTTTTTTATATGGCCGTTGAAGTTTATGTCCGCAATCCAAGAATATCAGAGTATCGTATTGCAAGCGCCATTGTTTTTACGTTTATGTTAATGCTGGCAGGAGAATACATTCGACAAATCGTACCAATCAAGTACAGCCCAATTCTTGTAACCTATTGGTTGGGCAACATCGGCGCATTGAACGCCTGTTTGGGATTTCATTTTCATTTTAAAATTTTGAATGCAAGCAAGAAAATAACGGCATGGTTGTATATTCCCATTAGTTATAGTTTGATTGTACCAAGTTTGCTTGAACTCATTCAACAGAAAAATATTTATAATAGCAGACTATTTGAACGTGATGGGATGTTTATTTATCCAATTTTTAATGCTCCATACTATATAGCGATTGGAGTGGGTGTCTTTGTCATTTGCTTATTTACTGGCATGTTGGCAATTGCTTATTCTGCTTCCCAAAGCGAAAAAGAAAAGAAAAGGACCACTCTGCTTTTATATGGAACAATCGCCACTCTTATATCGCAAATCCTATTCGGTTACATTAAATTCACACAATTGCCACCGTATCCGTATCTTTTCACTGATGTTATTTGGCTGTTTTTTTTACGCTGGGCAATGATCCAATACGATTTTTTGCCGTCTGCCTCCAAAAGGTTTGAGACTCTTTTTGAACTGAATCCAGTTGCAATCGTAGTGGCGGATGAGTACGGATATGTGATGGAAATGAATCCTGCCGCTAAATTGTTATTAGGAGGTGATTGTAAAACCATTTATGATTTTTGCTCGGAAGAAAGCAAGGAATTGCTAAGTAAACTATACACAGAACATTTTAATTCCAGAAAGATGCTGAAAGAATGCGAAATGAAATTCTATAATAAGGAAGACGATTTATTTATTGGCGTGGTGGAAGCAGATTATGTAGAAATGGATGCTTCATATGCAACAATCTTAATCATTCGCGATGAAACTGAACAAAGAAAAAATAGAAGCAAGTTGGAGTATCTGGCATTTCATGACGCATTAACAGGGTTGCCTAATCGCAGATTGTTTACAAAAAAATTACAAGAGGCCATCGAAAAGTCCCAAAACAAATATAACATTGCCGTTCTTTATGTAGATGGAGATGATTTTAAACGAATCAATGATACGATGGGACATGAAACAGGGGACCAGTTTCTCAAACTGTTTGCCGAGCGTCTGCAACAATGTCTGGGCCCCTTTGATTTACTCGCCCGATTGGGTGGGGATGAGTTTATCTTTCTATTGAACAACGTACATCATGAGGAATATGTCGAAAGTTTTGCTTTGAAAATTATTGAAAAATTAAAAAAACCATTCGTTTTAAGCAGCCGAGAGTTTCTTGTATCAGGAAGCATTGGTATTTCGATAAATAATGAAGAACGGATGGACGCGGAAACAATGATTTGCTATTCAGATATAGCAATGTATGAAGCAAAAAAATCAGGAAGAAATACATACCGAATGTTTAATCATACAATGCTTCGGGAGGTATTGCCATCTCAACTTCCCATTGACACATCATTTTCATTTGAAAACTAAAGAAAGAGCCCATTCCGGGCTCTTTTTTGACGGTGTTGCTTCAGAAACGTTTGATTGTGCCTGCGGCACATCCCTCCGGTTTCCAAGTCGTTAAAATGTGTTCATTCCACGTAACGTGTCTTTCACACATCCCTCCAACTTCTTTGGCTGATTATCTGTGTCGACTCACAATTTTGTTCATCGAACATCCCTCCAGCTTTTGCGGAAGATCCATCACCGCCTTTTGTAGTATGGGCAAGTGGATGGGTTTTATACATGCAAAGAAAAAACATGTCGTACAAGTTTTCTTCATGTGGATACTGTGGATAAAATCTGTGGATATTGTGGATAACCCTTTTGGAATCCATTTGAATCCGATGTCCGTTTCTTTTGGTATTGTGGATAAGTTGGATGGTTCGGAGATTCTTTTGATGCAATGATGCAATGATGCAATGATGCAATGAGATATTCTGGCTGGCAATAGATTCTGCCTTTGCATTTCGATGGAATGGGAAATTTGCGAAGTACAGATTCTATCGGTAACATGGATATAGAAACTCACAAAGAGTAGGATGCCAAAATAAAATCACAGAAGAGGAGAAGACACGCATGAAAGCATCGAACAAAGCCTTGCTCGTCATGGATATTCAGGAGGGAATTGCACAAAGATACGCAAATTCGGCAGATTTCTTCACACCTTTCCAACAAGCTATCAAAGCGGCACGCGAGGCAAACATACCGGTCATTTACGTACGGATAGCTTTTCGAGACGGGTATCCGGAGGTAAGCGCAAAGAATAAAATGTTTTCTGCCATATCACAGAATGGCGGATTTACGGAAACTGCATCGTCGACTCAGATCCATGCAGCAGTAGCGCCCGAGCATGGAGATGCCGTCGTGATCAAACGGCGAGTGAGCGCATTCTCCGGCAGCGACCTGGACGTGGTGTTGCGTGCACAACAAATTGATACATTGATACTTATGGGAATTGCTACAAGCGGTGTTGTGCTCTCGACCGTTCGGGAGGCCGCTGACCGGGATTACAGTCTGGTTGTGCTGTCGGATGCTTGCATTGACGCCGATCCGGAGGTTCAGCGGGTGCTCATGGAGAAGGTATTCCCGCGACAGGCGGATGTCATGAGCGTGAGAGATTGGGTCGCTCGGATCCTTTTATAAAAGGCATTTTACCAATCATGTTGCGCAAATTCGTTCATGATGCGTATATACATTGAATGAGTCGTTACGAATAAATCCGACGGCTGTAATTCCGAGTTCGTCCGCCATTTGTAAAGCCAATTCTGTTGGGGCTGACTTTGACAAGACGATTTCGCAGCCGATTTTTGCCACTTTCAGCAACACTTCAGAAGAAATCCGGCCACTAAATGCAATGACTTTACCTTGCAACGAAATGCTGTTCTTGAGACAATATCCGAAAATTTTATCGAGCGCATTATGTCTCCCGATGTCCATTCTTGATAGAATGATATGTTTCGTATCGCACAGGGCCGCATTGTGTACGCCGCCCGTAAGCTGAAATGTAGTGGCATCCTGTTGCATTTCATTCATCAGCCGAAAACAGTCTTGATCGGTAAGAAATGCGGTTTTATCCGTGATTTTTTTCGCCGTTTTGGCGTCGTTAAAAAAGTAAAAACTCTGGCGGCTTTTTCCACAGCAAGAGGTGATATACCGCTTGGAGTAAAATTTTGTGCTGAATGTTTTGGGACTATGTGTTTCCACATATACAAATCCCTTGTTTTCATCAACCAATACATCTTTGATTTCATCGCAGTTGCGGATGACGCCTTCCGAAGCCAAAAATCCGACAACCAAATCTTCCAGGTATTCAGGTGTGCAGACAAGCGTTGCAAATTCTTCATCATTTAAAAAAATCGTTAATGGATATTCTGTTGCGATTTCATCGGAAACGTTTTGTGTATTTCCGTTTTTATAGGAAATGACCTGTCTGGATACGACAACCGGATACAATTTGTTCACCACGCTAACTTTAAGTGTGTGTTCAAAAAGTGGTTAAGTAAGACACAAGGAGTGCGAAGCCGAAGCGCGAAAAGGCGACGGAGTGTACGTGTTTGGTACATGAGTAAGCCTTTTTGGGATTCGGCAAAGCAATCCGCCGTGGAGTTTTGACTACTTTTTGAACATCCTCTTTAACAGGAATTGTGAATAAAAAATCCAGCTCAAAACATTCCTTCTGATCAAGGATAACGTTTTGCGCTGGATAATTCATCTACATCTTCATATAGAAGGATCAGCCAACAAAAGATATAAAGTGTTCAAATTTATTTTACATAACCTATTGCATTTGTCAAAGGAATCATGATGATGTAAGCTCGTTTCACGTGTCATTCTATTGTCAAAACAGATAATTGAGGATGTATTGAGGGTGAAGAAAAATGAATGCAACCAAAGTTGCGCATGAATTTTCAAATCTGGTGCGGGAAGTCCGGAAAAAACATACAGGAAAAGGACCGGAACAAATCATAACCCGTTTTGCCGGTCCCTGGGCGATTTGCGAGATGAAAGGCAATATGACGAATCTGGAAAATTTTATGAGTCAAACAGAGGAAGGAAAGCGCATGATCCATGCGACCCGTACAGAATTTATCAAAAAAATCTATGAAGATCCCGAACTGGTTTCCAAATTTGAAGCGATCGTCAATGCAAAATTAATAACGATCTTTAATGATTTTAATATTGATCTCGATACGGCAATTACCGTTTATGTATTCGATCGTACGCTTCAAATTGAGGAGAAACCAACTCATTGACATCCGGAATCCATCCATGTGAAAAACAATATGAAAAAGCAGAACATGTGAAAAAATTTTGACGGAAAAGTGAAAACTCGCTATAATAGTGCTGAAATTACTGGACAGCCACATAGTCTGTCTGGGACGAACGGATTTGTTGGCAGGAACCTGTCAACGGTTATTCGATCTCAAGACTAGCAATGGCGGATTGGTATATTGTACGTTTGTGCCCAATACTACTCCACCATAAAACGATAGACACAATTGCATGTGAAAACATGTGTTTGTTTTGTGTCGCGCGTTTTATGGTGGAGTTTTTTGTTTTGTTTAAAAACGCACGAATCTTTGCTTAAAAAACGCACGGATTGTGTTTCTTCAGGAAAGGGGACTTTGAAGTCATGAATTCCATTACGTCTTCGAAGGGTGTTTTGATTACAATCGATGGACAATCGATGCAGGCGGAAGAAGGCAAAACGATACTGCAAGTCATTCTCGCTCAGGGGCTGGAGCACCCGCATATTTGTTACGAACCGGATTTGGGACCCATTCAAACGTGCGATACCTGCATCGTCGATGTCGATGGCCAATTGATGCGTGCATGCTCCACTCGGATTGCACCGAATATGAACATTCGTACCGCATCCGAACGTGCAAAATCGGCACAACTGGAAGCCATGGATCGAATCTTGGAAAACCATATGCTGTATTGTACGGTTTGCGACAACAACAACGGAAACTGCAAAGTGCACAATACGGCTGAACATTTGGAAATTGAACATCAAAAATATCCTTATAAGGAAAAACCGTATGAAGTGGATCTGTCACATCCTTTTTATCGATACGATCCGGATCAATGTATTTTGTGTGGTCAATGCGTGGAAGCTTGTCAGGATTTGCAGGTCAATGAAACATTGTCGATCGACTGGGAGCGCGACCGTCCGCGGGTGATTTGGGACGATGATGTCCCTATCAATGAATCTTCCTGCGTTTCATGCGGACATTGTGTCACCGTCTGCCCATGCAATGCGCTGATGGAAACATCCATGCTGGGACAAGCCGGTTTTATATCCGGAATCGAAAAAGATCTTCTGAATCCAATGATCGATCTCGTGAAAGAAGTGGAACCTGGATATGGCGGGATTTTTGCCATTTCCGAAGTGGAAGCAGCCATGCGGGAAACCCGTACCAAGAAAACAAAAACCGTTTGCACGTTTTGTGGAGTCGGATGCAGTTTTGAGGTTTGGACAAAGGGACGGGAGATTCTGAAAGTTCAACCTACATCCGATGCGCCGGCTAACGGAATTTCTACATGCATCAAAGGAAAATTCGGCTGGGATTTCGTCAACAGCGAGGAACGTCTCACCAAGCCGTTGATCCGCAGAGGCGACCATTTTGAGGAAGCCACTTGGGATGAAGCTCTTGATCTCATCGCAAACAAACTTGGCGGGATCAAAGATCAATTCGGCGGGAATGCGATTGGATTTATTTCGTCCTCAAAAGTCACGAATGAAGAAAACTACCTGATGCAAAAACTTGCCCGCCAAATTTTTGCAACCAATAACGTGGACAACTGTTCGCGCTACTGCCAATCTCCTGCAACTGACGGATTGTTGCGCACCGTCGGCTATGGCGGCGATGCCGGCACGATTCAGGACATTGCCGGCGCGGGACTTGTCATCGTCGTCGGTGCTAATCCGACAGAAGGGCATCCGGTTTTGGCGACTCGAGTCAAGCGGGCGCATAAGTTAAAAGGGCAAAAATTGATCGTTTCGGATTTGCGCAAACACGAAATGGCGGAACGGGCCGATCTTTATATTCATCCCAAACAAGGCTCGGATCATGCATGGATTGCAGCTGTTGCCAAGTATATGATCGAGCAGGGATGGCATGATCAGACATTTATTGAGGAACGGGTCAGCGGCTTTGATGTGTTTGTCAAATCCATTGAAAAATACACGCTGGACTATGCGGAGAAGCAGACAGGGATTGCAAAAGAGCACCTGATTCAAATAGCTGCGATGATTCATGAAGCAGATGGAGTTTGTGTCTTGTGGGGTATGGGCGTCACGCAAAATACCGGCGGTAGCAATACAAGTGCAGCCATCAGCAACTTGTTATTGGTGACCGGCAACTACGGACGCCCGGGCGCCGGCGCATATCCTCTGCGCGGGCACAACAATGTACAAGGAGCATGTGACTTTGGCACGCTTCCGGCATGGCTGCCTGGCTATCAGCATATTGCCGATGATGCAGCGCGCAAGAAGTTCGAGCTTGCGTGGGAGACAAGCATTCCCGCAAATCCAGGTCTTGACAATATCCAGATGCTGCAAGCGATCGAAGCGGGTGAATTAAAAGCGATGTATTTGATGGGAGAAGAAATGGCATGGGTTGACTCCAATGCCAACCACGTTCATGATGCGCTCTCCCGGTTGGATTTCTTTGTGGTGCAAGACATTTTCCTGACCAAAACGGCACAATTCGCCGATGTCGTATTGCCGGCAGCACCGAGTTTGGAGAAGGAAGGGACATTCACCAATACGGAACGGCGTATCCAGCGGCTGTATCAAGTGATGGAACCAATGGGTGAAGCGAAACCGGATTGGTGGATTCTGCGGGAGGTAGCAAACCGTTTGGGAGCCGGCTGGAACTATCAATGCCCCGGTGACATTATGGATGAAGCGGCCGTATTGTCTCCGATTTTTGCCGGAGTCGATTATGCCCGTCTGGAAGGCTGGGATAGTCTGTTGTGGCCTGTTGCCAAGGATGGAACAGATACACCATTGTTATACACGGAGCGGTTCAATTTTCCGGACGGGAAAGCCCGCTTGGCTCCCGTGGAATGGATTCTTCCCGTGCAAATGCCGGAAGCATATGATTTGCTTTTGAATAATGGCCGTCTGTTGGAACATTTCCATGAAGGAAATATGACAAACAAATCCAAAGGCATTCAACATAAGTTTCCGGAAGTGTTTGTGGAGGTATCGCCGGAGTTGGCCGATGCACGCGGCATTGCGGAGGGAACATTGGTGCGTCTGGAGTCTCCATATGGAGCGATTCGGGTTCGGGCAGTCATTACCGATCGCGTGCAGGGAAATGAGCTCTATTTGCCTATGCATTCCGTCAGTGATCAGTCGGCTGTCAATCTTCTCACGGGTACGGCTACAGATCAGAATACACATACGCCGGCGTATAAACAAACAAAAGTACGGATGCAGGTGATAGAAAAAAGCGGAAAGAACCCGCTGCCGAGAATCAACCCTCGGTATGCCAAGCGACATCCACAAGCCGGTGTTGAAGTCTATCGGAAATGGGTGCGGAAAGACTATCGGCCGCTGGTGGACAAGAATTTTGAAGGAGGTGTGAAAGAATGGCTCAACCAATCACGCTAATTCGAAAACATCTTCCTGACGAACAGGAATTGCAACAGGAATCATTGGAACAAGTAATTTCCGATATCGCCGAACATGGGAAAGCTATGCAAGAAACGATTCATTTGCTGCATGAATTGCATAAAAGCGGATTGTTGGAAGCGGCAACCGCACTTTTGGAAGCGAAAGAAACGATTGCAAAGATCGCCGTCGGGCAATTGTCAAAGCCGAATGTGACAAACATATTGAATCATTTGCTGGGGGCAGCCGATGGCCTTGGACAAATTGATCCCGCGACGACAAAAAAGGTGGTTCAGGGTTTGGCGCGCGGGCTTGAACGAGCAGGCGAGCATGTGGATGATGATAAGAAAATGGGGATGTTTGATTTCTGGAAATATTTGCGCGACCCTGATATCAATCGTGCCATTGCCTTTGGATTGCATCTTTTGAAAGGACTGGGGGAAGGGTTGGAAACAAAAATTCGCTTGTAAGAAACACAAGTTTATTTTTGAACATGCCGTGATGCATGTCGTGATGGGAAACGCGATTCAACTATGATGATACGATTGGAGAGTACAAGCGTGTGGCGGATCCAGATGTTTGCAAATTTTTTTCAAAAATTGCTAAATGCATCGTTGATCGGTTTGGGGATCATCTTATGTTATTTTCTTTTGAATGAACTGTTCTACATTCTGAAGGAAGCGTTTAACCCGGGAGATGTTGAACATGATGTGCTGGAACGAGTCTTGGTGTTTTTCCTGTACTTTGGGTTTATTTCAATGATTGTAAAATATTTCAAAGAACATTATCATTTTCCCTTGCGATATTTGATTTATATTGGAATAACGGCAACTGTGCGTTTTATTATCGTAAATCGGCAGAACGTGTATGAAAATCTGATATTGTCTATCGTTATACTTGTTTTGATGTTGAGTTATCTCATGCTCACACCCAAATTGTTTTTAAATCGGGTCAGAGATGAGGGCTAATGTACAAAAAACAACCCGTATTCACGGCAACGTGGTACGGGTCTCTTTGTTTTTCTTACTTTGTTTTTCAAACTATTCGCCTTTTTCTTCATTGACCAAACGGGCCACGTTGTCTTTATCCTCTTCCGACATCACACCGCTCGCCATCGGGAACAGTACATTGTCTTCTTTGATGATGTGTGGTCGAAGGACACCTTCCAACGCGGAATATGCCTGTACAACATCTGTTTCATCACCTTGCCCATTTTGCAATTGCTGCAGTTTCTTTTGCAATTGCTGATGGTTATCCCGGATGATTTTATGCTCTGCCAGCATGACAGCGATCGGACCGGCAGTTGTACCGATATATTTTCCGAGAGCGGGAAAGAGATATTCCTCTTCATAGCGGAAATGTTTGTTTAATTCTTCTTCGACCATGCGATCCACCAATGCATATGTGTCTGCTTCGTAGCCTTCTGCCGCTTTGTCTAATATTTGCAAAAGTTCCGCATGTTCCTCGACAAATGACCACAATTGCGGCGATACCGCTTTTTTCACATGTTCTGTAGACATTCTTTCATGTGTTGGCGGTTTTGCCGTTTGCGGTTTCAGGATGGAGTGGGCGCTCGGGCTTGGCGTCAGCACCAGCACGACAATGCTGTCTTCCAATGCCGTGATGGAATGTTCAATATTCTTCTCCAGGCTGATCATTTCTCCGCTTTTTAACACAGCTTCTTCGACAGCTTGAAAACGAATGTTTCCTTGCGGGACAAAGACCAGAATATCGCTTGACGTTTTATGCTTTTCCAAAACTTTCCCTTTTGGAAAGGAGAACTGAACTACTTTTGAATATCCGTTATCCAATAACGGTTTGATAAATGAATCGGAGAATTGAAACGCAAATGTTTTCATTGGATTCGCCTCTTTTGTTTTTTTTGATGTGTATATTCATACTTTCCTTCTACAATCGCTTGAACTGGCTTGATTATTTGCTTTGTTCCTGCAATCGTTGGTTGATTTGCTGCAACAGTTTCAATTGTTGTTCTTGTACTGCTTCCATTTTGTTCAATTGTTGTCGCAAAGATTCAATCGAATCAAGTTTTTGCTCCAATCGATGTATCTGTTCCTGAATAGGTGTCAAAATCTGACCCAAAATCTCACCTAAACGTTCTTTGCGGTCATCCGTCATAGTTTATCCCTCTTTACTTTTGGTATCGAGATATCATAATTAGTTTCTCCGATCTCTTCTCTAAAAGCATACCCGAAATGAAGCATTCCCCTTGTGGAATTTGTCACAGTTGTCCGCGTTCTTTTATAGATTTTCCGGGGAATCATGAATCATCAAACCGGTTGCATATCTTTTACACTTCGGGCGAATACTGAGAAACAGCTTAGAAGCTTAGTATGACTGTTCTGCGGACTTTTTTGTAATATGATGTCCGTCTATGCCGTAAAAGGAGTTGTATAAGGTATGAGTCCCGATCTGATGCAACGGCGAAACATGCAACGTTCATACGAACAAATCAGCCCGTTCGAGTTTAAAAATAAGTTGATCAGCCTGGCGAAAGGCAAGGAGAAAAAAAGCACGCGGATCTTGCTGGATGCCGGTCGGGGAAATCCGAATTGGATCGCGGCAACACCGAGAGAGGCTTTTTTTGCACTGGGGCAGTTTGCCGTGCAAGAAAGCCGCCGTGTCTGGAATGAGCGGGATCTTGCCGGCAAACCAGGCAGAAAAGGGATGGCCGAGCGATTTGATGCGTTTGTCAAGGCTAATCCCGACATTCCTGGCGTGAAACTTCTCAAGGATATCACCAAATATGGAGTCAAGAGTCAAGGATTCCGGGCAGATGAATGGATATATGAATTGGTGGATGGAATTATCGGCGATAACTATCCAGAGCCGGATCGTATGCTTGTCCGCATTGAAAAAGTCGTTCATGATTTCTTGATTCAGGAACTTTGCGGCAATGACCCCGGCTGCGGTCCTTTTGACATATTTGCCGTCGAAGGTGCAACGGCAGCGATGTGTTACATTTTCGATACATTGCTGGAGAATTACCTGCTGAATCGGGGAGACAAAGTTGCCATAATGGTTCCGGTCTTTCCGCCATATCTGGAAATTCCTCATCTCCATCGCTACAATTTCGATGTTGTCGAAATCAAGGCAACTGGAGTCGATGAAACTGGCATGCATACGTGGCAGTATCCGCATTCGGAGATCGAAAAACTTTCCGATCCGTCGATTAAAGCACTTTTTCTGGTAAATCCCAGTAATCCGCCATCTGTCGCCATGGCACCGGAATCTGTTCGGCAACTGATTGACATTGTAAAATACTGCAATCCCGATCTTATGATTATATCGGATGATGTATATAGCACATTTGTTGATGATTATCGCTCACTTTTGGCAGATCTCCCCTATAATACGGTCGGTGTATACTCGTTTTCCAAATATTTCGGCGTCACGGGCTGGCGTTTAGGAACGATTGCCGTTCATCAACATAACGTGTTTGACCATTTGTTGAAGCAATTGCCCGATGACAAAATTCAAATTTTGCGGCAAAGATATGAATCCCTTACACAGCACCCGGATGAATTGCGGTTTATCGACCGGATGGTGGCAGACAGCCGACAAGTGGCTCTCAATCATACAGCCGGCTTGTCGACGCCACAGCAGGTGCAGATGGCCTTGTTTTGCGCATTTGCGCTGCTTGATGAGGAGAATCAATATAAAACATTGACAAAGGAAATTTGCCATCGTCGCATGCGGCTTCTTTATGAAGGCCTTGGATTGCCAAAGCCCAACCTTCCGTATGATGCCGATTACTATACGGAATTCGATTTGGAAGAGTGGGCAAAACAGAATTATGGCAAAGAATTTACTGATTTCTTACAAAAAAACTACGAACCGGTAGACATTTTGTTCCGTTTGGCTGAGAAATCTTCGATTGTATTATTAAATGGCGAAGGATTTCACGGCCCTACCTGGTCGATCCGCGTTTCTCTCGCCAATTTGGATGATGACGCATATGCGCAAATTGGTCATGAGTTGAAGCGGGTTTTAGAAGAATATACAAATGAATGGCAACAGTCAAAAGAGTGACGATCGCACAAAAAACCGGATACAGCGGGATGGAGGTCCAGAAAGCAGGTGTTCTGAATGTCAAATATAGCTGCAACAACAAATCGGGAAGAATTGCTCCGATTATTGGAAAATGATGAAATCAGTCATGCGTTGCAGACCGCACTCGAAAAGCTTCCAAAATTTATGGAACAGTATTCTGCTATGGAAAAAACAGTGGGTGTTTTTCAGGAAATCACAAAATATCGGACTTCAATCACAGATCTTGTGACGGAATTCAGTTCACTCGGTACATCACAATTGCCGGAAATTACGATAGGAAATGAAACATTGGAAGCAATCGCGACATTCATTAACAAATTGCCGAAGATTGCAGAATATCTGACAGTAATGGAAGAACTGATGGATCTTGCACAAACGGTTTTATCCGATAAAAAGACAATGGAATTTATGTTCAAAGGTGTTCAAAGCATGACGGAACCGATGCAAACCAAAATCAAAGAAGGAATTTCCTTGGTAGAAGAAGCAAAGATTCGCGCAAATGCTGATTCATCCACCATGTCAATTTTTTCTGTCATGAAACTTCTGAAGGACCCAATGGTTCAAGAGGGATTGAAATTTACAAAGGCGTTTCTGGAGGTAGTGTCCGAAAGAAAGAAAACTTGAAGTGTTGAAATGTTCAAAGCACCTCCTTGCCACACGTGAATGTGGTTGGAGGTGCTTTTTGCATGCGTTGCAGAGGATTTCATGTTTTCGATTAAGGGTGATTTTGATTATTAGGTACTACTGCAGCATTAATAATATACATCTGACACATCATCAAACTCGTAGCCCAACCCGTCTGCTGCAGACGAAAAGGAATTGCTTTGTTGGGAGCGCGGAGATGAGTGTCCCAATCGCGCCGCCAATTCCGCCAGCTCTTCCATTTTCACCTTATTTGCCATTCCTGCCTGTGCGGATGCTTGATCGGCACTATCAATCCCTGATAAATCGATGTCCTTGTTTTCCATTTGAATCAAACCCTCCTTGACCATGCAGATTTCGAATCATGCTGCGTAACAGCTGATACGCTTTCTCCATTCGTTTTATGGCCGAGAAACCAGAAGCGTATCTTTCTTAGTATTCGTGTATTGATCCGCGTTATCCATATGTCTTTATGATGAAGAAATCCAGAGGCAGAAAAGCGTGTAGCTGTCTAGGACAGACGTTAAAAACTAATATTCATTTTGTAGCATCCCTGTTAAAATAAGTTTTGTCACTTAGTAGAAAGATTACTAAATTTTTAAAAAATGGGGTGTGCAAGTGAATTTTATTAAACAGAGTTTCAAATTGCGTTTGATGATTCTGCTATCCATGATTCTTGTAATACCATGTATAGCGATTGGTGCATTTTCCTATCAGTCCGCAAAACATGACGTGAAGGATCAGATGCTGAAATCAGCATCAGAAAATGTACAAATTCTCAATGATTCCATTACAGAGTATATGAAAGCGAAAATGCAGGATGTAGATATTCTGGCCAAGGAATTAGCTGCATCTCCTATTACCTCAATGAATGGAACCAATGTAGGACAAGATCCGGCTGTTCGCAAACAATTGGATTTGTATCAAAATGCGCATTCCGAGATCGAACTTACGTATATTGGAACAGATACCGGTCTGTTTATAGGTTCTCCGGCGGATAAAAAAAATCCACCGGATTATGATCCGCGAAAACGCCCTTGGTATCAACAAGCGATGCAAAACAAAGGCAATGTAATTATTACAAGCCCATATAAATCACAAGCAACTGGGAATATGGTCGTTACGATTGCAAAAGTTACGGAGGACGGACACGGAGTAGTCGCAATCAACGTAAATTTAAATACCATCGATCACATGACGAATAAGGTGAAAATAGGAACAACCGGGTATATCTATATTCTCGATAAAAACAGCAATTCAATCGTCAATCCCACTTACAAACCAGGGGAACCCATTCATACGGATTGGGCAAAAGCAACCTTTCAATCCCCTTCTGGAACCTACTTGTATCGTTTTAACGGTCAGCCAAAGGAAGAGGTATTTGTCACAAACTCTTTGACGGGGTGGAAAATAGCTGGGACGATGTTTGAAAATGAATTTTCGGATGCAGCGAAATCCATTTTATATAACACAATCGTTGTTACACTTTTGTTTATGGTTTTGGCTATTCTGCTTGTGTATTTCATCACGAATTCTACAAGCAAAGCGATAAAACAAATCGTTCGTATTTGTGAAAAAGTAACGGAAGGCGATCTTACGGAAATCATTCCAGTCAAACGGCAAGATGAGATTGGAAGACTCGCACATCGTTTTAACCAAATGATTGAATCATTGCGGCTTGTTCTTGCGCAAGTCGACGAAGCGGCGGGACAATTGGCTTCTTCATCGGAGGAGTTAACTGCAAGCGCTGAGCAGACAAGCCGTGCGACGGAGCATATTGCCACAACCATGCAGGAGCTTGCCGCCGGTTCGGATCAACAAGCGAGTCATTCCAACGAGGGATCCATCATTATAACGCAGATGTATGGGAATGTTGTTCATATATCGGAAAATGCGCAAAATGTCACATCGTCAGCGAATCATGCAAGTGAAGTGACGCAAAAAGGAAATCGGGCGATTCAGACTGCCAATAATCAGATGAATGCTATAAACAAAAAGGTTGGAGAAACAGCAGAAGTCGTCAGAACATTAGGCGAATACACGCAACAGATTGATAAAATTGTAGAAGTTATCACGGGCATCGCAAGTCAAACCAATTTGTTGGCGCTCAATGCGGCGATTGAGGCTGCTCGTGCGGGGGAGCAGGGACGCGGTTTTGCCGTTGTCGCAGATGAAGTGCGAAAACTTGCAGAGCAATCGGCGCATTCTGCAGGACAGATCAGCGATTTTATAAAAAAGATACAAGCAGAGTCAACAAACGCAATCCAGGCGATGGATGAAAGCATACATGCAGTAACAGGAGGAATAGCGGTAGTCAATGAAGCCGAAACTTCCTTTCGTGAAATTCAGGAAGCAATCGGTCATGTAACCGCACAAGTCGAGGAAATAACAACGGCGGTTGAAATGATTACTACATCGACAGAAGGCGTGGTACATAAAATCGTTGCCATTAGTGAATTAGCTGAAACTGGCGCAAATGGAGTTCAGACGGTATCAGCAGCATCCCAAGAACAATTGGCTTCGATGGAAGAAATTACTGCTTCCTCGGATCATTTATCGAAGATGGCGGAAGAGTTGAAAATGCTGACGGAGCGATTTAAAGTCGTATAAGTATAGAAAAATTTTTGAAAAGGTCGTAGAGATACATATTTTTCTCTATGACCTTTTTATCTTATATCCAAATATTCTTGCCAACTTGTTTGAATGTGTTGCTTGTCATCCAAAAGAGGATTTTTTAATCGACCTGTGGTTCATAAAGCTCCCAGGCCAATTTTAATGAATCTGTAATATAATCGGCGATCTCCTCGGCATCTAAATTGTCCGTAGTAAATTTTGAATTATGAATGGAGTATATTTCGCGCCTTTTGTGAAAAAGCTCTTCGATTTCTTCAAGATTGCGTCCCTGTAGTACCGGTCGGCTGTCAATGATTAAGTTTAGCCGTTCTTTCCAACGCTCCCAAGATATATCGAGGAAGAAAATAATGCATGTGGACAAACAAATGTTTCGAATTTCCTCTTGTAAAAAGGCACCTCCACCCAAAGAAATAACCTGCAATCTTTTTTGGCAAAATTTTTCAACATAATCTCTTTCTTTTTTACGAAAAGCTTTTTCTCCAATTGTTTTAAATATTTCTGATGTCGGCATTTGATATTCGTTTTCGATTTCTTTGTCTATGTCAATAAAATCCCGGACGAGTTTGTTCGCAACAAGTTCGCCGATAGTCGTTTTTCCTACACCCATAAACCCGATAAAAGCGATATTTCTTTCTCTAAGTGGTATAACAGAATTCATCTTGCAATCACTCTCTCCAATTTTTCAAAATACGATATTCTTGTATACATTTTAATGTACCAAATTTCCTTGAAAAAGTGGTGAAATAAAATTTGAAATTTTCAAACAAGGCAGCCCAAAAAAATGCAGATCTTTATTTATTCAGAAACTTGATTTACATAATCTTTGAAATGAATTGAAAAACTAATGACAACAAGTGATTGAGAGAATATCGAATGAATGTTTCGACAATTCTCTTCTTATATAACTATTGCATTTTGATAAATTGTTGTGTAGAATATTCTCAATAGATTCCGTTGCATGTAATTCAATTCCGACTGATGGAATACAAATGAATTAGGGTGGATGAAATATGGGCGAAGTTGAAATGCTTAAAAAAAGTAAGGATAGCGATTCTCTACGGACAGTACAACGTGCGTTAGATATTCTGAACTGCTTTTCTTTGCAAGAAACAGAATTAACGCTAACGGAAATTGCCAATAAGATATCGTTAGCCAAGTCAACGACAACAAGACTGCTAGGAACGTTGGAGCAAAACGGATTGATTAAGAAAAACCAGGAGACCCTAAAATATAAACTTGGAAGTCGTTTATATTATTTAGGATACATTGCTGGAAAGTCAATTCAAATCCGAGAAATTTCCCATCCGTTTATGAAAAAATTAAGAGATGAAACAACGGAAACAGTGAATCTATATCTATTGGAAAATGAATTTCGCGTTTGTGTCGACCAGTGTGAAAGCGTTCAATCTCTGCGCCACCTAGTTAAAATTGGCGAACGGCTTCCGTTGTGGGCAGGTGCCGGCGGCAAAGTGCTTTTGGCTTATCAGGATCGGGAATTTCAAAAGCAAATCTTTCGTTATGTTGATTCAGAACAACGACTGCAGAAGTTGCAAAGTGAACTAAGTGCAATAATAGAAGAAGGGTACGCATCAAGTCAAGATGAAAGGGAAGTTGGTTTATCTGCGATTGCTGCCCCGATTTTTGGCGTTGATGGTGAAGTAAGCGCTTGTATTTCGGTGTCTGGTCCTACTCAGCGATTTACTCCTGACGTGATGGAACGTATTAAAGTGAGTTTGAAACAGTGTGCTTCCGGCATATCTGAACATAACGGTTACATGGAAAGGAAGGCCGCAAATGAAAAATAGAAGTGCGCTCGATGCATATTCCAATGGGGCAGTTTGGTGGGATACTGCGATCAGCGATATCAAAAAAAACAGCATCGTCTTGCGGGGATTTCCCATTGAAGAGTTGATAGGAACTATTTCGTACAGTCAAATGCTGTATCTGCTTTTATGTGGAGAAGTATTGAGTGAAAAGAAAGCGCGTTTATTGGAATGCGTGCTTGTCGCTGGCGCCGATCATGGTCCGCGGGCGCCTTCCATTGCAGCGGCAAGAATGGCGGCAACTTGCGGTATTTCTTTTAATTCCTGTGTAGCTACAGGTATTAACGTTTTAGGTGATGTCCACGGCGGGGCTGCCGAGAAAGCAATGAAATTATTCTATTTGACAAATTCCATTCTCGAGGATGATCTGCAGCAAAGCCTTTCTGACGTAGTCAATGAGCAATTGAACAGACTGGAAAAAGAAAAAGAAAAGTTGCCGGGATTTGGCCACCAACTGCACGATGATGATCCGCGCGTGCGCAGACTGTATCAGCTTGCACAAGCTTTGATTGACGAGGGAGAGATTTCCGGTCAATATTTAAAAATGGCGGAAGCATATCGAACCCTCTTGGAAGAGCGCAAGAAGAAAAAAATAACAATGAATGTGGATGGCGTCTCGGCAGCGATTCAATGCGAATTGGCAATTCCCGCAGAAGCTGCCAAAGGAATCTTTGCTTTATCACGGGGGATGGGAATTGTCGCACATGCATTCGAGGAATTGCAAAACGGTGTTTTAATAAAAGGTCCATGCCCGAATCGCGAAGATTTGGTCAGATATTCCGGCCCTTCTATTCGCCATTTGGAAAAATAGGTGTTCGAATATGCGTATAAGAAAAAATCCGGTCCACAAAACGTATTGAGGTGAGATATAGTGACAGATGGCAAACAACCGATGATTTGTACGCCGTTAATTGGAAAAGATCAGGACGCCTTGGTAGGAGAATTGACAAAAGTGATTCCTAAGCAACCGGATCTCATTGAATGGCGTGTGGATTTTTTTGATGGGATTGCGAACGTCAATGAAGTGATGGACGCAGCGAAACGAATTAAGGAAATTGCGGGAAACACTCCGATTCTTTTTACGCGACGCTCACACAAAGAGGGTGGACAACCTATTTCTCTATCAGAAGATGAAGTAGTTGAATTATATACAACTGTTTGCGCGAGTCAAACGGTAGATTTGATTGATTTTGAATTAAGCAACAACCCGGAGCATTTTCAATATCTGCGCAAAAAATCACTTGAAAACGGTATACAGATGGTTGCATCCTATCATAACTTTCAATCGACTCCGAGCTCGGATGTTATCGTTCAAAAATTGACAGATGCTGAGCGCGCAGGTGCGGATATCGGGAAAGTGGCTGTCATGCCGAACAGCCTGGAAGATGTCCTCACTCTTTTACATGGGACGCTAACAGCCAAAAGCAAATTAAACATTCCGGTCATAACGATGTCGATGGGCGGATATGGTTCTTTGACCCGAATGTTTGGCGGGGCATTTGGTTCCGCGGTTACATTCGCAGTCGGTGAAAATAGTTCTGCGCCGGGACAAATCCCGATTGAAGATTTAAAGACAGTTTTGACTATTGTGCAACGATCGATGGGTGGGAATTAAGATGTTGGAATTATATTTGAACAATCCAAATGACATGGAATTAAGAGAGGTAGAATCTCTGCCTGCTCCTACAGGCGATGAAGTCAAGATTCAATTAATCTATGGAGGGATATGCGGATCGGACTTAAGCGTTTTTCGGGGCAAGATTCCGTATGCATCCTATCCGCTCCGACCGGGCCATGAATTGTTGGGCACGATTATTGAGACAGGGGAAAGCGCCAACTATAGAATCGGAACAAGGGTTGTAGTTCTCCCGAATACGTTTTGCGGCGAGTGTGATTTGTGCTTAAAAGGGAGAACGAATATTTGCCGTCATAAGCAATCGATTGGCGTCAATGCAAACGGCGGATTTTCCCAGGAATTTGTGATTTCATCCAAATATGTCCTGCCGGTTCCCGACGATTTGCCTGATGAAAAAGCGGTGTTAATTGAACCTTTTGCCGTTGTCGTACATGCTTTGAAAAAGGTTAGCATCACGAAAGATACTACAGTCGCTGTCGTCGGCTGCGGTAACGAGGGGATGCTGGCCGTTGCATTGGCGAATTATTTGGGCGCTCGTGTAACAGCAATCGACATTAATCCATTGAAGCTTGAATTGGTGAGAAGCCTCGGGGATATACGAGCAATCCACCCGCAAGAAATAAAGGATCAAACATTTGATGTCGTAGTCGAAGCGGCGGGTACAAAGGCATCGATTGAACAAGGCATGCAGCTCGTGAGCCCTGGCGGCGCCATGATTTTAATCGGCATTACACAGGAAGCGAATTTGCCTGTTGTACATGTTGTCAGAAGTGAAATCACATTATATGGAACGATCATTTACAATTTCCCGTCTGATTATTTGCAGACCATTGAATACTTGCGTAATAGCGAATTTAATGTAGCGCCTATCGTTTCCAAGATTATGCCGTTTACAGAATATCAAAAGGCGTATGAAACCGCTCTATCTGGAGATTTTGGGAAGATCATTTTGAATTTTAAGGAGGCTCCTGGCCAATGAAAGATTTAATCTCGCATCAACTGGTGAAGTATCTGGAAGATCGGGGCGTTGAACACATCTTTGGGCTTTGCGGCCATACGAATATTGCGGTATTGGCTGCTTTGGAGAAAAGCTCCATCCAGTTTATCAATACGCGCCACGAACAAATCGCCGCACATGCGGCCGACGGGTATGCCCGGGCGAAAAAACAAACGGCTGTCGTTTTGAGTCACTTGGGCCCTGGTTTGACCAATGCGGCCACAGGCGTTGCCAATGCGGCCTTGGATTCCATTCCCATGGTCGTGATCGCAGGCGATGTCCCCAGCCACTATTACGGCAAACATCCACACCAGGAAGTCAATCTGCATGCGGATGCATCCCAATACGAAATCTATCGTCCTTTCGTCAAGCGGGCGTGGCGCGTGGATCGTCCGGATCTGTTTCCTGAGATTCTCGAAAAGGCGTTCCAATTGGCGGAAAGCGGAAGACCCGGTCCGGTGCTCGTCGATGTGCCCATGGACATCTTTTCCAAAGAAGTGGATGTGGCGCTGTTTGAACGGTTGAAGCATCATACGAAAACGATTCAGAAACCATCGATCGATGAGGAAACCGCCAAACAAATCATTGAAAGACTCTCCAATGCCAAATATCCGCTCATCTATGCGGGCGGCGGCGTCATGCTGGCAAACGCGGCGGAAGAGCTGCGGGAGTTTGTCGGGCATCTTGGCATTCCTGTGGCGTATTCGGTGATGGGCAAAGGCGCCGTAGCGGATGATCATCCGTTTGCATTGGGCATGACCGGATTCTGGGGCACACAGTTTGTCAACGACAAGTGCCGGCAGGCGGATTATATTCTGGCGCTCGGCACGCGGTTTGCGGAAGCGGATTGCAGCTCATGGGAACCGGAGTACACCTTCCATTTCCCGCCGACGAAGTTGATTCATATCGATATCGATGCGAACGAAATCGGCCGCAACTTCCCTGTGGAAATCGGAGCGGTGGCAGATTTGAAACAGGCCTTGACGGTTTTGAATCGCGTCGCCAAAGCGATGGTGCCGCAAGGCATGCAAAAGGAAGCATTAAAACAAGAAATTGCTTCCTATAAAAAAGAATTTACAGCCAAGAATCATGTGCATATTGAAAATCCTTCCTTCCCCATGCGGCCGGAACGGATTTTGCAAGAGGTGCGCGAAGTATTGCCGCGGGATGCGTATATCACCACAGACGTGGGCTGGAATAAAAACGGAGTCGGACAACAATTCCCGATCTATGAAGCGGGTACGATCTTGACACCCGGCGGATATTGCACGATGGGATTTGGAGCGCCGGCCGCATTGGGAGCGAAAATTGCCCAACCGGAGAAAGTGGTCGTTTCCCTCGTGGGCGACGGCGGGTTCGGACAAAATCCTGCCGTGTTGGCAACCGCTGTGGAAGAAAACATACCGGTGATCTGGGTGATCATGAACAACTCCGCATTCGGCACGATTGCAGGCCTGGAAAAAGCCCATTACGATACCACATATGGAACCGTATTCAAGAAAGAGGGGCAATCCTATTCCCCCGATTACGCCAGCATCGCCAAAGCGTATGGGGTGGACGGAGTCAAAATCCAGTCGGCCGAGGAATTTAAACCTGCGCTGCAGCGGGCGATCGCATCCAACAAGCCGTTCGTGATTGATGTCGCGATGTTAAATGAGCCGGTTCCGACATCCGGACACTGGAATATCTTAGATATTTACTCGCCCAATGAGAAAAAATCCCATGTCAGTACAGACGAATTTGTACGTCTTTAAGCGAATTTGCCAAAAGATTAAGCAGAATTTCTTGGAGGACATTGCAATGGGACGTTTGCCACTAGTGGTATAATTAATTGCCATAATATTTAAATAATAAAAGAGGATGTTCAAAAAGTAGTCAAAACTCCACGGCGGATTGCTTTGCCGAATCCCAAAAAGGCTTACTCATGTACCAAACACGTACATTCCGTCGCCTTTTCGTGCTTCGGCTTCGCACTCCTTGTGTCTTACTTAACCACTTTTTGAACACGCACTAAAAGCAAAAAACCAAAGAATATCTAAAGATTTGTACAATGTGTACGAATGAATGAAAGTAAAATTTTCGGGGAAGGTGAAATTACATGAAAAAACATCGGTGGTCGATGGCAATCTTAATTGCTATTGGCGTCATCGTCAACTATTTTGATCGTACGAATATTTCTGTGGGAATGAAGCCAATCGCACAGGAATTTCATTTGAACGCGATTCAGATGGGGATTTTTTTATCTGCGTTTGCATGGTCATACGCTATTCTTCAGATTCCTGTAGGCAGCTTGCTGGATAAGATAGGGGTCAAATGGATAACGCGGGTAGGAACGATCATATGGACGATCGCCTGCATGTTGACTGCAGTAGCGAATGGATGGGGATTAATTATAGTATCGAGAGTCTTATTGGGTGTCGGAGAAGCACCATATTTCCCAGGGGCTGCAAAGGCAATGAGTCATTGGTTTCCGCGCAAAGAACGGGGAATGGCCATATCTGCCTATGATGCGCAGTCGAAATTTTCCAATGTAATTGGTGCGCCATTGATAGCCTGGATAGTTACCCAATGGGGATGGCGCGGTGGCTTTTATGCAACTGCAATTCTCAGTCTTCTATACGCCATTGCATTTTGGTTGTGGTACCGTGATCCACAAGAAGATAAACGATTGACAAAAGAAGAGTATCAATACATCCTCGAAGGCGGTTCACAGAGTGCAGATGAAGCATCTGGCAGTGTAATGGAAAATATGCGTTACCTGTTGACAAAACGCAAGGTATGGGGCGTATTCATTGGATTTGCAGCATATGGATATTCCTGGTTTCTCTTCCTGACTTGGCTTCCAGGATTCCTCGAAACACAGATGCATATGTCGGTATTGTCATCTGGATGGTACTCGGCGATCCCATGGCTTGTGGGTACAATCACAGAACTTTTCTTTGGCGGTTGGCTCGTAGACCGACTTGTCAACAAGGGTTGCGATTCAACGCGCGTACGCAAAACAACTTTAGTGATCGGGATGCTCTTTGGTTTGTCAGTCATAGGTGCGGCGTATACAAATAGCCCGGGTATTGCAGTATTTTGGATTTCAATGGCGCTTGGCGGCCTTGTGGTTACTTCGGCGATTGCCTATAGTATCCCGACATTTATTGCCCCAAAGGGAACTGTGGGCACTTTATTGGGCATTTTAGCCTTTGGAAACAATGCCATGGCAATTGTGGCTCCAATCATTACGGGATTTATTGTACAAGCAACAGGATCTTTCATGTACGCATTCCTTTTGGCAGGAGTTATGATAATCATTGGAATTCTGGGGTATGTGTTCCTGCTTACTGATTTGGAACCGATTGAAGAACCTACTGCCACAATGGAATCTAAACAGGTCGCCTGAAAAGGACAAAAGGACAGGCGTGTGATTGCAAAGTGCCTGTCCGTTTCTAAATGATGCGCAGTGTTTCAATCCCTTTAACCAACCTCGAATTTTTCGTGAAACACAACCTTTTAAGCGGTTGAAATAGCAGACGCTATAAAGGTATATATGAAATACGGCGTTGAAATCAGAATTGTTATTTTTTATAGACTATTGCAAATTATAAAACCATAATGTAAAATTATTTTAACAAGTTCCAATGAGAGTAATCATATTCCGTACAGTGGAATATGAGGTTGAAGAAGGTTTTTAATTATTTTTAGATATCAAAAAAAACGCTTTTTAAATCGATCAAATGAAAGCGATTTAATAAATTTGAACGGTTGCTAGATTGATCGATAGTGAAAAGGTAAACGGTTTTTAGGGGGGATAATTAAGATAGCAGATCGGAACGTAAAGAAACAAAATATGAATCATCAAACATGTATTGAAACATTCGTTTAAGAGGGGGATTTATAAGATGAAAATCAACAATCAAAAGAAAGCATATCTTCAAAAGGGAAAATTATTGGCCGGAATCTGTTTAAGCGCAACATTGGCTGCAGCCATAACCGGTTGTGGATCGTCTTCCAACAATTCCGGCACATCCGGTTCCTCCGGATCTTCGAGTGGCGGCACGATCAAAATTGGAGAAATCGGCGCAATGAGTGGAAATCTGGCATCGTTGGGTACATGGGATAGCCAGGGGTTGCAAATGGCAGTGGACGAAGTGAATGCGAAGGGAGGCATTCACGGGAAGAAGGTTGTGATCGATAAAATCGACGATCAAGGCAACCCGTCTGTCGCGGTCAATGATGCCAATAAGTTAGTGAACGACAAGGTGGTTGCTGCATTTGCCACACCAGAGAGCACAACGACGTTGGCTACTCTGGACATTTTTAATCAGGCGAAAATCCCTCAAATTACTTCCGGGCAGGATCCGAATATCACCAAGAAAGGAAGTCAGTTTGTCTTTCGGGATACGGCAAGCAGCCAAATTTTCGATAAAACCTTGGCAGATTATGTTGTGAACAAGATGGGACTTAAAAACATCGCCGTTATTACCAATTCAGGCGCCTTCGGAAAAGGTGAGCATGATGCCTTTGTAAGCGCATTGAAGGCTCATAACATTACGCCCGTTTCCGATCAGATTATAACGCCTGACGCAAAAGACTTCAGTGCACAGTTGACAACGATTAAAGCGGCAAATCCCCAGGTGTTGTTTATTGGAACAGAAGAGATTCAGATGGGGCTGATTGCCAAACAGGCGAGAGCTTTGGGGATTAATGCCAAGATTGTTGCCGGTGCAGGCGCGGCGACGCAGATTTATGTGAATACAGCAGGAAAATCTGTGGCAGATGGAACGATTTTCTCGACGACATATGTCACAAATGATGCGAATGCCGAAACAAAAGCGTTTGCCGCTGCATATAAGAAAAAATTCGGACAGGTAGCCGATTCCCATGTGGCGAAAGCGTATGATGGCGCGAAGATGCTGCTTGAGGCCATTGATAAAGCATATCCAAACATTGATGGCACACATATTCGCGACGAATTGCTAAAATTGAACTACCATGGCTTGACGGGAGATTTCAAGTTCAACGCTCAGGGAGAAGGTCTTGACAAAACACAAATGGGAAGTATTAAAAACGGCCAACCAGAACCACTACAATAAATGAGAGGATTATCGACGTATGAATCCACATGTGACGATCTTGCTACAAAGTTTGATTGGCGGCATTGGCATGGGAAGCATTTACGCCCTCGTTGCCTTGGGGTATTCCATGGTCTATCGGTCGATGGGACTGGTAAACTTTGCGCATGGCAATATCTTCATGGTCGGGGCGTATATCGGGACGGTCTTCTATGTCTCCATGCATACCAACTTTGTCCTCGCATTCGCATTGGCGCTCCTTTTGACGGCCGGTCTCGGCATGATTGTGCAAAAAATTCTGCGGCCGCTTGAGAAAATGGATCTGATTTACATGATGTTGGGGACGCTCGGGATCGGAATCGTGCTGCAGAATCTATCGATTATTATTTGGGGACCGGACGGGATTGCCGTCCCCTTCCCCATCAACAATACGCCCTGGATGGTCAAGGGGATCTCCATTGCTCCCTATACACTGGTGATCGTTGGGGTGGCGGCCTTGATCGTGATCGCATTGCAGCTCTTTTTGAATCGAACGAAGATTGGGTTGGCGATGCGCGCATCCGCCCAGGAACGAGACATGTCGTTGGCATTAGGCATGAATGTCGGCTTGATGAACGGGCTCACCTTGGCCATTGGCTCGGCTTTGGCCGCCTGTGCGGGCATGCTGGTTGGACCGGTCTTCTATGTCAGTCCGGATATGAGCACATCGGTCGGCATCAATGGATTTGCGGCTGCCATATTGGGCGGCTTCGGCAGTATGCCTGGCGCCATTGTGGGCGGACTGGTGTTCGGCATCCTCGAACAACTGGTCGCGACACAAGTATCCGCCTGGAGTGAAGTGATTGCGTTTGTGATCTTCGTTGTGGTGCTGATTTTCAAACCATCGGGCATCGTAGGGGAAAGGGTGGTGGATAAACTATGACAAGCCAGGATATGACAAACCGGGATCTGGCAGGCCAGGAATTGCAGCCGGAGCAGGCGCCCTCCACTCCTTTGGAAGGGTTCGCACCGGTGTCGGAGGGATCTGCCAGCCGGTCCGCCGCGAAGCGGACATGGAGAAACAGCCGATGGTGGATCAGCATGGCGGTTGCGCTCTTTCTGATTCTGCCCATCGCTTTGAACAACTATCAAGTGCATATTTTGGACCTTGTTGTACTCTATATGATTCTTGCCATCGGATTGGATTTGACCATGGGATATTGCGGCCAGATGAATTTGGCCCATGCGGCGTTTTATGCGGTCGGGGCGTATACATCCGCCATCCTGACCACACGGTTTCATTTTACGTTTTGGGAAGCATTGCCAATATCGATTGTTTTCAGTACCGCATGCGGCATCCTCATTGGGTTGCCCTCCCTCAAAGTCCGGTCCCATTACCTGGCGATTGCGACATTGGGATTGGCGATCGCGATCAATGATATGCTTGTCAATCTGAACGGATTAACGGGTGGACCGACCGGCATCACCGGCATACCCAAACCCCATGTGTTTGGCGTCGCGCTGGATTCGGAATATCTCTACTATTATCTGGTTTTGACGTTTACGGTCCTGTTGTTCCTGCTGGCCAAAATCATCACGACACATTCGATTGGACGCAGCTTTCGCGCCGTTCGCGAGGATCATATTGCCTCTCAGGCGTTAGGCATCAATATCGCGAAACAGCAGATCCTGGCCTTTGCGCTTTCCGGTATGTATGCCGGTGTGGCCGGTGTCCTGTATGCCCATATGCTTTCCTATGTGAGTCCGGATACGTTCCAAATGAATGAAATGTTCTTCATGCTGACGATTGTGGTCATTGGCGGCATGGGCAACATCTATGGCTCGATCGCGGGAGCGGTCATCTTGATTGTCGCCCGCGAATGGCTCAATCAATTTCAAAACTGGCAACAAGTGGTGTATGGCGCTTTAATTGTCGCATTGGTCGTGTTCTTGCCGGGCGGATTGGTGAGCATCAAAACACTCTTTCAACACCGGAAGCGATCCCAGCTCTATCGGGTGAAATAATCGGAATTGGCTGAAAGAATCGGATGCAAACGCGTGAATGCAAACGTGCCATTTGGTGGCTGGCAATTTTTTTGAAAGGCGTGAAAATATGGAACTGCTGCAAATCAAACAGGTGTCCCGGGAATTTGGCGGCCTGAAGGCGATTCAGGATGTCTCGTTTCCTGTCAGGCAAGGATCGATCCATGGCGTGATCGGCCCCAACGGATCCGGGAAAACCACACTCTTTAATGTGATTAGTGGATACTATAAACCGACACAAGGCGAGGTCTGGTTTGAAAACAAGCCCATCCATGCGTTGTCGCCGTTTCAAGTCAATCGGGCGGGATTGGCCCGCACCTTTCAAAATTTGCGGTTATTCAAAAAAATGACGGTGCTGGAGAATGTTTGCGCGGTTCTGGACCGGGAATCGGGCATTCGGATTTGGGACTATGTGGTCGCTCCCAAACGGGTCTTTCGGATCGAAAAGGAAACGATTCGAAAGGCGGAAGCCTTGCTGGAAGTCTTTGATCTGTTGGAGTGGCGCGATTTTCTGGCGGAAAACTTGCCATACGGCGTACAAAAACGCTTGGAAATCGCCCGGGCGTTGGCGACACATCCCAAATTGCTTCTGCTGGATGAACCGGCGGCAGGACTCAACCATACGGAAACGGACGAGTTGGCGCGCATCATTCGCTACATCCGCGACGAGCGGGGGATTACGGTACTCGTCATCGAACATGATATGAAACTGATGATGACGATTTGTGAAACGATAACGGTCATGAATGAAGGGATGGTCCTGACGGAGGGGACGCCGAATCAGGTGTCCAAAAACAAACAGGTCATCACGGCCTATTTGGGGGGTGAGTGGTAATGCTGGCCATTCAGGATTTGCAGGTGTATTATGGCAAGGTCCATGCCGTGAAAGGCGTCAGCTTGACGGTTCAGGAGGGGGAAGTCGTTTCCCTGCTGGGTTCCAATGGCGCAGGGAAAAGCTCCATCTTAAAGACCATCTGTGGATTGACAAAAGCGGTCGGCGGCAGCATTTCCTTTCGCGGCAAGCCGATTACGAATACAAAACCCTACCGGCTGGTCAAAGAAGGGATCGGCTATGTGCCGGAAGGCCGGAAGATTTACCCGCTTTTGACGGTAAAAGAGAACCTGTTGACGGGCGCGTATCACCGCAACGACCGTGCGGGCATATCCGCAGACCTGGAGCAAGTCTATGAATATTTTCCGATTCTCCAAACGAAACGGGATGTGCTTGCGGGCAATCTGAGCGGAGGCCAACAACAAATGCTGGCCGTCGGCCGGGCACTGCTGACACGGCCCAACTTTCTGATTCTGGATGAACCCTCGATGGGACTGGCGCCAAGCGTTGTCGCGCAAATTTTTGCGATTATCAAAACATTGCGGGATCAAGGCATGACGATTCTGCTTGTGGAACAAAATGCCTACCATGCACTGACATTGGCCAACCGGGCCTATGTCCTGGAGACAGGGAAAATCGCCCTGGAAGGCAATGCGGAGGATCTGAAAAATAATCATCAGGTGCGGGAAATCTATCTTGGCATGTGATGGAATATAGTCAAGGAAATATGAAAACATGATCATGTATTTCATGTTCTTTGATAGCAGGATGGAACGGGAAACGACATAGCCCCCCCTTACACCTTATGTTTAGCCAGGCTAAATGAATCATATTGGCCTGGTTGTAATGCATCCGATGAACATATGAAAGCAAATCATATGGTTTTCGCTTGCTCTTCAAATCGGCTGGCAATTCTAAAGGAATTTTCATTTCAAGATTCTATTTCTTTTTTGAGGTGGCCTTATCATGCGTTTCAGACTATCTGCCAGTTTGCAAAAAATTAAAAAAATTTCACTATTTTCTAAAGATAAACGAATATCAAACATCACAAAGCGAAAGTTGTCATTTCGAAACTTATCGTTAAGTAAAAAACTGTTGACAGGGTTTATGGCCGTTAATGTTTTGCTTATTGGTATTGGCATGACTAGTATTCAGAATATTTATACTGTTCAAAAAAATGCCAATGAAGTTATCGATAACCAATTCAATTCTCTAAATTCTTTAAGCACCATGAGCAGTGAAATACATTCACTCCAAGAAAGTTTATTGCTTTCTGCGCAAAGCAATGATAGCAAGTCTTTCAAATCTATCGATCAATCCATAACAAAAATCGAAAATCAAATTTTGAATCAACTAAGAATTTCCGGTTCCCTCATACAAAATCAGAATAAGGAACTTTGGGATCAATTTGTAAGTGGTTTAAATGATTCGTTTTACAGTATTACGAATGACTTTTCGAATATTGAAGATAGCAAGATGTATGCAAAAGATTCGACGACTCACAATGCTATACAGTTGACCTCCATAGCAAAAGTCAATAAATCGATTTCCGAATTGGACACACTGATGCAAATAGAAACAAAGAAAGCAGATGAAACAAAAAATATAAGCAAGGCGCTGTTTAGAAAAACGTTAATTGTTACGATTGGAATTATAATCTTTTCTTTAATTATAAGTATCGCTCTATCGCTTTTCATTATTCGCATGATCAAAAAACCGATAAATGAAGTAACAAACGAAATGAAAAATATCGCAAATAGCAATGGAAATTTGACGAAACGATTAGAATTCAATACGAATGATGAAATTGGGCAATTGTCTCTTTCCTTTAATGGAATGATGGCGAATATACAAGGCATTATTCAACTGGTTGCAGAAAATACCGATCAGGTTGCCAGTACATCTGAACAGTTGTCTGCAAGCACCAATCAAATGATACAGGTTTCAGAGGAAATCTCCCAAGCAACGCAAGAGATTTCAGCAGGTGCCGAACAGCAACTTTCAAGCGTAAATATAACATCCCAGTCCATTTTTGTAGTAGTAGACCAAATCAGTCAATTGCGTCAAAATACGTATGAAATTCACTCTTCATCTGCCAAGGCCAAAGAAAGTGTTGAAGATGGAAATCAAACAATACAAAATGTTGCAAATGAAATGAAGTCGATTGTTGAATACCTAGAACAATTAGGGCAACGGATTCAATCTCTAAATCAACACGCGAAACAAATCGATTCGATCGTTGATATTATTCGGGAAATTTCATCTCAAAGCAATTTGCTGGCACTGAACGCAACGATTGAAGCGGCTCGTGCCGGGGAACATGGCTTGGGTTTTGCTGTAGTAGCAGATGAAGTGAGAAAATTGTCGCAGCAGTCCAATGAATCTGCATTGAAGATTGGGCAGATCATACGGAAGATCCAGGAAGACACAAAACAGACAGTTGAAAATATGCATTTGGTGAAATCGAAAGTGGATACAGGCTTACATGCAATTTCAATCTCCGAAAAGTCTTTCCATACGATACATGATGCTGTAAAAGATGTCGATCATCAAATACAGAATACTCTCAGCGGTATTGAAACAGTCAACCAAGGAATTGCGGAAATTTCCAATTCCAGTAATATGGTCATTGCCATTGCAGAAAACTCGGCAAGCAATACGCAACAAGTAGCTGCGTCCATTCAGGAGCAGACATCTTCTATCAGTGAAATTGCTTCTTCCATTCAGCAACTATCGAATATGGCCGAAGTATTAAAAAATGTGGTAAATCAATTTCAATATTAAGTGTTCAATACGAAATGTTCAATATTAAGCGTACTTGCATAAATGGATAGCACTATCCATTTTTTCTTTTTCCGCTCCGGTTCCGCCTTCTCCGCCTGCCATACTTTGTTTACCTTCTTTGACAAGAATCACTTTCCAAAACACCATCGATATCAATTCGCTGTAACCGTTTTATCGTTTCTTATATGAAATCAGGATCCGCAATTTCCTCCATATACGCCATGACAATGGCAGTCTGAAAAAAACGCCCGTTCTTCAACGATGTCATTTTGAAATATCAAATGAAATGCCGAATCGAGTTGTCCGCGTTCCAATTCCATGTGTATCATTCTTAAAATAAACTATTGCAATTCGATTAAAAGTTTTGTAATATTTCTTTAACGGATTCCGATAAGCGTAATTAAATTCCGCTGAATGGAATTTTATCAGTCGGAGATTCCGCCAAATTCAAGTTTCGCTTGATCGGTGGAGTTATACACATATTTCGTGTTGATAGTAAAGTAAGCGCTTGTATTTTAGTGTTTAAACTGACTCATCTTATGATGGTTTAGTTGCTATTTCATATCCAGGTTCTTTTATTTTTCATTCATCATTTTAAAAAGCAGGTGATTAGACATGAGTATAAGAAAAGCACAGTCGTACATTGATAGGAAATGGATTTCAGCGGGACGGGAAGCCGTTTCGATCATAAGTCCGTACTCGGGAGAGGTGATTGGCGAGCAATTTTTGGCAACACCCGCGGATGTGGAGCATGCGTTGGCAACTGTCCATGCTGCCAAAACAGAGATTGCGAACATTCCTTCCCATGAACGGGCGCGGATTTTAAAACGGGCATCGATGCTGCTGGAGCAAGAAAAGCGGAGATTCGCGGAAATCATCTCTCTTGAATTAGGAAAGCCTTTAAAAAATACCCTCGATGAAGTGTCGCGCTCGATCGAAACATTGGAACTCTCAGGAGAAGAAGCGAAGCGGCTCATCGGAGAAACGATCCCTGGCGATGCCTCTCAACGGGGCACAAGAGCGATTGCAACGACATTTCGCGTTCCTGTCGGTGTGGTAGGCGCGATTACGCCGTTTAATGCTCCGTTAAATCTGATCTGCCATAAGGTAGGTCCGGCATTTGCAGCAGGGAACAGCCTGATTTTAAAGCCGGCTCCCCAAACGCCTTTGATTGCCACAGAACTTTTGAAATTACTACTCGATGCCGGTTTGCCGGAAAACGCCATCAACATGGTTCTTGGCGGAGTGGAAATCGGCCAGCAGATCGTAAAAGATCCTCGCGTCCATGTGGTATCGTTTACCGGCAGTGTGAGGGCAGGACAGAATATATCGGAATTGGCCGGGATGAAAAAGGTGCTGCTGGAGTTGGGCGGAAACGCGTCAACGATCGTACATGAGGATGCAGATTTGGCACGGGCGGCCTATCTGTGTGCGCGAACGGGATACAGCAATTCCGGTCAAAGCTGTATCTCAGTCCAACGGATTTATGTCCATCATTCTGTCGTCGAATCGTTTGCGCAACGCTTAAAACAGGAAGTGTCAAAGCTGAAGATCGGGGACCCGCTATTGCCGGATACCGACATTGGTTGCCTCGTCGATGCAAATACGGCAAAACGGGTAGCGGATTGGATTGAAGAATCGATCCGGTTGGGAGCCCAGTTGATTTGCGGCGGCCGACGCAACGGTGCGACTGTGGAACCGACCGTGCTGTTGAACCCGCCAAAAACGAGTAAAGTCGTCTGTCAAGAGGTGTTTGGACCGGTCGTGAGCATTATTCCTTATGAAACCATTGAAGAAGCGATTGCCGAGACGAATGATTCTCCCTACGGACTGCAAGCGGGGTTGTTTACCAATCAAATGGATTTGGCATACAAAGTGGCGCATGCCCTCGAAGTGGGCGGTGTGGTCATCAATGGCACTTCGAATTTCCGGCTGGATCATTGGCCGTATGGCGGTGTGAAGAACAGTGGAATCGGTCGCGAGGGTCCTCGTTTTGCGATTGAAGATATGACAGAGATGAAAATGATCGTATTGCAAATTCCTGAACAGGGATGAATGAAAAAGATGATAAGAGTATGACAAGTTGATCCATTTTAAACGTTACCAACACTAAATTTAAGGAGGCTCCTGGCCAATGAAAGATTTAATCTCGCATCAACTGGTGAAGTATCTGGAAGATCGGGGCGTCGAACACATCTTTGGGCTTTGCGGCCATACGAATATTGCGGTATTGGCTGCTTTGGAGAAAAGCTCCATCCAGTTTATCAATACGCGCCACGAACAAATCGCCGCACATGCGGCCGACGGGTATGCCCGGGCGAAAAAACAAACGGCTGTCGTTTTGAGTCACTTGGGCCCTGGTTTGACCAACGCGGCCACAGGCGTTGCCAATGCGGCCTTGGATTCCATTCCCATGGTCGTGATCGCAGGCGATGTCCCCAGTCACTATTACGGCAAACATCCACACCAGGAAGTCAATCTGCATGCGGATGCATCCCAATACGAAATCTATCGTCCCTTCGTCAAGCGGGCGTGGCGCGTGGATCGTCCGGATCTGTTTCCCGAGATTCTCGAAAAGGCGTTCCAATTGGCGGAAAGCGGAAGACCCGGCCCGGTGCTCGTCGATGTGCCCATGGACATCTTTTCCAAAGAAGTGGATGTGGCGCTGTTTGAACGGTTGAAGCATCATACGAAAACGATCCGGAAACCATCGATCGATGAGGAAACCGCCAAACAAATCATTGAAAGACTCTCCAATGCCAAATATCCGCTCATCTATGCGGGCGGCGGCGTCATGCTGGCAAACGCGGCGGAAGAGCTGCGGGAGTTTGTCGGGCATCTTGGCATTCCTGTGGCGTATTCGGTGATGGGCAAAGGCGCCGTAGCGGATGATCATCCGTTTGCATTGGGCATGACCGGATTCTGGGGCACACAGTTTGTCAACGACAAGTGCCGGCAGGCGGATTATATTCTGGCGCTCGGCACGCGGTTTGCGGAAGCGGATTGCAGCTCATGGGAACCGGAGTATACCTTCCATTTCCCGCCTACGAAGTTGATTCATATCGATATCGATGCGAACGAAATCGGCCGCAATTTCCCCGTCGAAATCGGAGCGGTGGCCGATTTGAAACAGGCCTTGACGGTTCTGAATCGGGTCGCCAAAGCGATGGTGCCGCAAGGCATGCAAAAGGAAGCATTAAAACAAGAAATTGCTTCCTATAAAAAAGAATTTACAGCCAAGAATCATGTGCATATTGAAAATCCTTCCTTCCCCATGCGGCCGGAACGGATTTTGCAAGAGGTGCGCGAAGCATTGCCGCGGGATGCGTATATCACCACAGACGTGGGCTGGAATAAAAACGGAGTCGGACAACAATTCCCGATCTATGAAGCGGGTACGATCTTGACACCCGGCGGATATTGCACGATGGGATTTGGAGCGCCGGCCGCATTGGGAGCGAAAATTGCCCAACCGGAGAAAGTGGTCGTTTCCCTCGTGGGCGACGGCGGGTTCGGACAAAATCCTGCCGTGTTGGCAACCGCTGTGGAAGAAAACATACCGGTGATCTGGGTGATCATGAACAACTCCGCATTCGGCACGATTGCAGGCTTGGAAAAAGCCCATTACGATACCACATATGGAACCGTATTCAAGAAAGAGGGGCAATCCTATTCCCCCGATTACGCCAGCATCGCCAAAGCGTATGGGGTGGACGGAGTCAAAATCCAGTCGGCCGAGGAATTTAAACCTGCGCTGCAGCGGGCGATCGCATCCAACAAGCCGTTCGTGATTGATGTCGCGATGTTAAATGAGCCGGTTCCGACATCCGGACACTGGAATATCTTAGATATTTACTCGCCCAATGAGAAAAAATCCCATGTCAGTACAGATTGATGTTTGCGTATTGAAACGACTTTATCAAAAACTCAAAATTATTAAATATATTCAAAAATATTACGGATAAGTTTCATTCATGTTTCTGCGATGAGAGACAACCCTTATCGTAGAAACATGGAAATTCGGAATTTCATGGAGGACACTACAATGGGACGTTTGCCACTCGAAGGAGTCAAAGTACTGGATGTTTCTACGATGATTGCAGCTCCCTTTGGAGCCGTGCTGTTGGGCGACTTTGGGGCTGATATTATTAAAGTTGAAATGCCTGGAAAAGGTGACACGCTGCGGAGTGTGGGGCCATTTCTGGACAAAGAACCGCTCCGGTGGCCGGGATTATCCAGAAATAAGAAATCCCTGACATTGGATTTGCATAAACCGGAAGGCATTGAAATTTTTAAAAAGCTGGCGGCGAAAGTGGATATTATCATCGAAAATTTCCGGCCAGGCACATTGGAAAAATGGGGTGCCGGGTATGAAGAATTGAAAAAAATCAATCCGAATTTAGTCATGGTGCGGGTATCCGGATATGGCCAGACAGGACCTTATCGGGAAAAAGCAGGCTTTGGCACACCGGCGACGGCGTTTAGCGGGTATACGTATCTGCAAGGATTTCCAGATCGGCACCCGGTAAGCCCGTCCTTTTCCCTTACGGATTATATTACCGGAATCTACGTAGCATTCGCTGCTGTGACAGCCGTGTATTACCGCGATGTAAATCCGGAAGGCAGCGGCCAAATGGTGGATATCGCACTATATGAATCGGTATTTCGCATGATGGAGTTCTTGATTGCCGAACACGATCAGCTTGGCAAGGTAAGGGAGAGGGCGCCTGGTTTATTTGGACACTCAAGTCCGTCCGGCACATTTCAAACCAAAGATGGTCAGTGGGTTGTGCTCGTCACAAGCACCGATTCTACCTTTGAGCGGCTAGCCAAAGCAATGGACAGGGAAGACATGTTGTCAGATCCCAAATTCCATATCAATGCCAAACGCCTGGAAAATAATGATGAGACAAATCAGATTGTGGCCGATTGGATCCTCACCATGAACCGGGACGAACTGCTGCAAAGGCTGGATGAGTATGGCGTGCCTGTGAGTCCTATTTTAAGTATCAAGGATATTTTTGAAAATCCGCAGTACAAAGCACGGGAAAATATTATTGAAGTAAAACATCCGCGATTGGGTCAGATTAAAGTCCCGGGGATTGTCCCGAAATTTGAAAAAACGCCTGGAAGCATCAGACATGTAGCGCCTGATTTAGGTGAGCATAACAATGAAATTCTCAGCAGTTTTTTAGGGTTAAATCCAAAAGAAATCGAGGAATTGCGCGAGAACGGTGTCATTTGAATTTTATTGCACCAATAACTGATAAAGGTAATGAAATAATAGTTTTTATTTAGACCGATCTATATAATCTATAACTCGTTGCTAATTCGATAGTAATATTTAGTACATCGTTAGAAATCGCTAGATTGGAGGAATACAAGAAGATGACAAGACAATTTTCACTGGCTCACCTTACAGTGCTTGGCTGTACGCCTCCGGAAATGACTTATATAGCCGCACGAACCGGCTATGATTTCGTCAGTTTTCGGCCCATCGATCTGGGAACTCCCAACGAGCCGAAATATCCGTTAGCCGAAGACAAGGTGATGATGCGACAAACCAAAGCTGCACTGGCCGAAACGGGCGTAAAGCTGCTCGACATCGAACTTGCGCGCATCTATGATGGCGTTGATCCGAAAATCTATCTTCCTGCCATGGAAGTTGCGGCTGAATTGGGCGGGCGTCATATTCTTACCAGCGCTTGGACCGAAGATCGAAATTTCGTGATTGATTGCTTTTCCGAACTTTGCGATCTGGCCAAACCGTTCGGCCTGACGGTGGATTTCGAATTCGTCACATGGGCGAGTGTCACGACTCTCAAGGAAGCTGTCGATATTGTCAGCGCTGCTAACCGGGAAAATGCCGGCATCATGGTTGATACGCTTCATTTCAACCGTTCGCACGTCAGGCTTGAGGAGCTGGATTCGGTGCCGCGGGAATGGTTCCACTTCGCACATGTTTGCGACGCGCCTAAAGAGATTCCGACCACGCGCGAAGGCTTGCTCCATACCGGACGTGCAGAGCGCCTGTATGTGGGCGAGGGTGGCATTGATATTGCTGCCATCCTAAATCGGATGCCCGAGATTCCCTATTCGTTGGAGCTGCCGCACGTCAAGCGTGTTCAGGAATTAGGTTATGAGGAATTTGCGCGGCGCTGTTTGCAAACCGCAAAGGACTATCTCGATACTCACTCATCTCCATGCAATCGGTGATTATTGCCAAGGAATCAGAATTTATTTAAAGTGGGAGGAAACGTAAATGCAACAACAGATGGACATTCATAGAATTCAAATGAAAAACAGTCGACCCACTTCGCTATTTTTTGGTTTAAGTTTTATCGGGATCCCAAGGATAGCCGCTATATCAACCAGGCAGAGATGGAGTATATTCGCCAAGGCGGCGGACTTGCCGAAACAGCAGGCACGGTAAAAACATTGAATCTGGCACATTTGCGGCATCTGTTTAATCATCGGCAGCTCTGGGGGATTTATATCGGTCAGTTTGCCAATACATCCACGCTGTTCTTTTTCCTGACGTGGTTCCCGACATATCTTGTGTCAGCAAAGCACATGCAGTTTCTGAAAGCCGGATTTTTAGGATCGATTCCGTACATTGCGGCATTTTTGGGTGTAATATTCAGCGGGTATTTGTCAGACCGGATGTTGCGGCGCGGATTTTCCACAGGAGCATCCCGCAAAACTCCGATTATTACAGGCTTGCTGCTTGCCTGTGCGATCATCTTGGCCAACTATACGACTTCCACGAGCATGATAATCACGATCATGTCAGTGGCATTTTTTGCACAAGGCATGTCAGCGATTTCATGGACATTGGTATCGGATATCGCACCGAGTGAATTAGTCGGCTTGGCAGGCGGGGTATTTAACTTTATGGGGAATCTGGCGGGAATAGTTACACCTCTTGTCGTAGGAATCATCGTCAATGCCACCCATTCGTTTTCCGGAGCCTTGGTTTTCATAAGTGTAGTCGCGCTGATTGGAGCGTTGTCTTATATCTTTATTGCAGGTAAAATTCAACGGATTGAAATAAACGAGTAGTAGAAGCGGGAGGAACCATTATGAAAACTGTTACTATAGCTTTAATAGGCGGCGGCTATGCGGCTTTTTTACATGCCAATGGATATGCAAAGGTGCATGGTGTACGTGTCAGGCTAAAAACGATAGTTGATATTGATGTGGAGAAAGTGCAAGAGTTTGCCAAAAAATACGGAATCGAACAAGTTACTGCGAATTTTGACGAGGTATTACAAGATGATGAAATTGATGTAATAGATATCGTGACGCCACCACATTTACACATAAAATTTGCTTTAAAAGCATTAAAAGCTGGGAAACACGTGATATGTGAAAAACCATTAACAGGTTATTTCGGTGAAGCAGATGATGAGAAACCGATAGGAATGAAAGTTTCCAAAGCCAAAATGTATGAAACGGTACTGAAAGAAATAGAAGAAGCCAGGGAAATTGTTAAGTCGAGCAATAGGATGTTTATGTATGCTGAAAACTATATATATTGCCCAAGCATAGTAAAGGCTGCGGAAATTATCCGAAGCAAAAAAAGCAAGCTGTTGTTTATGAAGGGGGAAGAAAGTTTAAGGGGCTCATCTTCACCGGTAGCAGGCATGTGGGAAAAAACGGGCGGCGGTTCACTCATTCGAATGGGATGTCATCCGCTTTCCGGGGTTTTATGGTTAAAACAGGTGGAAGCGCAAGCGAGAAATGAAGAAATTTCGGTGACAAGCGTGACTGCAGATATGGGGAACATCGGTAAGACATTAACGGCGCACGAAAAGAGGCACCTAACCAGTAATCCAATCGATGTAGAAGATTTTTCTAATGTTACCATTACCTTTTCGGATGGAACAAAAGCTGTGGTAATGGCAAGTGACAACGTATTAGGCGGAGTGAAAAACTACGTCGAGATCTATGCGAATGATGGCGCCATTATGTGTAATATCACACCTGCGGACAATTTGAAAACGTATTTTCTTGATCAGGACGGCTTGGATGATGTCTATTTTTCCGAAATGCAGCCGGAAAAGACAGGATGGAATCCTGTGTTTGTCGCAGACGAAATTTTGCGGGGCTATACATTCGAACTCCAAGAGTTTGCAGAGTGTGCTGCATACGGCAGAAAGCCGCTGTCGGACATTGATTTGGCGTATGAAACCACAAAAGTTATTTACGCAGCCTATCTATCGGCAAGCGAAGGCAGAAAAGTTACTTTTTAAAAACAGCGGCAACGAGTCAGTTACATTCGATTTGGAAAGCAGACTCGATGCGCGATACATGACGAGGAGGAGATACAATGAAAAAGATTCTTATGCTGCACGGAATTAATCACAACATGTTCGGGAAGAGGGATCCTGTGCAATATGGCACGATTACACTTGATCAAATCAACGAGCGACTGAATGAGCTTGCAAAAGAGCTAGGTGTTGAGGTGGAGAGTTTTCAGACCAATCATGAAGGCGAGATGTGCGAACGGATTCATCAGGCCTTTTTCGAGAATACGGATGCCGTTATCATCAATGCCGGAGCATGGACCCATTATAGCTACGGCTTGCGGGATGCCCTTGCGATTCTCACGGTACCCATTATTGAGATTCATATGTCAAATATTCATGCAAGAGAAGAGTTTCGGCATCATTCTGTTTTTGCTGAAATCGCAAAAGGCCAAATCTGCGGATTTGGGGTCGACAGCTACCTCCTTGGCCTGCGGGCAGCCGTTGCGGCCATCGAATAGCGAAATAGTTTGTTTTGTTTTTCCTGTTGCGTCAACGAGTTGCCAAGAGACCGAAATTGGGTAGAGCTGCTTGACGGTCTCTTTAAGAGCATTACAGTATCCTTTCTCGCGTTCTTTCCAAGCAGATGACTCGAATGGTCTGCCAAGAAACGCGATTCTTTTGTGCCCCTTTTTGATCAAATGTTCAACGGCCATTTGCCCGCCAATTACATGATCTGTTCCGACATAATCGAATTACTTTCCTGAAGTAATGAAAAATATATGTATAAATTAACATGTCGTATAAAATATATGATAAAGCTCCATTGATTGCTAATGGCTACTATCGTTCAATAAAAAAACAACAGTAAACAAAAATACGTTCTAAAGTTGAACACAATGAAAAACGAATCCTTCACGTCTGCAATTCATGAATAGAATCCTATACGCTATTTTATATTGGCACAAAACTTGCTTAAGTATAGGTTGCAGAGAGGAGAGGGAAAAATGGATTTTCAATTGACAAATGAACAAAAGGAATTGCAAAAATTTGCGAGGGATCTGGCGAAAGCAAAATTTGCAGAAAAGGCATTCACTTGGGATGAAAAAGGGGAGCCGCCGTTTGAACATGCAAAAATATTGGCACACCATGGGTTGCTTGGAATTACCGTTCCGGAAGAGGACGGGGGAGCCGGGGGAACCTTGTTTGACGCGCTGTTAGTGATGGAAGCTGTCGCACAAATTTGTCCACATACTGCCGATATGATTCAGGTGGGGAATTTTGGGGGGATTCGGCAGTTAGCTGCATATGGTTCTCCCGCTTTGAAAAAACGGATTCTTCCAACAATTCTTGGTGGAGAAAAGATGATATCCGCCGCGATGAGCGAGCCGGATGCCGGATCTGCTTCCACTGATCTGAGGACGACCGCGCGTATTGATGGGGACAAAGTGGTCATAAACGGAAGCAAAATCTTCAATACAAACGGGCCGTTCAATTCGTACTATGTGGTTTGGGTACGCTTCGGGAACGATGTGCGCTCTTCCGGGGCGATTCTTGTGGAACGGGGGGCGCCAGGATTTACCGTGGGAAAACTGGAGCGTCATATGTCAGGGGAAGCGCACTGTGCTTTGTATTTTGACAATTGCGAGGTACCCGTCGAGAACATATTGGTGCGGGAAGATGGTTTCCGCAAGCTGTTTCCTGTTTTCAATATTGAGCGGTTAGGCAACGCAATTCGCTCGCTTTCACTGGCACAGGCTGCATTCGATATGGCGGTTGAACACGCCAAGGTCAGACGGCAATTTGATCGTCCCCTCTGTGAATTCCAAGGACTGCAGTGGAAATTTGCCGAAATGAAAATCAAGCTGGAAGCTGCCAGACTGATGATTTACCGTGCCGCGGCAAATGCGGAGAAACAGCCGCCAACGGCGATGGATACGGCGATGGCGAAAGCGTTTGCGAATCAGTCTGCCTTTGAAGTCGTAAACGAAGCCCTGCAAATTTTTGGCGGCTACGGATATTCGACCGAATACCCGATTGAATATTTATTTCGGCGGATCCGTGGGTGGATGATTGCAGGGGGAACCATTGAGATCCTCAAAAACAAAATTGCAGAAGGCATCTTTGAACGCAGTTTCAGTCAAAGGCCGCCAAAGGCGAAATAGCGAAGGGAGGGTCCGGAACCATGAATGTAGTCCGTGAATGGGCGGAATTAATGGAACAATGTAAAATAGGGGACGCTCCTGTAGCAATGACTGAATATCAAGGTACAAAACAACTTGCCGATTTGGGTTTCCCTGTCGTTGAAGGTTATTTGGCAACAACAGAGGATGAAGCAGTCCAGTATTCTCGTCAAATCGGCTATCCGGTAGTCATGAAAATTATGTCGCCGCAAATTCTTCATAAAAGCGATGTGGGGGGAGTGGTGTTGGGGATCCAAAATGATTCCGATGCCAAAGACACGTTTGGCCTTTTACTTCGCAATGCCCGGCAATACAATTCTGCAGCGATTATTCATGGAGTATTGGTGCAGAAAATGCAGCCGAAGGGTTTGGAACTGATTGTAGGCGTCAACCGCGATCCGGTATTCGGTCATATGGCGTTTGTAGGTGCCGGCGGCACCACCGTAGAATTGCTCAAGGATTTTTCGATGCGCCTGTTGCCGATAAACGAGGTTGAAGCCGGAAGCATGCTGCAGCAAATGAAGATCTATCCTCTGCTTTCCGGGTACAGAGGGGCTAACCCCCTTGATGAAGCATCGGTTATTCAACTGCTGATGAAGCTCAATACACTTTGTTCAGAACTGCCTCAAATAAAAGAAGTGGATTTGAATCCGGTCTTTGTGTATGAGCATGGAATTGCGATTTCGGATGTTCGCATTCTGCTGGAAAAAAGCCGGCAGAATACGCCTGCAAACAGGATAAAACAAAGGTATCTTGATAAAATGTTCAACCCCAAATCGATTGCGGTAATTGGTGCATCCAGCAATGTTAAGAAAAATGGGGGAAGATTGTTTCATTATATTGTAAAGCACGGGTACAAAGGAAAACTGTATCCTGTGAACCCCGGTGCTGAAGAGATATTGGGATATCCATGTTTTCCTTCGTTGGAGGCAATTCCGGAGACGATTGATCTGGCTTGCATTATCGTGCGGGCGGAACAAACGCCGGAAGTGCTTGAATCTTGTATCCGAAAAGGGATCAAGGCAGCGATTATCTATTCTTCAGGTTTTGCTGAAATCGGATGGGAAGGACAACTGCTCCAGCAAAAAATTACCGAAATTGCAGACCGGGGCGGCATCAGTTTGTGTGGGCCAAACTCGATCGGCATCGCCAGCCCGATACTGAATACGTATACCGCTTTCGGAATGGCTTTGCAAACGGATCATCCCATTTCCGGCCCGATCGGCTTTGTTTCGCAAAGCGGCGCAATGGGGAGTGCGTTGTTGAGCAGAGCATGGGAACAAGGGGTCGGATTCAGCCGATGGATTAGCGTCGGAAACGAAGCGGATATGGCCATACCTGATTTCATCAAATTTTTGGTGGACGACCCCGAAACAAAAGTCATAACCGCATTTATCGAAGGCATTAAAGACGGATCCGCGTTTATCGATGCCGCTGAAGCTGCACGACAAGCAAGGAAGCCCCTTGTTCTATATAAAACGGGGATATCCGAAGTCGGTCAACGTGCCGTGCAATCTCATACAGGCGCATTGGCGGGAAATGATCAGGCGTATCAATGTGTTTTCGCAAAAGTCGGAGCGATCCGTGTAGAAAACGTATCGGAACTGATTGATGTATCGAGAGGGTTTATGATGCCTGTACTTCCAAAAGGAAATCGGATCGGTGTCGTCACAGCCTCCGGTGGAGCTTGCAGCGTGATAGCAGACGGCTGCAGCGCCATAGGGCTGAACGTTCCGCAACTGTCAACGGGCACACAGCAAGTCATTGCCGAATGTATTCCTCCATTTGGCGCTGTGCAAAATCCTGTCGACGTCACGGCAGAATTGCTTTCGAAGCCCGATATGTTTAAGCGGGTGCTTCAGGCCGTCGTAGCGGATCCGAATGTGGATGCACTCTTGATCATGCTGACGACATCGGCCGATCCGGTTGCTTCTGTCGTAGCGAGGGCCATTGTCGAGGTCAGGGATCAAGCAGACAAGCCGATTTTAGTCGGCAGGCTGGGAGCGGACTTTTTGGCGCCCCAGGCACTTCAGTACTTTCGCGAACATCAAGTTCCCGTATTCCCGACACCCGATCGAGTCGTGAAAGTCATGAAGTACTTGGTTGAGTTCGGAATGCATCAATATGGGAAAGAAGAAATTCTGATAAATCTGATCAACAAATAAATTTCTCAGCATCTCTACAAAAATTGTAAAATGATAGTAGAGTACACCGCTGCAGCTGCATGCTGAGACTTCGAGAATGCATGCTGTGACTTCGAGAAGAGGAGGTGGAAGTAAGCCGATGCGGTCAGATTATAAGGAATTGCTGGCGTATGAGGACAATGGGGTTCTGACGATAACTTTCAACCGTCATGACCGTTTGAATGTACTTTCGTCAACAATCAAACAGGAAATCATGGATTGCCTGAGAGAAGCCCAGACAGATGATTCGGTAAAAGCGATTGTGCTCACGGGAGCGGGAAAAGCTTTTTGTGCCGGAGGGGATTTAAACGGATTTGGCGGAATGGATGCGGTTGCGGCGCATCAGCATATGAGCCAGATCGGGACGATTGTTTCATTGATTACTGCAATGGAAAAGCCGATCATTGCGGCGGTCAACGGCTATGCCACCGGGGCGGGATGCAATCTTGCCTTAGCATGCGATATTGTATTTGCTGCGAAAAGCGCCAAGTTTTGTCAAAGCTTCCGCAATGTCGGCCTAATCCCTGATGGCGGCGGCACCTATTTCCTGCCGCGTCTGATCGGGCCAGGCAAGGCAAAGGATTTGATATTTACGGGAAGAATGTTGACTGCCGAGGAAGCGGAACGGATGGGCCTGGCAACTTTTGTCGTCGATGATGAACGGTTGCAGTCCAGCGTTGCTGAATATGCCAGGTCATTGGCTGCAGGTCCGAGTGTTGCCATCGGGATGGCGAAAATGCTGATTCATCGTTCTTCCCAATGTTCACTGGATGAAATGCTCGAATACGAGCGGTTTGCGCAAGCGCTATGCATGCAGACAGAAGATCATCAAGAAGGTTTGCTTGCATTTCGACAAAAACGCCTCCCCGCTTTTGGAAGTGGAAAAAATGAATAGAATCGCAGAAAGGAAGATTGTTGTGAGGAAAACGGAACCGGGAATGAGCCCTTTTTGGGATTATATCGGGATGCGGGAACTGAAAATTGAGGATGGATATGCAGAATTGCGAATCGATATAACCCCTGATTTGCTGCAAAGAAGAGGAGTCGTTCACGGAGGGGTGCTTGCCACGCTCATCGACGGAGTCATCGGTTCCGCCGTGCGGTCGACGCTTACGGATGAGTTGGGTTCGGCTACCGTTGAGTTGAAGGTAAATTATATTCGGCCTGCCAAAGGGGAGTATTTGATTGCCAAGTCCAAACTTACCTATCGCGGTGGAACATTGGCAGTCGGGCAAGCGGAAGTGTTTGATTCGGAAGGAACTCTTACCGCGATCGGAACCGCTACATTTATGATCCTGAAAAAAAGGTAACGGAGGGTGTCATGCCGAAGTACGAAAACCAAACGACATCACATATTATTTCGAAGGGAAGCAAGAAAAGGGGTGATCAGGCTATGGATATTCGTCGCATCGCTGTCATCGGCGGTGGCGTTATGGGAAGGGGCATCGCTTATACGGCAGCTCTTTCAGGATATCATGTCACTTTACAGGATGTATCTCAAGACGCATTGGAAAAAGCGGAACAATATATTGCGGCAGAACTCAATGCGAGTGTGGGGAAAGGGTACATTCAATCTGACCAACGGAATGTTGCATTAGAAAATCTTGCGTATACGGATGATTTGCAAAATGCCGTCAAAGAAGCTGATTTTGTGATAGAAGCGGTACTTGAACTGATGGAACTGAAAACAGAAATTTTCAAGCAATTAGGCTTGTTTGCGCCGCATCATGCAATTTTGGCAACCAACACGTCCACCATGAGTCCGACGGAAATAGCCGCATCGACAACGAGGCCCGAAAAGTGCGTTGCCATGCATTTTTTTAACCCTGTGCACAAGATGAAATTGGTGGAGATCGTTCGGGGTCTCGATACTTCCGATCAAACCGTGGAAATTACCAGACGTGTTGCGGCGGCAATGGGCAAGGAAAGCGTTGAGATCCATGAATTTCCCGGTTTTGTCACAAGCCGGATGAATTGCCTGATTGGCAACGAAGCGATGAATATGTTGATGGAAGGTGTCGCTTCCGTTGCAGACATCGATAAAGCGTTGAAATTGGGACTGAATCATCCGATGGGCCCGTTAGAATTGGCGGATTTGGTAGGCTTGGACACCCGTTTGCGAAATATGGAGTATTTATACAAACAATTAGGTGAAAAATATCGCCCTTCGCCAATTCTTGTGAAATATGTAAAGGCAGGACGTCTCGGCAAGAAAACGGGGCGGGGATTCTATGAATATACCAAATAGATATCTATGAATCGGCAAGTCATCAGCAGAGTTGCAAATGGTAGAAAATAGTTTCAAAATAAAAACAAAGAGAAATCCCATCGGTCAAGCTTTACGAGGAGCGGGTAAAACGCATGAACAATGATGTGGTAATTGTAAGCGCTGTACGGACTGCAGTAGGCCGGTTCGGAGGCGCGTTGAAAGGCATAAATTCGGGGCATCTTGCCGCCATTGCCGTCGGGGAAGCGATTCGCCGGGCTGGTATTGAAAAAGAAGCGGTCGATGAAGTGATACTCGGTGAAGTCCGCCAAAGCACCGAATCCTCGAATGTGGCCAGAGTTGCCGCCCTGCGCGCCGGCATTCCGGAAACTGCTCCGGCGTTCACCATCAACCGGCTGTGTGCTTCCGGCATGCAGGCCATTGGATCTGCCGTCCAGCAAATTGCTTTCGGAATGGCTGACGTGATTGTAACAGGCGGTACGGAAAATATGAGCCGTGCCCCCATGTATCTCAGGAATTCCCGGTTTGGAGAGGGCAACCCGTATTTGGTGGATTCGAATACGGAAGCCGGACATCAGCCGCATGAACGGTATGGTGAACAGTTAGGCATGGGAATAACGGCTGAAAACGTGGCAGAACGCTTTGCAATCGATCGGCAGGATCAGGATGCATTTGCACTGCAAAGCCAAAAACGGGCAAAAGCAGCGATTGAATCAGGTAAATTCAAAGAAGAAATCGTTCCGGTTCCTGTGAAAATCCGCAAAGAAACCATATTGTTTGATACAGATGAGCATCCGCGTGACACCACGCTGGAAGCACTCGCTGCACTTCAACCTGTATTCAAAAAGGACGGCACAGTAACTGCCGGCAACGCATGCGGCCGCAATGACGGTGCCGCAGCGCTTGTCGTCATGAGTCGTGCAAAGGCGGACCAGCTTGGATTGAGGCCATTAGCTAGGATTGTGGATTGGGTTTCCGTAGGCGTTTCGCCGACGATCATGGGAATTGGCCCCGTTCCTGCGATCGAGCGTCTGCTGCAAAGAACGGGGAAGGGTTTACAGGATATCGGGTTGATTGAACTGAATGAAGCGTTTGCTTCACAGTCTTTGGCTGTCATTCGCGAGGCGAAATTGGACATCGAGAAGACAAATGTAAACGGGGGCGCCATCGCGCTTGGTCATCCGCTGGGTGCCACAGGTGCAAAAATCACGGTCACATTACTTCATGAAATGTTGAGAAGAGGGGAACAGTTCGGCATATCCACACTCTGTGTAGGCGGCGGCCAAGGCATGGCCATGATGATTGAGCTCGTCTGAGATATTTGTCTGAAGTTTGCTGTATGTTCAGAACTTTGAAGTGTGTTCAGGAAATAATGGAAAATTGATATACACTTGTTTTGGGAGGGAATGGAATTGAACATATATGTCATATTGAAGCAAACCTTTGATACGGAAGAGAAGATCGTGATCGAGAATGAGGTCATTCGAGAGGACGGGATGGAATTTATTATTAACCCTTACGATGAATATGCCATTGAAGAGGCGATCCGGTTAAGGGATGAGTTTGGCGGGGAAGTGACAGTTCTAACGGTTGGCCCTGGCAGAGCTGAAAACGCTTTACGGACCGCTTTGGCTATGGGAGCAGACAAAGGGATTATCGTTGATGATGAAACGGTATTCGGAGACGAATTTGCCATTTCGAAAGTATTGGCATCTGTCATTAAAAACCGTCCATATGACATGATCTTGGCTGGAAATATGTCGATCGATAATGGTTCCGGACAAATTGGACCAAGGCTTGCCGAGGAACTTGGCATTCCACATGTAACATCCGTTACAAAGGTGGTGGTCGAAGGGAAAACCGTCACGGTTACAAGGGATGCCGAAGGTGATCAGGAAGTGATAGAAATTTCAATGCCATTGCTGATAACTGCGCAACAGGGTTTGAATGAACCGCGCTATCCATCCCTTCCAGGAATTATGAAGGCGAAAAAGAAGCCGATTGAACGACTGAACCAGGAGTCGCTCGGACTACAACAAGATGAGATCAAATCCAAGACAGTCATTATTCATCAGTATCTGCCGCTTAAAAAGCAATCTGGCAGAGTATTGACGGGTGAGCTGACAGATCAGGTATCGGCACTTGTAAATATGCTTCGGAATGAAGTAAAAGTGATTTGAGGAGGAAATGACTATGAGAACAGTTCTTATCTTAGCGGAAATTAAGGATGACAAGCTCAGGAATGTCACTTTCGAATGTGTGGCGGCTGCCCAAAAGATAGCAGATGGAGGAAAAATCATCGCAGCGGTGTTTGGTGAAAATCGATCTTCTCATAGCGCGATTTTAGGATACTATGGAGCCGATCAAGTGTATGTCGTTCCACATCATCTGCTAAACATGTATACTCCGGATGCCTATACGCAGGCTTTCGTTCAAGTCATAGAAACAATCGATCCGGATGTCATATTTATGGGGCATACGTCAATCGGCAAGGATTTGGCCCCGCGGGTAGCTGCCAGACTGGGTTTAGGTCTTGTTTCAGACAGTATCGATGTGGCATTGGAAGACGGTGAAATTATTTTTACACGACCGATTTATGCAGGAAAAGCATTTCAAAAGAAAAAAATACAAGAGGGCAGGGTGTTTGCTACGATACGGCCGAATAACATCGGTGTTGGCGAAATGGATACTGGTCGTCCTGTCGAACAAAAAAATGTAACATTGGACATTCAGGATCTTCGTACAATGATAAAAGATGTTGTGAGGAAGACAACGAGCGGTGTCGATTTAGCCGAAGCAAAAGTGATTGTTTCCGGCGGCAGGGGAGTGAAAAGCGCAGAAGGGTTTGCCGTATTGCAAGAATTGGCGAATGTTTTGGGCGCTGCTGTGGGCGCATCCCGGGGTGCCTGTGATGCCGGTTATTGTGATTATTCTTTGCAGATCGGACAAACTGGGAAAGTGGTAACGCCTGATCTTTACATTGCATGCGGAATATCCGGCGCCATTCAACACCTTGCCGGCATGTCGAATTCCAAAGTGATCGTGGCCATTAACAAGGACCCTGAAGCGCCTATTTTCCAAGTGGCCGACTATGGAATTGTGGGAGATTTATTCGAAGTGGTTCCTTTATTGACGGAAGAATTCGAAAAAGCCCTGGTAACGAGTTGATAGATCTGGCAACCAGTTGATAGAAAGGAAACGATGGGACTACTGCGGTTTTTAGAACTTCACACAGTAAATAGGATGGGTGAAACTACATGGCGTCTACAGGAGTTATATTTACTTTAGCCTTTCTGCTCGCATTAGGCTATGCTCTTTATTCCTTTTATCAGGTCATGCATGCACGATACCGATTTATCCAGATGGGCCAATCGGAATCTTTCGGGGAATGGAATGATAGAATTCAAATCGCACTCCATCAGATATTTGGGCAAACTAAGCTTTTGAAAGATCGCAAGAGCGGTTGGATGCATGTCGTCATCTTTTATGGATTTATCATTTTGCAATTTGGCGCGCTTGAAATCATTGTAAAAGGGTTCGTAAAAGGATTTCAGTGGCCGATTGGTCCCATACATCCGCTCTTTAGTTTTTTGCAGGAAATCACCGTCCTGGCCATTTTTCTTGCTGTGGGATATGGCGCATATCGGCGCTTTGGCGAAAAATTGCGACGTTTAAAGCGCGGGAAGAAAACGACGACTCTGTATTGGTTTATCTTCCTGCTTATGTGCAGCATTCTTTTGACGCTGACATTTGAAAAGATCTGGCTGCAAGAACCGTTATCCGCTTTTAGTCCGGTTTCCTCATTGCTGGCAATGGTATTTGCAGGTGTTGGAGCGCAGTCTGCTTATTGGCTGTTTTATGCCTTTTGGTGGACACATCTGTCGATTCTTCTGGCGTTTTTGCTGTACGTGCCGCAGTCCAAGCATGCACATTTGTTTTTTGCCCCATTCAATATATTGCTGGGTAGAATCGGATCGCCGAGCAAGCCAAGTACCCTGGATTTCTCGGATGAGACGGTTGAAGAGTTTGGTGTGAGCAAGGTGGAGGATTTTACAAAAGGACAATTGCTCGATTTGTATGCCTGTGTGGAGTGTGGACGCTGCACCAATATGTGTCCTGCATCCAATACGGGAAAAATGCTGTCACCTATGCATTTGATCACCAAAATTCGGGACCATTTGACGGAAAAAGGGGAGGCGGTATTGGGGCAATCTCCTTGGGCTCCCGGCAGACTGATGGGAGCGCCTGCAGGAATGGCCCATGTGCTGGCAGACGTTCCTTTCGCACAAGGGGAGCCGCAAGGATATAGTCCTCGTGCAGATTGGCACACGGATATTGCTCCAACCATGCACAACCAAGCAGAAGCGTGGCAATTGACAGAAAAAAATGTGCACGAAATTTCGCTAATTGGCGATGTGATTTCGGAACAAGAACTTTGGGCTTGTACCACTTGCCGCAACTGTGAAGATCAATGTCCGGTGGGCAATGAGCATCTGAGCATGATCTATGGAATGCGGCGCTATCTGGTGATGACAGAAGGCAATATGCCAAGTGAAGCGACACGTACACTGAACAATATCGAGCGTCAAGGGAATCCGTGGGGGATCAACCGCAAAGATCGCATCAAATGGCGGGAGGAACGTTCTGACCTCGCGATTCCGACAGTCGATGAAGTGGAGGAATTTGAATACCTGTTCTGGGTCGGCTCGATGTTATCCTATGACAATCGCAATCGCAAAGTGGCACAAGCGTTCGTAGAGATCATGAATGAAGCGGGAGTCTCGTTTGCAATCCTGGGAAACCCGGAAATGAATTCGGGCGATACGGCTCGGCGTGTCGGCAATGAATTTTTGTTTCAGGAATTGGCGCAACAAAATATCGAACTATTTAAAGAATATGGCGTGAAAAAGATTGTGACTTGCGATCCTCATGCGTTCAATTCCTTTAAAAACGAGTACCCGGAATTCGGTTTGGAAGCCGAAGTGTATCATCATACCCAATTGATCGAACAATGGATTCAGGAAAAGCGCATCAAACTGGAAAACAAAGTAGAAGAACGGGTAGTCTACCACGATTCCTGTTACCTGGGCCGCTACAATGGCATCTATGATGCGCCGCGCAATATTTTGCAAGCGATTCCTGGTGTTGAATTGGTGGAAATGGAGCGCAATCGGGAAAACAGCATGTGCTGCGGGGCGGGCGGCGGCAGAATGTGGATCGAAGAAAATGAAGGTGTGCGGGTCAATGTCAAGCGGGTCGAGCAGGCCCTTGATACGAAGCCGACCGTGATCGGCAGCAATTGTCCGTACTGTTTGACGATGATGGGAGACGGCATTAAGCAATTTGATGCGGACGGACAGGTTCAGGCATTGGATTTGGCTGAACTAGTCGCAAAGTCGATGTTGAAACGCCCAACGACAATCGTTTGATTTATCGAGAGCCCATAAGAACGTTTTTCTTCTGTTAGGAGGAATGTTTCCTATGAATTATAAAATCATAATGACTTCACCCTATCCGGAAATGACAGCATCCATTCGCAAACTGGCTGAAGAGCTGGAGTATCCAATCACAATCATAGAAGATACGATGATGAGTGCGGCGAAAAAAGTAGCCGAATTCGTTGCAAATGGCGGATATGAAGTCGTTATCAGCCGTGCCGGCACAGCACAAGCCATCGCAACAATGGTCGATTTGCCGATCGTCTATTGTGACAATAATGACTTTGACGTGATGCAGGCGTTTCTGCGGGCTAAAAAACTGGGAGAACGAATTGGCTTTCTAACATATCCGGAAGATGCATTTCCTTACAGAATGGATTTAATGTTGGACTCGGTTGGTTTTGAGGTCGTTCAACTTCCGTATCGAAATTGGGAAGATCTGATGAAACAAATTCAGGTCGCCGCCGATCTGGGGTTAGATGTCGTCGTTGGAGGGGGAGTTGGCGCACAAACGCTCGTTCGGCAATATGGCATGAAAGGAATGCATATTGCTACCAGTGAACGAACGATCAAACGATCATTTATTCGTGCCGCGGAAATCGCACGTTACCGAATTGCTGCGAGAGAAAAAGCGGAACGCCTGAATGCGGTGATACATGTATCAGAAGAAGCGATCTTGCTGGTCGGCGAGCATGGACAGATTGAGACGTTTAATCCGGCTGCGGAAAAACTGTTTGGAATCAGCGCATCATTGGTGATCGGGAGCAAATTTCAGGAAGTGGCGCATCCCAAACTGCAGTATTTGCTGAATCGGGAAGAGCTCAATACCGGCAGCAATACGATTACAACAGAGGATTTGATTGTCACATATGAACCGGTTCAGGTCGAATCGAAAAAAGTCGGGACAGTCATTACTTGCCGCGAAATCAGCAAGATTCAACATTTGGAAAACCAGATTCGCCGCGAACTGCATGCAAAGGGACTGCTTGCCAGATTTCATTTTCGCGACATCCGGTATGTGAGTGAAAAAATGAACGATATGATTCAACGTGCGAGTTTTTTCGCTCAAACAGATTCAACAATTCTTATTAATGGCGAGAGCGGTACGGGAAAAGAACTTATCGCACAAGGCATCCATAATTCCAGTAAAAGGAAAGAGGGGGCTTTTGTAGCGATTAATTGTGCTGCACTTCCTGAATCATTGTTGGAGAGTGAATTGTTCGGGTATTCGGAAGGAGCTTTTACCGGAGCCAAAAAAGGCGGCCGGATGGGATTGTTTGAAATGGCAAACGGCGGAACGATTTTTTTGGATGAAATCGGCGAAATCTCCCCGATGATCCAGGCTCGGTTGTTGCGAGTCGTGCAGGAGAAGGAAGTCATGCGGGTAGGCGGAGACAGGGTGATTCCTGTGGATATTCGGATTGTTGCAGCGACCAACAGAAATTTATGGCACCTTGTTAAAAAGGGCGAATTTCGTTCCGATTTATTTTTTCGTCTGAGCGTTCTTCGCCTTGAACTGCCGCCTCTCAGGGAGCGAAGGGAAGATATCCCGGTAATTGTCGATAGTTTTTTAGAAAAAAAAGGTGTGCCCTATAGCTGGGCTACACTTTCTGAGAAAATGAAACATTTCTTTCTTTCGTATTTCTGGCCAGGGAATATCAGAGAACTTGAAAATATTGTGGAACGTTACCGGTTAAGCATTCAAAGTTTTACAGAGGAATCCCATTTTATTCGGGAAGTTTTAAATGAGACCGAATTTGTTGAGCCTCCGGCTGATAGCGAATCCGTTTTCGAAGATCAGTTGATGATCAAAATAGGGACAATGGAAGATATGGAAAAACAGATTATTATGCAAATGCTGAACCGGTATGAGCAGAATCGCCGTCAAGTTGCTGAAAGTTTGGGAATCAGCCGTACGACATTGTGGAAAAAGCTGAGCACTACGGAAGAATTCCAATGATGTCTGAACTGAGTTGGCCACAGTGACTTGGGCGATTTTTTCTCGGACGGTTTTTTTATTGAATAAGCAAACAGGGCATCTGAGTAGAATTCGCCGTTATGTATGACACAGATCTTGTTTATTGATTCGGGTGAAACCTGAGGAAAGGGAAAGCGCATGAGTAGAATCGATCTGGATTTGACCAAAATTCTTGCGGAACACGTTGATATGTTTCATAGGATACAATTGCCGTCTCCGGTTATACATCAAGTGAAAAGGGTGCTGCTCGATTATTTGTGCGCAGCGGTCACTGGGTCGCAAACGGAAGTAAGCCGGTTGTTATATGCGTATCTTTTAGAAACTGAGGGGGAAGGAGAGTTCCGGACAATCGGATTTGAAAAAGGTTTATCGAAAACAAACTCGGCATTCCTGAATGGAACGAATGCCCATTGTCTGGATTTTGACGATGGTCACACACAAGGCTCCATCCATCCCGGAGCGGTTGTAATACCCGCTGTACTTGCGGCAGCCCGGCATGTGAAAGCAACGCCGCAGCAATGGATTGCCGCCGTAGTTGCCGGTTATGATATCTGTTTGCGGATTTCTTCCGCCATGCATCCTGCCTCGAGAAACCGTGGTTTTCACAATACGCCTGTTGCCGGGATTTTTGGAGCCGCAGCGGCCGCATCATTCTTGAACGGTGCAACCGTTGCGCAGATTCAACAGGCGTTCGGGATTGCAGGAAGCTTTTGTGGAGGGATTTTTGCATTTCTCGGATCAGGGTCGGAAGTCAAAAGGCTTCACCCTGGACAGGCTGCCCGTGATGGAATCCTTGCTGCTGATTTGGCGTTGCGAGGAATGACAGGACCCGATCGCGTATTTGAAGGGAAAAACGGTTTTTTCCAGGCATTTGCCGGAGGAGAGTTTTCTACTGAACATTTGCTGCAGAATCTCGCTTCGAGTTTTTCAATTATGGAAGTGTACTTTAAACCCTATCCGTGCTGCCGACATCTTCATGCTGTGGTTGATGCGATTCAAGAAATCAAGCGCCTCTATCCAATCCAAGCAGATCAAGTGGCAAAGATCAAAATTGGCGTATATCAAACAGCAGCCGCGCATCATCATAAGCAATGCAAAAACCTGCTGGATGCGCAAATGAGTCTCCCGTATGCCGCCGCCGCTGCGCTTTTGTTTGACCGCATCCACGTGCATGTTTTCCAACCGCAATATGCTCCGGAACGGCTCTGGGAGATTTGTCGTGCAACCGAAATATACGTTGATGAAGAAGCGGATCGGATCTATCCCCGAAAGCGGTCGGCCAGAGTCGAACTCGAAATGGTGGATGGGAAACGATTCCGGCATTTTGTGGACAATCCATTGGGAGAACCTGCAAAGCCTATGGGCGACGAGCAATTGGCAGCAAAGTTTATCGACAACTGTACTCCGATTTTAGGGGAACAGGAGGTAAAGAAGATTTTACAAGACGTTAAGCATATGGATAAAAATATAGATTTTCTTTTTTAAACCATTTTTTATTCGTTCCTCATTGCCTTCATTATTATCTTCATTATTGCCTTCATTTTTAAAATCCCAATAAAACCAAATGCAGCGCTTCAGTAATTGAGTCAAGAACCCCCACTTTTGGGCGTATCCAGGAACTCGACCCGCACGTATCTCCCGCTTGCAGAAGCGGGAGTATTTAGTGTGCGCTTAGCTATTGGATAAAGCCGAACTTACTGCTTTAGCAGTTAGTGAGACTTATCCCTGTAGGAAATATATCTAGGAACTTTAGCTATTGGATAAATTGTTGTGTTTATAAAATGAACCGAAGTGAAACACATGTTGTTTAAAATTTGTACGAAACAATAGAGAAAACACTGCTACAAAGTGTGTTGATTCTTTGGCACAATCCTTGCATATAGAGTATGTAAGATTTCAATTATTGCTTTTTTGCGATGGGAGGAAATAGATCACGCGAAAAAATATCAAACAGTTAAAGCGTATTCTTGAGAGAAATGTGAAAAATCAATGAAAACAATAACGGTACATGCCGAGCAAGTGACTACGTAAGGAGATGAGCATCGTGCCAAAGGCGCTATCAGGGATTCGGGTACTGGGGGCAACCAGAATGTTGGCCGGTCCCTATGCAGAAATGTTGTTAGCAGATATGGGTGCGGAAGTTCTACATATTGAGCTCCCTCGCATTGGGGATGATTCTCACTATTTTGCTCCATTGATTCATGGTGAGGGGTCTTGCTTCCTCGCTGCCAACCGGAATAAGAAAAGCATTACATTGGATCTGCGAAAACCGGAAGGCCAGGAAATATTCAGGGATCTCGCCAAAATTTCAGACATTGTTATTGAAAATAACCGCCCAGGAACGATGAATAAATGGAATATAGGCTACAGCCAATTAAAAGAGATTCATCCAGGGATTATTATGACATCAGTTTCTGGGTTTGGGCAAAGCGGGCCCTATGCCAACAGGCCAGGGTTGGACATCATTGCACAGGCAGTGGGTGGATTAATGAGTCTGACAGGTGAGCAAGGAGGCCCGCCGATGCGGACCGGCAATGCACTTGGCGACTTTTTGGGCGGCCTCTTTGCCGCATATGGAACTTTAACGGCGTTATATTACCGCGAACAGACCGGGTTGGGTCAGCATGTTGATGCTGCTCTATTAGACGGGATAATTGCTGTTTTGGAAAACGTAATCCCAAATTATACTGCGCTAGGAAAGGTTACAACAAGAAACGGAAGCCGTATCCCTGGTGTTGCCCCATACAACAGCTATATGGCTAAGGACGGATATGTAGTCATTGGAGTATCATCAAATACTCTTTGGCAACGGTTTGTTGCTGTGATGGGGCGACCGGAGCTGGTTGACGATCCTCGATTCGCTTCGGCCCCATTAAGAGTTGCCAATGTGGAAGAAGTTGATGCAATAACACAGGCATGGGTCGCCGACCGGACGGTGGCGGAAGTTGTGTTTGTACTGAATGAGGCTGGAGTCACTTGCGCACCGATAAATAGTGTAGACAAACTGGTTGAGGATCCACATGTTATTGCCAGGGAAATGGCTGTTGAAATTGAACATCCGATAGCAGGCAGATTCAAGGTTTCGGGAGTTACGCCCAAACTTTCGTTGACACCCGGAACGATTGAAACTCCTCCACCGACCTTGGGACAGCATAATGACGAGATTTATCGAGGACTTTTACAGTACTCGGATAAAAAAATAAAAGACCTTGCGGAAAAGGGTGTAATTTAATGGAATTTGGATTCTCTGAAGAACAAAAGATGATGCGTCAAATGGTCAGAAGTTTTGCCGAGAAGGCAGTAAAGCCGAGAGCGGCGGAAATGGATGAGACGGATGAATTTCCCAAGGAGATCTTCAAACAGGCCGGAGACTTGGGGCTTCTCGCGGTAAATTTTCCGGAAGAATATGGGGGAGCCGGAGCTGATTCCGTTTCCTCTGTTTTGGCAAGCATTGAGTTGGGCCGGGTTTCCGCAACAGTGGCAAACATTTGTTCCTCAATTAAGCATCATCTTTTCTGTATGTATCATTATGGCACCAAAGAACAAAAGGAAACGTACATGCCTGCGATGGCACGAGGCGAAATCATCGGTTCTTTCGCTTTAACAGAGAGCGGTGCCGGGTCAGATGCAACCGGCATAAAAACACAGGCCCGATTAGATGAGGATTCCTACGTATTAAATGGCAGCAAGACATTTATCACGTTAGGACCATTGGCTGACTTTACTATAGTGTTTGCAGTTACGGATGCGAGCAAAAAGTCAAAAGGCATCAGTGCTTTTATTGTTGAAAAAGGAACCCCCGGCTTTCGAGTAGGCAAAAAAGAGAAGAAAATGGGTCAGAGAGGGAATCCGGTTTCTGAATTGTTATTTACGGATTGCCGAATACCGAAAAGCAACATGCTGGGCGCTGAAGGGCAAGGAATCAAGATAGCTCTGCACTCGTTGGACAGCGGCCGGATTGAAGTGGCGGGTCTGGCCATAGGTCTCATCCAGGCTGCTTTGGAGGACAGCGTCGCATATGCCGAAAGCAGAGTGCAATTTGGACAAAAAATCAGTCAATTCCAGTTGATTCAAGCCTTTATTGCCCAGATGGCCGCCGATCTTGATGCAGCGAGCCTGCTCACCTATCGGGCAGCATATCTGAAGGATAGCGGAAAACCGTTTACGCGGGAATCATCGATTGCCAAATGGTTTGCAACAGAAGCGGCAATGAAACACACAACGAACGCGATTCAGATCCACGGCGGGTATGGTTATTGCAAGGACTATGCAGTGGAACGGTATTTCCGTGACGCCAAGCTGACTCAGATTTACGAAGGAACAAATCAGATACAGCAAATTGTCATTGCCAGGGAAGTGTTGAAGGGGGGCTTGCAGTGGAGTTAGGAACGGCTTAGATGATTCAATTGCTTTGTATGGTTCTAATGTTTACTGGTCGGGGGTGAAAAGAATGAAACGATCGAGACAAGTGGCTGTTGTTACGGGTGCCGGCAGTGGCATTGGCGAGGCGGTTTGCTGGAGGCTTGCCAGAGAGGGTGCCCAAGTGCTAGTAGCGGATATTAATCCTGGCGCTGCCGAAACAGTTGCCGGAGCCATTGCAAACGCCGGCTTTCAAGTATTGCCCCAGCGTGTTGACGTCACTTCGCGAAACGAAGTCCAAGCCATGATACGAAAAGCAGAGTCGGAATTTGGAAGGGTGGATATTCTCGCAAATATCGCCGGGATTCTCGGACCTTCCGCTCCCGTTAGCGAGATTTCGGAAGAGGATTGGGACAGGGTTTTCGATATCAACCTAAAAGGGACTTTCTTGTGTTGTCAGGCTGTTTTGGATGGGATGATCAAGCGGGGATATGGCCGGATCGTGAATATGGCCTCTGTCGCCGGAAAAGAAGGCAACCCGATGTTGGCGCCATACGCAAGTTCGAAGGCTGGGGTGATCGCTTTTACGAAGTCGTTGGGGAAAGAGATTGCGAAAACAGGTGTAACTGTAAACTGTATTTCACCGACTATGATAGAAGGAAATATGGTCAAAGAGATGACTGACGAGTATTTCCAGTCCTTGTTGGCAAAAATCCCGATGGGACGGCTGGGCAAACGGGAAGAGGTAGCCGGCTTGGTAAGTTATCTTGTGTCTGATGAGGCTGCATTCACCACCGGACAGTGCTATGACATAAGTGGCGGTCGTTCCGTTTATTAGGCGTGATGTGCTATCGATGGCATTGAGTCGATTGTGAAGCAAATGATCAAGAATTGAATTCTATATCTAGGAGTGATTGTAAATGAAAGCAGTAGTTAAGACACGTCCGGAACCAGGTTTTGTCGAAGTTATTGATGTTCCGATACCGAAAATAAAATCGGATGAAGTTCTGGTAAAGATAAAGTCCACTGGAATATGCGGAACGGACATTCTATTGGCCGATTGGAGGTATACGGGACGCTATCCGGTAAAACCGCCCATCATTCTTGGCCATGAAGGCGCTGGTGAAGTCGTCGAGGTGGGTGGAAACGTACGCGGTCTGAAACCTGGAGACCGTGTCGGGCTGGAGGCATTGCTAGGGTGCGGCCAGTGTCATTATTGCCGCAGGGGATATATTAATTTGTGTCCGAACTGGGACCATTTGGGCATTAGTTTTGACGGGACTTTTGCCGAATATATCGCATTCCCGGCGAAGGGGACTCACGTTTTGCCGCAAAGTATTTCTTTCGATCAAGGCGCTTTTCTAGAGCCGATTTCCATTGTTGCGCAGGCCATGGAGACAAATCCGGTCGCTGTGGATGATACAGTTGTCATCGTGGGGCCTGGTCCGCTCGGTCTGTTCACACTTCAAGCTGCGAAGGCTGCCGGGGCTGCAAAAGTTATCATGATCGGCACTTCTTCCGATGAGAAGCGTCTGCAGATTGCAAAGAATTTGGGCGCCGACTATGTGGTTGATCTCGGGAATACGGATGCGTATAAATTAGTGAAAGATTTAACTGACGGGATTGGCGCAGATGTTGTCTTTGAAGCCGGAGGGACGACCGGAGCCGTAGAACAGGCTATTTTGATGGCACATGGTGCAGGCAAGGTTTTTCTCTTGGGTTTTGCAACAGAAGCCAGGATAAATCCGCTGGTACAGATCGTACGTCAGAACCTGACGATTAAAGGCGTTGTTGGCAGCCTGCCCTTACATTATGAGACTGCCATCCGGTGGTTGGAAAACGATACGATTCGAATCGAGCCGATGGTTGGCGACCATGTTTTTGGACTTGACCAGGCGAATCGAGGGTTTGAACTCATGAAAGAAAAGCAGGCTGGGAAGGTGCTGTTCCGCATCGAGTGAACGTAACGTCGATTCATTTAGAGTTCCGCAATTCTATTTATAAAAAATGAATGAATGAATGACCGATTGATACGAAACGTTTAAAACAAGGACTGAAAAATTAGATGCCAGAGGTGAAAGCAAGTTGGAGAAAATGAAAGCAGTATCTTTTATAAATGGCGAATGGATCCGCCCATGCAACGATGGGGGTTCCGTGTACAATCCGTATACCGGGGAAGTGATCGGTGAGCGATGTGATGCAACGCCAAGCGATGTTGAACATGCATTGGCAGCAACTTACGCTGCCAAAAAAGATATTGCGAATATCCCGTCTCATGAACGGGCAAAAATTTTAAAAAAAGCCGCCGCACTATTAAATGTTGAAAAAGAAAGATTCGCCAAGCTGATTTCCCTTGAGTTGGGAAAACCTTTAAAAAATACACTTGACGAAGTGTCCCGTTCCATCGAAACACTCGAACTGTCAGGTGAAGAAGCAAAGAGATTAATCGGTGAAACGTTGCCCGGTGATCCTTCAGAAAGAGGAACAAGAGCGATTGCTGCAACCTTTCGTGTTCCGGTAGGCGTTGTTGCAGCTATTACGCCGTTTAATGCCCCGCTCAATCTCGTTTGTCACAAGATTGGTCCGGCGTTCGCAGCAGGCAACAGTGTCATTTTCAAGCCAGCTTCACAGACGCCGTTTATCGCCGCAGAATTAATAAAATTACTGCTGCAAGCCGGATTTCCTGCGAATGCTGTCAACTTGATTTATGGTGGAAGGGAAGTCGTGCAGCAAATTGTAAAAGATGACCGTGTCAATGTAATTTCCTTTACTGGCGGAGTCGTGGCCAGCAAAAATATCTGTTCTTTGGCAGGAATCAAAAAAGTACTGCTGGAACTGGGCGGGAATGCCGCGACGATTGTCCATGAAGACGCCGATTTGGCGCGTGCTGCCCAGATGTGTGCAAGAACCGGATTTAGCAATTCGGGACAAAGTTGTATTTCCGTTCAACGAATCTATGTCCATGCATCGATTGTAAGCACATTCACGGAATTGCTAAAACATGAAATAGCGCAATTGAAAATCGGTGATCCGTTACTGCCAAACACGGATATCGGATGTTTAGTGAACGAAACGGAAGCGCAGCGGATCTTGGATTGGATTGCAGAAGCGGTCAGCCAGGGCGCAACATTACTATCCGGCGGCAAAAAATATGGGGCGACAGTGGAACCGACGATTCTATTAAACCCGCCTAAGAAAAGCAACGTTGTTTGTGAAGAAGTGTTCGGTCCGATCGTCAGCATTCTTCCCTATGAGACGATTGAAGAGGCCATCGAGGCGACAAATGATTCATCATTCGGATTGCAGGCTGGGCTTTTTACAAACCAAATGGATTTAGCCTATAAAGTAGCTCACGCCCTTGAAGTGGGCGGTGTGGTGATCAATGGCACTTCCAATTTCAGACTGGATCATTGGCCTTATGGCGGCGTGAAAAACAGTGGAATTGGACGTGAAGGCCCTCGCTATGCGGTCGAAGATATGACAGAAACGAAAATGATTGTCTATCGATTATCTGAATAACAAAACTCTTTTTCAAACGGACACGAGTACAAATACCCGGAAAAATTAATTGATATAAAAACATTGATTTTGCTTAGCTTATTGATTGGCATCCTTTTTGCTAGTAATAGATATGAGGAATTACAGGAGGTGAAGAAACAAAAGTGTAATGGCTTTCATAAAGGCTGCAGAATTGTAAAAAGGTAATTCACGCGATCAAGGAATCAGCAGCTAAGGAGCAAAAGGTCTATTTAAATGGGACGCATCTTGGCAAATCAAGTGACAGGGGGATTGGAAAATGGTAATCGATCAAACTTTAGAACAACAAGAAATAATGCAGGTGGTAAAGAAAATAACAAAAGAAAAAATTATGCCAAGGGCTGCCGAAGTGGATCGTACAGATGAATTTCCGCACGATTTGGTCAAAGTTTTAGGAGAAAATGGGCTCCTCACGATGTGTCTGCCGGAAAAATACGGTGGAATTGAAGCGAATAGTTCGTTGCTCGCGATGGTGATCGAAGAATTAAGCAAAGGCTTAGCGTCCATGGGCACGACAATGTTATCAACCAATTCTGTGATTCGCATGGTGTCATTGATGGCACGACCGGACCAATTAGATAAATTCTATGCGAATCTAAGCAGTGGTCATAAGCTTTGTGCTTTTTGTTTAACGGAATCGCATGCGGGATCTGATGCACGGGCAATCAGTACATCTGCGAAGAAGGCTCTGCAAGGAGGATACATTTTAAATGGAACGAAGATTTTTGTTACCTTGTCACAAGTTGCAGAATATTATCTCGTGTTTGCGAAGACGAATCCGGATGAAATTTCTGCCTTTTTAGTACACAAAGATAGCCCAGGGCTGCATTTTGGAAAAATAGAAAATAAAATGGGATTACATGGCAGTTCTACAGGAGATGTCATCCTGGAAGACTGCTGGGTTGCTGATGATGCGTTAATTGGCCAAGAGGGCGATGGCTGGAGAATGCTTTCGGAAATAGGAACCAGCATGCTGCGTTCATGGGGGGCTGCTGCCATGGCGCTTGGTGTTGGACAATGTGCTTTGGATTTTGCCATACAATACGCGAAAGAACGCAAGCAGTTTAACAAACGAATCGGCGATTTTCAAGCAATCCGTTTTATGTTGGCAGATTGTGCGATGCAATTGGAAGCGGCCCGTTGTTTGGTTCGTGAAACGAATCGGCGTGTGGATCAGGAATATCCGGTCATCTCGAAGGAAACCACCGCGATGGTTTCCATGTCGAAATGTTTGGCTACGGATGTGGCTATGAAAGTAACAACAGATGCCGTACAAATTTTTGGGGGCTACGGCTATATAAAAGAATATCCTGTTGAACGGTTAATGCGGGATGCTAAAATTTTTCAAATTGTAGATGGTACGAACCAGGTGCAGCGTATGATTATAGGCAGCATCCTGATGAAATGATGGATCAAATAAGTTTAAGTTCTGCCGATTTCTTACGGGAGGAAAGAAGATGGAACAGCTTGAATCATTCGAACGGTTATGTTTGAACCAGGCAACGACACAAAGGTGGAATCTTCGGGAGGCTGTGGAAGGCTGTGTTCGTGCAGGGATTCCCTGGATCGGCTTATGGCGCAACAAGATTGCTGAAATCGGGCTTAAGGGTAGCAGACAGTTGGTTCGGGATGCAGGTTTGCGGGTATCCAGCATGATTGCCGGGGGGTATTTTCCAACTGTCTCTGCTGCCGAGCGGCAAAAGAGATTGGACGAAAATCGACGTGCAATCGAGGAAGCAGCAGAACTTGAGGCAGAAGTGTTAGTTCTCGTAGGTGGCGGGATACCTGATCGAGACATTGATTGTGCAAGGAAATGTGTAGCAGAAGGAATTGAACAACTGGTTCCTTATGCAAAATCATACGGGGTAAAGTTAGGGATTGAACCGCTTCATCCCATGTATGCGGCGGAAAGGTCGGTAGTAGTGACATTGGCGCAAGCGAATGATTTGGCAAAATCCTATCGGCCAGATGAAGTCGGCGTGGTAGTGGACGTCTTTCATGTATGGTGGGATCCCGACTTATACCATCAAATTGCATTAGCAGGAGAGCGCATTCTAGGTTTTCATGTGTCCGATTGGGTTGTTCCATTTTCACATTTCTTATTGGGAAGAGGAATGATGGGGGATGGTGTGATCGAGCTTCGCCGGATTCGAAAAGCATTGGATGCAGCAGGATACCAAGGGCCGATTGAGGTCGAGATTTTTAACCAGGCTATCTGGGATCAGCCTGGGGATGAGGTTCTTGCGGTCATCAAGGAGCGCTATTTGGAGCATCTCTAGGCATTGGCGATCGGCCAAATTTCGGGCTTTGGCTCCTATGGATATGAGATGGCTTTGCGGGCTATTGCAAGGATGTAATTATAGTGAGAGGATGCAAAACAAATGTCTGATCTTGGACGTATTGATGGCAGAACGAAATTAATTGGACTGCTTGCTGCACCAAGCGGCCACTCGATATCTCCGGCCATGCATAATATGGCTTTTCGAAAATTGGGACTTAATTACGCGTATTTGGCATTCGAGGTTGGGAATGATCAACTGAAAGATGTTGTGAATGGAATTCGTGCTCTAAATTTACGTGGCTTTAATGTATCCATGCCGAACAAAATTAAAATTATGCCCCTTTTGGATGAGTTATCAGAAGTCGCTCAGTTTGCAGGTGCAGTAAATACAGTAGTAAATGAAAATGGCAAATTAATTGGTCACATGACAGATGGTATTGGGTTTATGCGCGGATTAATCGAGGCAGGTGTATATTTTATCGGTAAGAAAATAACACTCCTGGGTGCTGGTGGTGCAGCAACTGCAATTGCGATTCAAGCAGCATTCGATGGAGTTGCGGAAATATCCATTTTCAATCGAAAGGATGATTTCTTTCCTCGAGCGGTAAAAAATGCTGCGATCATCAATGAACAAGTAAAGGATACGACTTGTAATGCGAACGTTTATGATCTTGCTGATCGAGATAGATTGAAAAAAGAAATCGCTGACAGTGACATCTTGATAAATGCAACAGGAATTGGGATGAAGCCATTCGAGGGTCAAAGCCTTATCTCTGATACTTCTTGGTTACGTCCAGAGTTAATCGTATCGGATGTTATATACACACCGCGCAAAACAAAATTGTTAGCGCAAGCAGAAACAGTTGGCTGTAAGACGATTAACGGATTAGGAATGGTGCTCTGGCAAGGTGCTAAGGCTTTTGAAATATGGACCGGGCAAGAAATGCCTGTTGAATATGTCAAGGAGCAAATATTTCAGAAGGAAGCAATCATCAAATGAAAAAAAAGAAAACTTAATTATCAAGGATATTAAGAATTTCGAAACTGCTTAAAATCTCCTGTGTAACAATATCGGACGATTGGAGGAAAACAAGAAAATGGCAAGGAAATTTTCCCTGGCTCACCTTACGGTGCTTGGCTGTACACCACCAGAGATGACGTATATCGCCGCACGAGCCGGCTATGATTTCGTCAGCTTTCGTCCCATTGGGTTAGGAACGATCAACGAACCCCAATATCCATTGGCCGAGGACAAGGTGATGCTGCGGCAAACGAAAGCTGCGCTTGCCGAGACGGGCCTCAAGCTGCTCGACATCGAAATGGTCCGCATCTACGATGGACTCGATCCGAAAATCTATCTGCCCGCCATGGAAGTCGCTGCTGAATTGGGCGGGCGCCATGTTCTTACTACCGCTTCGACCAATGATCGCAATTTCGTGATTGATTGCTTTTCCGAACTTTGTGATATGGCCAAACCGTTCGGCCTAACGATGGACTTGGAATTCATCACTTGGTACGATCTGGCGACACTCCAAGAAGCGCTAGATATTGTCCGCACAGCCAATCGTGAAAATGGCGGCATCATAATCGATACTCTTCATTTCAACCGCTCGCACGTCAGGCTTGAGGAGCTGGACGATGTGCCGTGGGAATGGCTCCACTTTGCGCATGTCTGCGATGCGCCCAGAGAGATTCCGACCACAAAAGAAGGTTTGATCCATACTGCACGCGAGGAGCGACTGTATTTGGGCGAGGGCGGCATTGATGTTGCCGGCATCCTGAATCGGATACCTGAGATTCCCTATTCCTTGGAGATCCCACACGCCAAGCGCACGCAAGAACTGGGTTATGAGGAATTTGCGCGGCATTGCTTGCAAATTGCAAAGGACTATCTGGATACTCATCCACGGGGATAGAATGTGAAGAAATCAAATTCGTTTTTTCAGATCGAATGGCAAAGTTAGAACGGCAATTTCTCCCGAATAAATAAAATGAACTTTATGCAAACGTGTTTAGTTCAAAATTTGAACAAAACCTGAGAAAAGATATTGATTTTCGTAAGGTAATTACTTGGCACAATACTTGCTTATTAAAAATATTAGATTTTTCAGATTATCGAGTTTTCACATTAGGAGGAGAAGTTAGTGAGGTACATATGATTTGTCCTGAAATGGGAAGACGAACATTTGCCGGCACAGGGAATCGATCGGAGTATAAAACAGCTTTTGAATCTGCTTTGTCAAGAAGGTACGGAACAATCAGGTAAGGAACAATCATTTTAAATTTAAAGGAGGCTCAACATGCATGAAAGATCTCATTTCGCGTCAATTAATAAGGTATCTGGAAAACAGAGGTATCGAACACATTTTCGGGCTTTGTGGACATACGAACATCGCAGTATTGGCAGCTTTGGAGAATAGCTCCATCAAATTCATCAATACCCGCCATGAGCAAATTGCCGCACATGCGGCCGATGGGTACGCCAGGGCCAAAAAGCAAACATCTGTAGTATTAACACATTTGGGACCAGGTTTAACGAATGCTGCTACGGGTGTTGCAACGGCCGCATTGGATTCCATTCCTATGGTGGTCATTGCCGGTGACATTCCAAGTCATTATTATGGGAAGCATCCACACCAAGAAATTAACTTGCATGCAGATGCTTCCCAATATGAAATCTACCGTCCATTTGTTAAACGGGCATGGCGTGCAGATCGCCCGGATCTGTTTCCTGAAATTATTGAAAAGGCTTTTCAATTGGCGGAAAGCGGACGGCCAGGTCCGGTATTAGTATCTGTACCAATGGATATTTTCTCGAAAGAAATAGATACGGCTTTATTCGAAAGATTGAATCATCATACGAAAACGATACAAAAACCATCGATTGATGATGAAACAGCCGAAACGATCATTCAGAGACTTGTTCATGCAACAAATCCACTGATTTATGTAGGTGGAGGAATTTTAATAGCGGATGCAGCGGAAGAATTAAGGGAGTTTGTTGACCATCTGAGTATTCCGGTTGTACATAGTGCCATGGGAAAAGGTGCTGTGCCCGATGATCATCCATTCCTATTGGGAATGACCGGATTCTGGGGTGCACAGTTTACCAACGATACATGTAGACAAGCGGATTATATTTTTGCTCTAGGGACGCGTTTCGCCGAAGCGGATTGCAGCTCTTGGGAATCCGAATATACATTTAATTTTCCGCCTACCAAATTAATACACATTGATATCGATCCAAATGAAATTGGTAGGAATTATCCTGTAGAGATCGGAGCGGTCGTTGATTTAAAGCAGGCACTGCACGTGTTAAACAGGGTTGCGAAGGAGATTCTTCCAGAAGGCAGGCAAAACAATCCATTCAAGCAAAAAATTGCTGTTTATAAGGAGAATTTTAGAAAGCAGAATCAAGTACACATCAAGGATTCATCGTTTCCGATGAGACCGGAACGAATTTTACATGAAGTGCGCGAGGTATTGCCGCGAGATGCTTATATTACAACGGATGTAGGCTGGAACAAGAACGGAGTTGGACAACAATTTCCGGTTTACGAACCAGGTACTATTTTTACGCCGGGTGGCCTGGCCACGATGGGATTTGGATCCTCTGCGGCGTTGGGAGCGAAAATTGCACAACCGGATAAAGTAATTGTTTCGCTTGTCGGTGACGGCGGTTTCGGTCAAAATCCTTCCGTATTGGCAACAGCTGCTGAAGAAAGTGTAGCTGTCATATGGATCGTTATGAATAACAATTCCTACGGTACAATCGCCGGATTGGAAAAAGCACATTTCGATACAACGTATGGAACTGTTTTTCAGAAAGATGGAAAATCCTATTCACCGGATTTTGCGAGTATTGCAAAAGCGTACGGGGTTGATGGGGTAAAGATTCAATCTGCGGAAGAGTTTAAACCTGCTCTGAAACAAGCCATTGAGTCAAATAAACCGTTTGTTATTGATGTTCAGATGCTCAATGTCCCAACGCCAACAACAGGACATTGGAATATAATGGATATTTATTCTCCCGATGAAAAGAGATCACATGTAAGTGTATGAATTGATTAAAATTCCGGTAAATGAAACGTTCCTTTTCATATGGAAAGCGATTTCAAAAAACATGATTTCAGAGATTGGAATTTATTGGAATAGATAGATTAGAAAAATTGTTGCCGTAATAAGAGGGGTGAAGTTTATGCCCCTTTTATAAAAATTTTTGAATAAAAAAGGGAGGCCATATTACATGTTACACAACAATCCAAAAAAATCCTATCCTCAAAGGAAGAAGGTATTGGCTGGTATTGTATTAAGTGCAACATTAGTTTCGACATTAACAGCTTGCGGTTCTTCGAGTACTTCAAGTACTTCCGGTTCATCGGTTGCAAGTGGAAGCAGCCAAGATATCAAAATTGGAGAAATCGGGGCAATGAGTGGAAATCTGGCATCGTTGGGTACATGGGATAGCCAGGGGTTGCAAATGGCAGTGGATGAAGTGAATGCGAAAGGTGGCATTCACGGAAGAAAGGTTGTGATCGAAAAGCTCGATGATCAAGGCAATCCCTCTGTTGCGGTCAATGATGCCAATAAGTTAGTGAACGACAAGGTGGTTGCTGCATTTGCCACACCAGAGAGTACAACGACGTTGGCAATTCTTAATATTTTAAAACAAGCAAAAATCCCTCATATAACCTCAGGGCAGGATCCTGAGATAACCAAAAAAGGAAGCCTGTTTGTCTTTCGGGATACGGCAAATAGCCTGATTTTTGATAAGACGTTGGCAGATTATGTTGTGGGTAAGATGGGAATGAAAAAAATTGCCGTAATTTCGAATTCAGGCGCTTACGGAAAAGGTGAGCATGATGCTTTTGTAAGCGCTTTAAAAGCACATGGCATTTCACCTGTTTCCGATCAAGTTGTCACTCCGGATGCAAAAGACTTCAGTGCTCAGTTGACGACAATTAAAGAAGCACATCCACAGGTGCTGTTTATTGGAACAGAAGAGATTGAGATGGGGTTAATTGCCAAACAGGCGAGGGCATTGGGGATTACTGCCCGCATCGTCGGCGGTCAACCTGCAGCGACTCCAATTTATGTGAATACGGCTGGAAAAGCTGTGGCGGAAGGGACGATTTTCGCGACAACGTATATCTCAAATGATGCGAATGCCGAAACAAAAGCGTTTGCCGCTGCATATAAGAAAAAGTTCGGACAGGTAGCCGATTCCCATGTGGCGAAAGCGTATGATGGCGCGAAGATGCTGCTTGAGGCCATTGATAAAGCATATCCAAACATTGATGGCACACATATTCGCGACGAGTTGCTAAAATTGAACTACCATGGCTTGACGGGAGATTTCAAGTTCAACGATCAAGGCGAGGGAATGTTTACAGCACAAATTGGTACTTATAAAAACGGCCAACCAGAACCACTACAATAAATGAGAGGATTATCGACGTATGAATCCACATGTGACGATCTTGCTACAAAGTTTGATTGGCGGCATTGGCATGGGAAGCATTTACGCCCTCGTTGCCTTGGGGTATTCCATGGTCTATCGGTCGATGGGACTGGTAAACTTTGCGCATGGCAATATCTTCATGGTCGGGGCGTATATCGGGACGGTCTTCTATGTCTCCATGCATACCAACTTTGTCCTCGCATTCGCATTGGCGCTCCTTTTGACGGCCGGTCTCGGCATGATTGTGCAAAAAATTCTGCGGCCGCTTGAGAAAATGGATCTGATTTACATGATGTTGGGGACGCTCGGGATCGGAATCGTGCTGCAGAATCTATCGATTATTATTTGGGGACCGGACGGGATTGCCGTCCCCTTCCCCATCAACAATACGCCCTGGATGGTCAAGGGGATCTCCATTGCTCCCTATACACTGGTGATCGTTGGGGTGGCGGCCTTGATCGTGATCGCATTGCAGCTCTTTTTGAATCGAACGAAGATTGGGTTGGCGATGCGCGCATCCGCCCAGGAACGAGACATGTCGTTGGCATTAGGCATGAATGTCGGCTTGATGAACGGGCTCACCTTGGCCATTGGCTCGGCTTTGGCCGCCTGTGCGGGCATGCTGGTTGGACCGGTCTTCTATGTCAGTCCGGATATGAGCACATCGGTCGGCATCAATGGATTTGCGGCTGCCATATTGGGCGGCTTCGGCAGTATGCCTGGCGCCATTGTGGGCGGACTGGTGTTCGGCATCCTCGAACAACTGGTCGCGACACAAGTATCCGCCTGGAGTGAAGTGATTGCGTTTGTGATCTTCGTTGTGGTGCTGATTTTCAAACCATCGGGCATCGTAGGGGAAAGGGTGGTGGATAAACTATGACAAGCCAGGATATGACAAACCGGGATCTGGCAGGCCAGGAATTGCAGCCGGAGCAGGCGCCCTCCACTCCTTTGGAAGGGTTCGCACCGGTGTCGGAGGGATCTGCCAGCCGGTCCGCCGCGAAGCGGACATGGAGAAACAGCCGATGGTGGATCAGCATGGCGGTTGCGCTCTTTCTGATTCTGCCCATCGCTTTGAACAACTATCAAGTGCATATTTTGGACCTTGTTGTACTCTATATGATTCTTGCCATCGGATTGGATTTGACCATGGGATATTGCGGCCAGATGAATTTGGCCCATGCGGCGTTTTATGCGGTCGGGGCGTATACATCCGCCATCCTGACCACACGGTTTCATTTTACGTTTTGGGAAGCATTGCCAATATCGATTGTTTTCAGTACCGCATGCGGCATCCTCATTGGGTTGCCCTCCCTCAAAGTCCGGTCCCATTACCTGGCGATTGCGACATTGGGATTGGCGATCGCGATCAATGATATGCTTGTCAATCTGAACGGATTAACGGGTGGACCGACCGGCATCACCGGCATACCCAAACCCCATGTGTTTGGCGTCGCGCTGGATTCGGAATATCTCTACTATTATCTGGTTTTGACGTTTACGGTCCTGTTGTTCCTGCTGGCCAAAATCATCACGACACATTCGATTGGACGCAGCTTTCGCGCCGTTCGCGAGGATCATATTGCCTCTCAGGCGTTAGGCATCAATATCGCGAAACAGCAGATCCTGGCCTTTGCGCTTTCCGGTATGTATGCCGGTGTGGCCGGTGTCCTGTATGCCCATATGCTTTCCTATGTGAGTCCGGATACGTTCCAAATGAATGAAATGTTCTTCATGCTGACGATTGTGGTCATTGGCGGCATGGGCAACATCTATGGCTCGATCGCGGGAGCGGTCATCTTGATTGTCGCCCGCGAATGGCTCAATCAATTTCAAAACTGGCAACAAGTGGTGTATGGCGCTTTAATTGTCGCATTGGTCGTGTTCTTGCCGGGCGGATTGGTGAGCATCAAAACACTCTTTCAACACCGGAAGCGATCCCAGCTCTATCGGGTGAAATAATCGGAATTGGCTGAAAGAATCGGATGCAAACGCGTGAATGCAAACGTGCCATTTGGTGGCTGGCAATTTTTTTGAAAGGCGTGAAAATATGGAACTGCTGCAAATCAAACAGGTGTCCCGGGAATTTGGCGGCCTGAAGGCGATTCAGGATGTCTCGTTTCCTGTCAGGCAAGGATCGATCCATGGCGTGATCGGCCCCAACGGATCCGGGAAAACCACACTCTTTAATGTGATTAGTGGATACTATAAACCGACACAAGGCGAGGTCTGGTTTGAAAACAAGCCCATCCATGCGTTGTCGCCGTTTCAAGTCAATCGGGCGGGATTGGCCCGCACCTTTCAAAATTTGCGGTTATTCAAAAAAATGACGGTGCTGGAGAATGTTTGCGCGGTTCTGGACCGGGAATCGGGCATTCGGATTTGGGACTATGTGGTCGCTCCCAAACGGGTCTTTCGGATCGAAAAGGAAACGATTCGAAAGGCGGAAGCCTTGCTGGAAGTCTTTGATCTGTTGGAGTGGCGCGATTTTCTGGCGGAAAACTTGCCATACGGCGTACAAAAACGCTTGGAAATCGCCCGGGCGTTGGCGACACATCCCAAATTGCTTCTGCTGGATGAACCGGCGGCAGGACTCAACCATACGGAAACGGACGAGTTGGCGCGCATCATTCGCTACATCCGCGACGAGCGGGGGATTACGGTACTCGTCATCGAACATGATATGAAACTGATGATGACGATTTGTGAAACGATAACGGTCATGAATGAAGGGATGGTCCTGACGGAGGGGACGCCGAATCAGGTGTCCAAAAACAAACAGGTCATCACGGCCTATTTGGGGGGTGAGTGGTAATGCTGGCCATTCAGGATTTGCAGGTGTATTATGGCAAGGTCCATGCCGTGAAAGGCGTCAGCTTGACGGTTCAGGAGGGGGAAGTCGTTTCCCTGCTGGGTTCCAATGGCGCAGGGAAAAGCTCCATCTTAAAGACCATCTGTGGATTGACAAAAGCGGTCGGCGGCAGCATTTCCTTTCGCGGCAAGCCGATTACGAATACAAAACCCTACCGGCTGGTCAAAGAAGGGATCGGCTATGTGCCGGAAGGCCGGAAGATTTACCCGCTTTTGACGGTAAAAGAGAACCTGTTGACGGGCGCGTATCACCGCAACGACCGTGCGGGCATATCCGCAGACCTGGAGCAAGTCTATGAATATTTTCCGATCCTCCAGACGAAACGGGATGTGCTTGCGGGCAATTTGAGCGGAGGCCAACAACAAATGCTGGCCGTCGGCCGGGCACTGCTGACACGGCCCAACTTTCTGATTCTGGATGAACCCTCGATGGGACTGGCGCCAAGCGTTGTCGCGCAAATTTTTGCGATTATCAAAACATTGCGGGATCAAGGCATGACGATTCTGCTTGTGGAACAAAATGCCTACCATGCACTGACATTGGCCAACCGGGCCTATGTCCTGGAGACAGGGAAAATCGCCCTGGAAGGCAATGCGGAGGATCTGAAAAAGAATCATCAGGTGCGGGAAATCTATCTTGGCATGTGATGGAGTAATAGCCGCAGTTGGTTTTCTGTGGCTATTATATGAAACACAATTTTAGGAATTGTCCGATGGCAAGAATGTTCCATCCGGTGATATTCTTACCTTCTTTCCAAACCTTAACTTCTCCGTGATGCACTCACTCTTATGACGTAATGTCCTGACAATCTCCGCAATTGTGAGTTTTTGCGTAATTCGCTGCTTAGGTCCTGATACAGAGAGTGCGCCAATTTGTCCTTCTCCGAAAAAAACAGGAACCGAAATACACATCAATCCTACGCTTAATTCCTCGTCGTCAACGGCGAATTCAGCGCTTCTGATTTTTGACAGTTCCTGTCGCAGAGTGATTGGGTCTGTGATCGTTCGTTCGGTAAACGCTGGAAGTTCTCGTGTTAATACACTATCAACAAAATCCTCACTTGAATATGACAATAAAATCTTTCCGGAAGCGGTTGCATGCAAAGGACCCCTCCATCCGACGTAAGAAAGCATGCGGAATGGGTGTGGGGACTCTTTCTTAGCGACATAACCGACATGATATCCATCCAACTCAGGAAAAATCACAGAAATAATAGCAGATACTTCTTGACAGTACTATTATTATAAACATATAGAGCTTTATTTATTGAGCGTTATGAATTGGCAAATAGAAGGGATTTATAAATATGAAACGTGGAATTTTATTGCTGATGCTAGCAACGCTGCTTTGGGGCGGGAATTACATTTGCGGGCGTTTTTTGGCGCCGGCGTTGCCGGCAACATTGCTTAATACAGTACGATGGGCGATTTCTACCGTCATACTTTTCGGTTTACTTTCCATAAACAAAAAGAACATTCCCATTTTTGCGAAATGGAAGGAATTTTTGATACTGGGGTTCTTCGGCGTATTTGGATTTTCAACGTTAAATTACTTAGGATTGCGATCCATTAGTGCGTCACAAGCCGGAATGATATCTGCCGGCATTCCCGTTGCGATACTGGTGTTTACTCCCTTTGTTCTGAAAGAACACATAAAAGTAAAGGCTTGGATTGGAACAGCAGTGTCCATATTGGGCGTTATCCTTTTGATTCAGGGGAAACACGCGGCTTCTTCCCGAGGTTCAGTTGTTGGCGATATCGAAATCCTCCTGTCATGTTTGGCTTGGGGGCTGTACACCGTTCTTGGCAAAAAATATGGAAAACAAATGGATCCGCTGACAATGACGGCAGGTGCATCCTTCTATGGCACGCTTCTTAGTGCCATTAGCTGTATTGGCACAGTTCAGCCCAATATGGTCCATATGACGGTGAACGCATGGCTGGCAGTCATCTATGTCAGCACGTTCGCGTCAGTGGGTGCTTATTTTGCCTGGAACGCAGGTGTGAAAATTGTTGGAGCCGGTCGCGCAGCACCGTACATCAACCTGCTTCCGGTTTGGACGGTTGTGTTCGGCGTGTTCTTGCTGCATGAACAAATTTCCGGAACATCACTGGTGGGAGGGGTCATTACGATCATCGGTGCGGTTTTGGCTACACTATAAGAGGATGTTCAAAACCAACATGGCATTATGGCCACCACATGATATGAAAATATTATTTTCGTACCAAAAGTAGCCAAAACCTGCATAAAAAATTCAACGCTGATTCTTTAGCGATTGGGGCAGTTTTGCTGAGTGGAATTTTAATCATACTTCTGAAATAATACTATTCCTAAAATACCAATCGAAAAATCAGAATAGATACTTTGTTTTGAGTATTGAAATATATAGATGCGTCTAGTAGAATGGTTTCGAAATCTTCCGTTATAAGAAATTCGATCCAGTAGATTTGGTTGGATTTTTCTTTCTTTTGAAAAAGCAAAATCGATTTTAACAGCAATGAAAAGGGGATTAACAATGCTGCAAAATCAGGCAAAGAATCAATACCGAATCCCTCTCTTTTGTATCGTGACGATGCTCTACTGGTTTTCGATGTATACATATGTTCCCATTTTGACCCCTTATGTAGAGCAGCTTGGGGCATCTCATGAAATGGCCGGCATAATTGTAGGTTCTTATGGATTTACGCAAATGCTGCTGAGAATTCCCGTCGGGATTCTCTCCGATAAAATGCACAAACGGAGGCTGTTTATTTCGATTGGAATTTTATTTGCTTTTTTTAGCGGAGTGGGCTTATGGCTGACGAAAGATGTAAGCTGGATTCTGCTCTTTCGGTCATTGGCAGGTGTGGCTGCTGCCACTTGGGTTGATTTTACGATCTTGTTTACCAGCTACTACAAACATGAGGAAGCGACGAAAGCCATTGGTACGATCAGCTTTTATAATTCGATCGCGCAGATGTCGGCTATGTTTTTGGGCAGCTGGATGGCTGACAAAATAAGCTGGAGTGCTCCTTTTGCGTTAGGGGCTGCAGTTGGTCTGGCAGGGTTTGCAGCTTCGTTCTTTTTAATTGATAAATATGAGGATAACGGCAAGAAGATATCGGTGAAAGAGTTGCTCGTTGTAATCAAAGATCGAACGCTGATCACCGTATCGATCCTCGCAATTTTGTCTCAGGTGCTGACGTTTGCTACTGTGTTTGGATTCACCCCGGTATTTGCCGACCATCTTGGCGTATCGAAGTTTGGGATGGGATTGTTGACTGTCTTTTCTTCACTTCCTACAGCGATCGCTTCCCTTGTCGGCGGTGGCTATTTTTCCAAAAGGTTTGGAGAGAAGAAAGTAGTATTTTGGGGTTTTGTATTGACTGGTGTCTTTACCATTACCATACCTTTTACGACTTCATTCTGGCTGCTGATTGTGACACAGGCACTCGCAGGCTTTGGCAGAGGGTTTTCTTTTCCTATTTTAATGGGGCTTAGCATTAAAGATATGCCTGCAGAAAAGCGTACCACTGCTATGGGTTTTTTCCAGGCGATTTACGGCCTGGGCATGTTTGCTGGACCGGTGCTGATGGGAGTAATCGGGGACATTTTGACTTTAAAGCAAGGATTCATTGTTTTGGGAATCATTGGTTGTTTGACAGCGGTATTGGCGCAGATGACGATCCGATCAAACGGGCAGTCAGCAGGTGTATCAGCAGGTGCAACCGGTTGAGCGGATCTTTTTGACTTTCTGCCCCTTATCGGCTTATGGTTTCAAATGAATGGCCTTTGTCAAAATTGGATCTAAAATATCTGTGAAATTGCCATAAAGATAATCATTTGTCGGGGTATCGGCAATTGATCCTTGCATTTCCAATTCCTTGACTCCGGTCACGTCGATATTTACCACTTTTGGCAAATCTCCAGGCGCAATCGTTGCTTCCCACAGTTTTTTTCCGTCGCCGAATAGTTTGATGGTTTCCCCTTGATGATGTTCGCTGTCATCCAACGCATATACAAAAGATAACTTGCTGTACTGTCCATGTAACGCATAGCGAACGGTGATGGGAACGCCGGTTTCGAGCGCAATTCCCTTGTCATATTCTTTTCCCGCAACATGCATTTTAAAATAAACGGGAGTAGAGCCTTTTTTATAGTTTAATCCGTTGTTTTGCATAATACCGTCGCCTAAACCGTTGTTGAAATAGGTCGGCGATTGATCAGACAAATATTCGGTAGGTTGCTTTCCTATGAATATCGCTTTTAACGAACTATCCCAAGCAATAGGCATATGTAATAAATCCGCTGCAAAATGTATGGGGATATATGTATTTCCATTGTATATGAGTGATGCCGGCACAAGCGTTCCGTTATTATTGTAGGTATTGTTGATCGGTGTTTGATCGACTCCCTTCACGACAAAATGCACAGGTGCAAACGTAACTTGAATCGACTCGGCAAGAGCGATGCCGCCAATGGATACGCTTGCTCCGATTGCAAGTCCAGCGAGAAATCTTCCGGAAATAAGGAAAAGACGCTTGATGCCCAAGGATATCCCTCCCGTATGCTTGTTTCAGTAATTTGTAATATTTCTACTATCGTTTCAAAATCGGATCGACAAGATCTACAACCGTATCTCCTGTCAGGTTGGTTCCCAGTGTCTGAATTTCCAAATTGGAAATGCCAGCTACAGATACCGTCTCGGAATATGGCAAATCTCCTTGGGAAATATCACCTCTCCAAAGCAAATTACCATTTCCATAGAGGAGAATTTCCCGTTTTGGAGAGGAGGATGTTGTTGAATTGCTTGTATAAGCGCTGCTTCCGCTCATTCCACTGTTGGAATGATCATCGAATCCATATGTAAAGGATAAATATTTATATTGTCCGTTAATATTAAATGCAATCCGCTTTATAGAATTGGAAGTATTGGAATTGTATGAATATGGATAGTAATGGATGGCGAAACCATCCTTGTAAGTCCTTCCGGCTAAACTAAGTGTTGGCATATAGGAATAGTAGCTGTTTTTCGTTGTCGATGAATCCGAACTGCGGACAACTTTAAATTCACTGTCGATATAAAACGGTGTCAAATCGGACAAGTACTTGACGGTCGAGTCTTGTCCGATGTTAATCGTCCGTGTCGTTCCGTCCCAATGAATCGGCGTATTTAGCAAGTCGGATGCAAAATGGATCGGAATATATGTCGTGTTATCATAAATCAGTGAAGCGGGTACAGAAGTACCGTTATTTTTAAAGATATTCTGATCAGGAGTCTTATCGACGCCGTTTACAATAAAATGTAAAGGAAGAAATGTCACGCCAATGGTATCGGCCAGCGCCAAACTGCCAATCGTTGCACACAAGCCGGTTATGATGCCGGCGATCCATTCCTTCGACTTCCAAAACGAACGTGTCATGTGCCAAAAACACCTCTCCTGCTATTTCGGTATGCCGGTCGGTACACTCTGGTTGCTAGTATCTAGCATACCATTGACCGTCTCTGTTTTGAACATACACAGAAACGAGAATCGATCCGGACGCGCGCTCCAAAAGCTGTATTTCAAAATCCATTGGATTGTTGAACGTCATTGTTTTTGCACCCGCCCCCTGCCAGGTTTTGTTTGCGCTGTAACTTAGTACTGTCCACCAGAGGGTTCCGCTGTCAGGAACGCGAACCGTGACAACATGATTTTCATCAGCGCTAAACTTTACTTGTTTGAACAAAGCCAGGATGCTTGGATCTTTGATGGGGCGATATCCGGAAGCAAGATTTACGAACATGAAAGATCCGTCAGAGTTTGGTATCAGGTTGCTTTGGTCGACGGACGGCAGCGGTTTTGCAATCGGCGCAAGCTGCGGCGCGGGAGTTTTGCTTATATAGTGATACGCCAAATCGATCAATGCAGATGCTTGTCCTCGTGTCATGACACGTTTCGGATCATATGGAAGATTCGTATTGGTTTGCGAGCGGAAGCCATATGCCAAGATATTTGCAACAGCGGTTTTGGCCCAAGGATCTGCATCGGAAACGTCCGCTAGTCCGGCCTTTGGGTTTGGGGGCAGGGAATTGCCGAGAAAATGAACGATCATTTGTGCCGCTTGCTCTTTGGTTACATAACTGTTGGGTGCGAACTGTGTGGCAGAAACACCTGCCGTAATCCCATTGGCATATGCGTCCACCACATTTTGGAAATACCAATCCCCTTGATTTACGTCATGAAAGGGAATGGTTGCATTCGGCTGCGTCTGGACATTAAACGCTTTTTCGATCATCGTAACGAATTCCGCGCGGGTCAGCGAATCATTCGGACCGAAATAGCCATTAGCGTTTCCCGAAATCTTATGCAAATTATAGAGATCCGCAATGTAAGGGTAGTTCGGATCGATCGTTGAAACATCTTGAAACCAGCTTGTATCGGCAAAAGCATCAGAAGCAGCAAATAGGAAGGAAATCCCGGCTGCTGTCATTAAAATTTTTTTGCTTTTCAAGAAAAAAGCCCCTTTCACAATATCTTTGGGGAATTAGAGGAAAGCAACTTAAAGCAATGGTTTATCTCTTGCACTTACATGGTAATGTTTTCATATGTTTTTGCCTCCAAATGTGCAAAAATGATAGATGCACCAAGTTTACCATAATTATCATGCCGGGCGTAAATACCTATGATGATTCCTTGCTGATTGGTATTGATGTGGAGAGGATTCGCCCGATTGACCTGAATATCGCAAGAAGATTTTTTTCACCGGTGGAACAAAGGGATCTGAGTATGCAGCCGGATGATGCCAAACTTGAATATTTTTTCGATCTCTGGACTCTGAAGGAGAGTTATGTAAAAGCAAAAGGGAATGGATTATCCATTCCCTTGCATTCCTTTTCCATTCAGATTCATCAAGATTCAATTCCGGCTGCAGGTGTTGAGAAGGAACCGGCTTTCAGCTTTCAGACATATCCCTTCGATTTCCGTTACAAAGTGGCAGTATGCGCACAGAATGATTCGTTTCCGGAAACGATTGAATTTGTACCATGGGATCGGCTATATACAGAATTTTTGCGATACAGGCTATAGTACTTTCGTCGTCCAAGTCTCGCAGTTCCAGATGTCTGTCACGATATCCCGGTAAAATTCGGGCTCGTGGGAGATCAGGAGGATGCTGCCCCGATATGCCAGAAGGGCCCGTTTCAGTTCTTCCTTCGCATCTACGTCTAAATGGTTGGTAGGCTCGTCCAATACCAGCAAATTGGTTTCTTTGTTGATCAATTTACAGAGCCTTACTTTCGCCTTTTCTCCGCCGCTTAATACTTCGATTTGACTCTCGATATGCTTGGTTGTCAAGCCGCATTTGGCTAATGCCGCCCGAATTTCAAACTGTCTCATAGAAGGGAATTCATCCCATACTTCTTCGATGCATGTACGATAGTTCGATCCCTTGACTTCCTGTTCGAAATAGCCGATGGTGAGATAATCACCGAGTGTCACAGAGCCGGAAATTGGCTTGATTTCACCGAGAATGCTTCGCAGCAACGTAGTTTTTCCAATTCCGTTGGCACCGACAAATGCAATTTTTTGTCCCCGTTCCATACGCAGGTTCAGAGGTCCGGAAAGCGGCTCTTCATATCCGATCACCAAATCATTCGTTTCGAAAATCACTTTGCCGGAAGCCCTGGATTCCTGAAAATGAAATTGTGGTTTCGGCTTCTCTTTGGCCAGCTCGATGACTTCCATCTTGTCGAGTTTTTTCTGACGGGACATGGCCATATTGCGCGTCGAAACACGAGCTTTGTTGCGCTGCACAAAATCTTTCAGTTCGGCAATTTCCTGCTGCTGTTTCTTGTAAGCTGCCTGCAGTTGATTTTTCTTCATTTCATGTACTTGAAGAAAATTGTCATAGTCGCCTACATATCGATTTAATTCCTGATTTTCCATATGATAAATGAGATTGATCACGCTGTTCAAAAAGGGAATGTCATGAGAAATTAAGATAAATGCATTTTCATATGCCTGGAGATACCGTTTCAGCCATTCGATGTGCTGTTCGTCGAGAAAGTTTGTCGGCTCATCCAAAAGCAGAATATCCGGTTTTTCAAGCAGCAGCTTTGCCAATAAAACTTTTGTCCGTTGGCCGCCGCTGAGATCCTGGACATCTTTTTCAAGTCCGATTTCATCCAGTCCAAGTCCGCGGGCGATCTCTTCCACTTTTGCATCGATGACATAAAAATCATTGTTTGTCAGCATATCTTGCAGAACACCGACATCCTCGAGGAGTTGTTCCAGTTCTTCCGGCGAGGCTTCTGCCATTTTTTCATACTTATGGTTGATTTCCGCCTCCATATCAAAGAGATACTGAAATGCCTGTTTCAGCACATCGCGGATGGTAAGTCCTCTCTCAAGAACAGCATGCTGGTCAAGATAGCCGACGCGAAGATTTTTGGCCCACTCGATCTGACCTTCGTCCGGCTCAAGTTTGCCTGTAATAATATTCATAAACGTGGATTTTCCTTCGCCATTTGCACCGATCAGACCGATGTGTTCGCCTTTCAAGAGACGAAATGAGACTTGATGAAATATGGCGCGGTCGCCAAACCCGTGTGTAAGATTGTTTACAGATAAAATACTCATCGAAAACACCTTTCGCTAGTAATTCCAATTCTGAATCGATTATATCCGAGAAAAGCCCCGATTCAAAGTATAGATTTCAGGGAAATGGTAAAGAATAATTGGTAATATTGCAATCAAATACGCAACAAGCGGATCAGAAATACATGTTTCGAAATGAGTGTTCGAAGGATTGTTTCATTTGCTTTGCTTCCGCATCCATGATATAATGAGTTCAATAATAAATAGTGGAGTACATAATTCACATATTATAAAGAGTTATCACTTCATTTTGATTGATTCTCTTTATAATATGTGAATTTTTTTTACCATGTTTTAACCATGTAAATTGAGTAGCATATTAAAAAATTATTTGGAGGTTTTACAAATGCAAACAGGTACAGTGAAATGGTTTAACGCAGAAAAAGGATTTGGATTTATCGAAGTTGAAGGCGGAAGCGACGTATTCGTTCACTTTTCCGCAATTACAGGTTCCGGATTCAAGTCTTTGGAAGAAGGACAACGCGTTCAATTCAACGTTGTTCAAGGCAACCGCGGCCCACAAGCTGAAAATGTTGTCAAGCTCTAATTGAAGAATTGAAGAACGGTTCATTGAAAAATGGATCTTCGAAACTGCCCGCCGCTGGGCAGTTTTTTTAATGGAAGCCGCACGACTCAGTAAATACTAGAGGTGTGTGGCTTTTTGAATACTTCGTGTTTATGCATTTTTTAAAAAATCAGGGATCGGATCATTGCAAGCAGAAGCAGAAAAGAGAGGTGAAGTGTATGGCCAGCAGATTTCTGGAGCTCGGCATTCGCCCGGACATTGTAAAACGGATCCGCACTTTGGGGATTCTAGAGCCGACGCCAATTCAGGAGAAAGCCATTCCCGTATTGCTTCAAGGAAAAGACATGATCGCACAGGCACAGACGGGAACGGGGAAGACGTTTGCTTTCCTTTTACCGATTTTAGAGCGGATCGATCCGCAAATTCCCGTTGTTCAATCCTTGATTATCACACCCACACGGGAACTTGCTCTGCAGATTACTATCGAAGTGAAAAAAATCGCATCTACCGTAGGTGCGGAAGTGTTGGCAGCATACGGCGGGCAGGATGTAGAAGCGCAAGTGCGTAAATTAAAAAGAGCGACACATATCGTCATCGGCACCCCTGGACGGCTGCTGGATCATCTGCGCAGAGGCACCATTGATCTCTACAAGCTCTCTATGCTTGTGCTCGATGAAGCAGATTTGATGTTGCATATGGGCTTTTTGTCTGAAGTTGAGCAAATCATCGCACAGGCATCAGCGGATCGACAAATGATGCTCTTTTCGGCAACGATGCCAAACGAAATTCGTTCATTGGCTAAACGATATTTGCATAATCCTTTTGAAGTAAAAGTAAAAAGTGAACATGTAACCGTTGATGAGATTGAGCAAGTCGTTATTGAAACAACGGATCGCGCCAAGCAGCAAGCGCTCGTGAAGACATTGGAACGTTACAATCCATATTTGGCAATCATTTTTTGCCGGACAAAACTGCGTGCAAAAAAGTTGAATGAATCGTTACAAGGATTAGGGTTTCAAGCGGATGAACTGCATGGAGATCTCTCGCAGGCAAAGCGTGAGAAAGTCATGAAGCAATTCCGTGAAGCGAAAATCCAGTATTTGATAGCTACAGATGTGGCGGCGCGTGGTCTGGATATCGAAGGCGTAACGCATGTCTTCAATTACGACATCCCACATGATGTAGAGAGTTACATCCATCGCATCGGGCGTACCGGGCGAGCAGGAGAGACCGGAGTTTCTGTCACTTTCGCAGCACCGAAAGATCGCCCGTTTCTGCATTTGATCGAACAAGGAATTCATCGTTCTATTGAAAGAATTCATTTCGATGGGCAACAGATGGTGCCAAAAGAAAAGGAAAAAACACGCAGGGAGAATGCGCGATCTGAATCTCTTTCCCATTCGAATGCACGCCATGGAAAACGTGAGCGAAAAAATCAAAGAGAACGGGTAAGGGGACACAATGGCAGTGCATTCCGGGATCGGGATGACAATCATTCGAATGAAAGAGGCCGTAGAGGTAGTTATCGTTCGAGCGGCGGACGGTCCGGTTCTCGAAGTCGCAGCAAATAGACAGTTCGTTGTTTGGAGTGGATAAAGGAGTATGGGCAAGGTACTTGTTTTAGCGGAAAAACCTTCGGTAGGAAGGGACATCGCGCGTGTTTTGCAGTGCGCTAAAAAGGGAAACGGGTTTTTTGAAGGGGAACGATATATTGTTACTTGGGCATTGGGGCATCTGGTTACATTAGCAGATCCTGAAGCTTATGGGGAAACGTATAAAACGTGGAAGATTGAGGATTTGCCAATGCTTCCGTCACCTCTTAAGCTCGTTGTCATTAAACAAAGCAGCAGGCAGTTTTATGCGGTGAAAGCACAATTGAACCGAAGCGATGTGAACAATATTGTGATTGCCACAGACGCAGGCCGTGAAGGTGAACTGGTAGCCAGATGGATTATCGAAATGGCGCGCGTCAAAAAGCCGATTCAGCGTCTTTGGATTTCTTCCGTCACGGATCAGGCCATTCGGGACGGATTTCGAAAGCTGCGGGATGGCAGAGAGTACGAGCATCTGTTTGCATCTGCGGTGGCACGTGCAGAGGCAGACTGGCTTGTCGGGATCAATGCGACGCGGGCGTTGACTTGCAAATACAATGCACAACTTTCCTGCGGCCGGGTGCAGACTCCCACTCTTGCCATGATTGCACAAAGGGAGGAAGAGATCCAAAGGTTTCAGCCAAGAACTTTTTATGGTATTGCCGCTGTGGCGAACAACAAGCTGCGGCTCATTTGGCAGGATCGCCAAACAAAAGACATAAAAACGTTCTCGAAAGAAACATGCGACCGAATATTGCAGCAACTAAAAAATAAACATGCCGAGATTATAGATGTAGATAAGTCTTATAAAAAAACGTACGCACCGCAATTGTATGATTTAACGGAACTGCAAAGGGATGCACATAAGTTTTTTGATTATTCGGCCAAAGAAACACTTTCGATTTTGCAGCGGCTGTATGAACAACATAAACTATTGACTTACCCGCGAACAGACTCTCGCTATATTTCTGCCGATATTGTGGATACATTGCAGGAGCGTGTAAAAGCTTGCAATGTAGGACCCTATGGGAAAATGGCGTCCAAGGTTTTGAAACATCCGATACGGCCTGGCAAGTCATTTGTGGACGATACGAAAGTTTCCGATCATCATGCGATTATTCCCACGGAAGAACCCGTGTATCTCAGCAAGCTCAGCGATAAAGAACGGAAATTGTATGATTTGGTCATAAAACGGTTTTTCGCTGTTTTATATCCGCCTTTTGAATTTGAGCAAACAACCATACGCGCAAAAATTGGGGAGGAACTGTTTCTTGCAAAAGGAAAAATGGTGATTGCTGCGGGATGGAAGGAAGTTTACGAAAATCCCTTGGAAGAAGAGGATTCAACTGGCATTTCCGAGCAACTTTTGCCAAATATCCAAATCGGCGACCGGTTGCCAATCATGGAGATATCGCAAACAAAGGGAGAGACAAAACCACCTGAGCATTTCAATGAGGGCAGTTTGCTTTCCGCAATGGAAAACCCGGTTCGATACATGGCTAGTGCAAAACAGGACTTGATTCAAACGATCGGGGAGACCGGGGGATTAGGTACTGTTGCGACGCGAGCAGATATTATTGAAAAACTGTTTCATAGCTTCTTCATTGAGAAGAAGGGTAAAGATATCTTTTTGACTTCAAAGGGAAAGCAACTGCTCGAACTGGTGCCAAATGAGTTAAAGTCACCGCGTTTAACGGCAGAATGGGAGCAAAAATTAGCTTTGATATCCAAAGGCTTACTTTCCAAACATACGTTTGTCAACGAAATGAGAAGCTACGCAAAAGCAGTTGTGAATGAGATCACATTCAGTGAAAAGCAATTTCGACATGACAATATTACGGGAACCCGATGTCCCGAATGCGGAAAGCCTATGCTTGAAGTAAACGGCAAAAAGGGAAAAATGCTGATTTGCCAGGATCGAGAGTGTGGCCACAGAAAGAACATTTCCAAAACGACCAATGCCAGATGTCCGAACTGCCACAAACGGCTGGAATTGCGCGGGGAAGGAGAAGGGCAAATATTCGTTTGCAGCTGCGGATTTAAAGAAAAACTTGCAGCTTTTAATGAAAGAAGAAGTAAAGAAAAACACACCAAAGTTTCAAAGCGGGATATCAGCAACTATTTGCAAAAGCAGAACAAGGAAAATGCCGAACCCAAGAATCCGGCTCTTGCAGAAGCACTTGCCAAACTGAAACTAGACAAAGTTTAAACATCGATGAAACATAGATAAAGATGAAACTTGGATAAAGATGAAAGCAAGCGAAAGATTGAAACACAATTCCCCCCGATTCTGTCCAAGCACAGGCGGCACAGGCACAGATGGGGGGGTTCCATTTATCAGCATTTTCCATTCGCAGTTCTATTTTTTCCTGAGACAATCATATGATATAGAATCAGAACGAAATGTACGAAATGTTTTGACAGACCAATCTTTGCAATCCTATTCTCATATCTTTCAATTTCAAACTCGAAGAAATTTAAATAACAGGATCTCCTGCATGTGCAAGCATGCCTGCCCCTTGCACAAAGTAACATCAATATCAGGAGATTTTTAGTTTAAATAAAAAATTTTCCTGGATTGACAATTTTTATACAAATGATTACGATTTAAAATACAGAATAAATAGAATTATTTATTATTTTTCTGAATCGCGTGACATCGTTTGCGAGCTTTGAAAGCGCTTAAATCATTAGGGGGGATTTTCATGAGTTCGGCAAGTATAGCGGATCGTCTGAATCGGCTGCCAATCAGTCCATTTCACAAAAAGGCCACAGTGATTATCGGACTGGGAACGTTTTTTGATCTGTATGATATTTTTTTATCAGGTGCATTGGCAGCTGTACTTGCGAAACAATTCCATGTCGATGCCAAACAATTGCCTTTGCTGATCGGATCGAGTTTTTTGGGGATGTTCTTTGGAGCCGTTTTTTTGGGAAGAATGGCGGATCGTTTGGGACGCAAGCGGACGTATATGTTTACTTTACTGGTGTATTCCATCTTTACTTTACTAGGCGCATTTAGTACCAGTGTTACTGCACTCATTCTCTTTCGATTTTTGGCGGGTATCGGATTGGGAGTGGAATTGCCATTGTGCGATGTGTATTTGGGGGAACTCCTTCCTGCTGCAAAGCGCGGTCGTTACACCGCATGGGCGTATACCCTTGGATTTTTAGGCGTGCCATGTGTGGGATTTTTGGCGCGCTGGCTGATCCCTTTGCATCCGTTAGGCATAGACGGCTGGCGTTGGATTTTTATCCTTGGCTCACTGGGAGCGGTAATCGTCTGGTTTTTGCGCAGGGATCTTCCGGAATCGCCCCGTTGGTTGGAATCTGCCGGCAGGAAAGCGGAAGCAGAACAACTGATGCGAGGATTTGAAGCAGAATCGCAACGGTTGTATGGCAAACTGCCAGAACTAAAGGAGACCGTTCCTGTTGTAAAAACCGATTTTCCCTTTTCAAAGTTGTTTGGCAGAGAATATATTGGACGTACTGTTATGCTGTATATTTTCCAGATACTCCAGACATTCGGTTACTATGGATTCGGATCGCTCGTACCGATCATCCTCTCGCAAAAAGGATTTGCAATTGTAAGTTCTCTTGGATTTACTGCACTTTCCTTTATCGGATATCCTGTCGGTTCGTATTTGTCGTTATTTCTTGTAGAGCGAATGGAGCGGAAGTGGCTGATTTCCCTTTCGGCCTTTTTGATGGCGGGATTCGGACTTTTGTTTGGACTATCCGGTTCGGCAGGGATGATCGTCGCATTTGGATTTCTTTACACATTGGTCAGCAATATCTTCTCGAACTCCTTTCATATTTATCAAGCAGAAATTTTTCCGACAGCCGTTCGGGCGACTGCTGCCGGTTCTGCCTATAGCTTAAGCCGGATTATGAGCGGATTGATGCCGTTTGTCCTGCTTCCCGTATTAAAACAGTATGGAGCCACAACTTTTTTTGGCGTGGTAGCGTGTGCCATGATTCTCATTATTGTAGATATTGCTTTATTAGGACCGAAAACGACCGGCCGCTCTCTGGAATCTGTCAATCGTCTGCCTGTCGATCCTGCAGTTGCCACCGGGGGCTCGGATTTAAAGATCTGAATAAAAATAGAATAAAAACTGACTCCCAAAAAAAGTTTGGGTGTCCAGCATTTCATTCCTGCCTTTTCGGCAGGATTTTTTTCCTTCCATATCGAAACTAATAAACTAGCGAAACGACATGAAATCGTATGGTTCGACAAAATTGCTTCATAAAATAACGAAACGAATATAGGGGGGAATTTTGCCAGTATGAGTCTTGTGGATGTAAATCGGCGAAGTCTCTCTTTTTTTTGTGAACGTCTTGGAATACAAGAACCGGATGTTTTGCAAGCATTGAGTCAAAGTGAATTTATCGATAAAGCGATCCTATATCGGCATGACCGAATGGTACAAGCGAAGTTCCGTGTGGACAAGCATCTGCCGGCTCCGGTTTACATGCGGGTGCTGGAAGCGTTTCGGGCATATTTTGCCCCATTTTCCGTTCAGATCAAAGTTCGCTTTGAATATAGCCACGGCCCCTTAGATGCCGCCCATTTGCTATATGACTATTGGCCGTTTGTTGTCGATGAGGTGCTTGGCGACGATATGTCCTTAAAAGGGGAATTGCGGGATAGCACAGGACTATCATTGGAAGATCGAACATTGCTTGTGCCGGTCACGTCAGATGTAATCATCAATCGTTGCCGCCAGAAGCAGTATGACGAACAACTGGCTCTTTGGCTCAATGAGCATTTGGGACTGTCATGGCATGTACGCATATATACCGATCAGGAAAAGCGAACGGAAGCGTTTGAAAAAATCCGCTCACTGGTGGAAGAACAGGATCGGGCGGAAGTGCAAAAGGCGGCTGCTGCAGCAGAAGAGGAGAAACGTCAGGAAGCGGCAAAGGCGGCAGGCGAAAAAACAGAGGGTGATGCGCCGGGCAAAGTGGAAATCGGTCCGCCGATTGAAATGGAACGGACACAGCTCAAACGAATTCAGGACGAAATGCGCGACGTCGTTGCGGAGGGGCGCATCTTTGGTGTAGAAGTGCGGGAATTGCAATCGGGACGCACGTTGTTTACGTTTAACATTTCCGACAATACGGATTCGATTTCCTGCAAGACATTTGCCAAAGGGGAAAAGCAGCTGGAAATGTTGAAGCTGCTGAAAGACGGCATGTATCTGCGGGTGCGCGGCACGGTGCAATTCGACACATTTGCCAAGGAACTTGTGCTGATGATTCAGCATATGCACGAAGTACCGAAGCCCGCACGCAAAGATCTGGCGGAGAAAAAACGGGTGGAGCTGCATTTGCATACGCCGATGTCGCCCCTTGACGGCGTGTCTCCAGTGAAAGACTTGATCGCGCAAGCTGCCAAGTGGGGACATACGGCCATTGCGGTGACCGATCATGGCGTAGTCCAGTCGTTCCCGGAAGCGTATAGTGCCGCGCAAAAAAACAACGTCAAATGTCTGCTGGGGCTGGAAGCTTATGTAGTGGATGATGGTGTGCCGATCGTCTTCCAATTGAACGGGCAAAATAACCGGACAATTGATGAGAATACAGCTTGGGTCGTATTTGACACGGAGACCACTGGTTTGAATGCGGCGGAAAACACGTTGATCGAGATTGCTGCCGTGAAGATGAAAGGCGGGGAGATCATCGGCGAGTGGACCGAATTGATCGATCCGGAAGTTGCGATTAGCGCGAAGATCACAGAACTCACACATATTACGAACGAAATGGTACGCGGGAAGCGCAAACTCTTGGAAGTGCTGCCGGATTTCCGGGAATTTGTGGGCGATGCTGTGCTCGTTGCACATAATGCCGATTTTGACTTGGGCTTTTTGAAAGCTTGCGCCAAACGCATCGGCATGGAGCCGTGGAGCAATGTCGTGCTCGACACGCTGCCCCTTGCCCGCAAGCTCTATCCGCATGAGCGCAACTATCGCTTGGGGACGTTGGCGAAAAAATTTGGCGTCGAACTGGTAAATGCACACCGCGCCCTTGACGACACGATCGCATTGGCAAAAGTGTTTCAATATATGCTGAAAGACATACAGGCGAAGGGAAAAGATCAACTGTCCAAACTGAATGAGAACGATGGCGAGGTCGATTATTCTCGCGTCCGTCCGTTCCATGCGACGATTTTGGTGCAAAACAAGACGGGTTTGAAAAACTTGTACAAGCTGGTTTCCGAATCTCACGTCAAATATTTTCACCGCGTCCCGCGTGTCCCACGCAGCCTGATTACCAAGTATCGCGAAGGATTGCTGGTCGGCAGCGCTTGTCAGAACGGGGAAATTTTCGACGGAATATTGCGCGGAAAGACGAAAGAAGAGCTGCGGGACATAGCTAAATTCTACGATTATTTAGAGATTCAGCCGCTTTTGCACTACAAGCCCCTTTTGCGCAATGAATCGATCGCATCATTGGAATCGATCAAAGATTACCATCGTACGATCATTGAGATCGGCAAAACGCTGGATACGCCGGTCGTAGCTACCGGGGATGTGCATTTTCTCAACCCGGAAGATGCGATATTCCGGGAAGTGTTTCTGCAGTCCCAAAATGATCCGTCCGCTGCCGACCAGCCGCCGCTATATCTGATGTCGACAGATGAGATGCTGGATGCTTTTTCCTATCTTGGTCCGGAGTTGGCGGAGGAAGTTGTCGTAACAAATACGAACCGGATTGCGGATCAAATCGAAGACGTGTCTCCGGTTCCGGATCAATTGTATACGCCCAAAATTGAAGGTGCCGAAGATGACATACGCAACATGTGTTATGAAAAGGCGCGCAAACTTTATGGCGATCCTTTGCCGGAAATTGTGGAGAAACGTTTGGAAAAAGAGTTGAACTCCATTATCACACACGGATTTTCTGTCATCTATTTGATCTCGCACAAGATTGTGAAAAAATCCTTGGATGACGGCTATTTGGTCGGTTCTCGGGGATCTGTCGGCTCATCTTTTGTGGCGACAATGTCCGAAATCACCGAGGTAAATCCGCTGCCGCCGCACTATCGCTGTCCGTCTTGCCAATACAGTGAATTTATCGCAGATGGATCGGTGGGTTCCGGTTTTGACCTGCCGGATAAAGAGTGTCCGTCATGCGGAACCAGGCTCGACAAAGACGGGCACGACATCCCCTTCGAAACGTTCCTTGGCTTCAAAGGGGACAAGGTTCCTGATATCGATCTCAACTTCTCAGGCGACTACCAGGCGCGGGCGCATGCATATACCAAGGTGTTGTTCGGCGAGGAGTACGTGTATCGTGCGGGAACGATTGCGACAGTTGCGGAAAAAACGGCTTTTGGCTATGTGAAGAAGTTTGCGGAAGAAAAAGGCTGGAATTTGCGCAATGCGGAAATGACTCGATTGGTACAAGGATGTACGGGGATTAAACGAACGACCGGTCAGCACCCTGGGGGAATACTCGTCGTACCTGACTACATGGACGTCTACGATTTTTGCCCGATCCAATTCCCGGCAGATGATAAAAACGCCGAGTGGCGTACGTCCCATTTTGACTTCCATTCCATTCACGACAACTTGCTTAAGCTCGATATACTCGGACACGACGATCCGACGGTCATACGGATGCTGCAGGACTTGACGGGCCTTGACCCGAAGAAGATTCCGACGGATGACCCGCAAGTCATGTCGTTGTTCTCCGGAACAGATGCGTTGACAATCGATCCGGAACATCCTGTAAAGCCGGAACAAATCCGCTCGAAAACAGGAACCTACGGGATCCCGGAGTTCGGTACAAAGTTTGTACGTCAGATGCTGGAAGACACGAAGCCGAGTACGTTCTCTGAGCTGCTGCAAATCTCCGGCTTGTCTCATGGGACAGACGTCTGGCTGAACAATGCGCAAAAATTGATTCAAGATCAGATTTGCAAACTGAAAGACGTGATCGGCTGTCGGGATGACATCATGGTCTATCTCATATATGCCGGACTTGAACCGTCATTTGCGTTTAAAATCATGGAGAGCGTGCGGAAGGGAAAAGGCTTGACTCCGGAGATGGAAGAAGAGATGAAGCGCAACAACGTGCCTGATTGGTATATTTGGTCGTGCAAACAGATCAAGTACATGTTCCCGAAAGCGCACGCTACCGCATATGTTCTGATGGCTGTGCGGATTGCGTATTTTAAAGTTCATTATCCGCTGGAATTCTATGCAACCTACTTTTCTGTGCGGGCGGACGATTTTGATCTCGACATCATGAGCAAAGGCTATGCTGCGATTTTGGCGAAAATTGAAGAAATCGAAGCAAAAGGATTTCAGGCGGCGCCAAAGGAAAAAGCGCTGCACACCGTATTGGAAATGGCACTGGAAATGACAGCACGGGGCTTTCAATTCCTGCCCCTTGATTTGTACAAATCGGATGCGATCCGATTCCAGGTCGTCAAAGAACAAAATGGACTGTTGCCGCCATTTGGCGCACTCGCCGGCGTCGGCGAATCTGCGGCCAAAGGGATTGCCGAAGCGGCAAAGCAGGGAGAATTCTTGTCGGTGCAAGATTTGCAAGAACGCTCCCGTGCATCGAAAACCGTTATTGAGCTGTTGGAGACACATGGCTGTCTGAAAGGATTGCCTGAGACTAACCAGCTTACGTTGTTTTAACCATAACAGGCGTAACGGTCAACAAACAAGCAAAGCGACCGGCGAGGTGTTCCCGCCGGTCGTTTTGCAAATCATTTGCAAACAGTACACAGTTCTTTTTCGCAACTGGTTGCATATTAAATATGAACAAGTTTTATGAATGGCAATGATGCTGGATCAGGGATCAGTCCGAAAGATGTGCTGGTATACTTCAATAAAAAAGTGTATAGGTTTAACAGAAATCTTACAATCTTTTTTTATTTGTCATATCTGTAATCCATATTTTTATGCAAAGATTAAGCAGAAATAAGTCATCAGGATCGACCAGAGTGCGTCCGGTCAAAGTTTCTATTTTTTTTAGGCGATAAAGAAGAGATTGTCTGTGTAAATTGAGCGCGCGTGATGTTTGACTTACATTTCCTTGATTTTGTATATATGTTACGAATGTATTGACCAACTCTAACCCGCGTTGATTATCATAGTCGATCAGTGCGCCGATTGTTGATAACGTAAGTTCTTGTATTTCTGAATTCTTGGCAAGCGATAAAAGGACTCGATACATTTCCGTGTTGGCATATGTGCTGCGGTGACCTGGGCCTTTTTGATGATATCCTACTTCCAAGGCTATTCTGGCATCATTAAAACTTTCGTGGAAGGTTTTAATACCTGCGTGGTTTTCCCCGACCCCCCATGACAGGATTAATCCGGGCAATACTTGACAAAGACGATTTTCAAGTACATCCAAGAAATTTTGGACATTCTTGCTGATTTGATCAGGGGAAATTTCCAGAAAAATGACGAATCGATCCAGTTGATACGTTGTCATAGTTTTACGTTGAATGGATGTTCCTGTTTGATTGATTTGTTCTTTTATACTATGGATCGTATTATGGAGCCAGTGCTCATAGGAGAGATCATCCGCCTTCTTTTTCTGAAAAATGGATTCCAAATTTTCAGGTAAACCCAAAATACAGACATAGGGAAGGGAAATAGCATAATTCAATGACCTTGCCCGTGATAGTGCAGAATCCCAGGATTCGATCTCACCTTTTGCAAGACTCCAAATAAAATCATCCCGCAATCGCATTTCCGTATCTTGTATTGCGCTTTCGCGTTGAAACCATAGTACGATTGCAGGCAATGCTTGCTCCAGTACGTGGTTTTCTTCTAAATTCAACAACGAATCGATTGAGATTTCTGGGGAAATGGATAAAATGATATAACCAAAAATCTTGCTTGATGATTGAATCACCAACGGAATAAGCGAGCCGTCCAGCGGTTGAAAATGCTTGAAATCCTGTGTATAAAGATTATACGTTTGATGGCCGTTCTGCAAATAACGATTCCACTTTTCCACTAAGATACCTGAATTTTGGCTTCTTCCCTTAATTAAACCATCTTTGCTGATAATGATTACAGGATATCCAATTTCTTTTTGAATAGCCTTCGCTGCATCAGATAAACTGCCATCATTCAGGAATAAGTGAAGCAGTTGCTTTTGCAAGTCTTCCGAACGTCTTAATTTTTCTTGGTGCCAGTTATAAAGTTTGCCTAAAATAGCTTGTATAATATCAGCAAAACGAACTTCCCATGGAATTTCAATGATCGGGAATTCATTTTCTTCCGCGAAGTCAAGAATGTCTTTTGGAATATTCGAAACATGTCGTCCGGTTGCGATTGCCAAAGCGGCAGCACCAGAAGAAAAGACATCCTGTACAAATTTTTTAAAGATGTGCGAATCGTTTCCACATCCGATTGCCGTACTCAGTACAAGCTCATTATTGCGAATGAAATTTTCTACCGGAATTTCAATAACCGAGACAGATTGGACAACGCGTTTATCCAATGCAGTTTTTGCTGTTTTGATTCTGGCAGATTTCATGACATCAATGCTTAAAACATCTACCATTGTAAAAGCCATGCGTATCACCCGCTTTCCAAGAAATATTTCATCCCTATAAAAGTATTGTATATTTAAATGAAAGAAATTCGTAGCGTTGCTGTATGCCATATTTGAGAAAGAGCTTCAGATGATATGAGCTCTTTCATGAATCTACATTTAGACTTTAAATTTGCTGATTAACAATTGGAGATCCATCGCCATTCTAGAAAGTGAGCTTGCTGATGATGCAATTTCCTCTATGGATGCGAGTTGTTCTTCTGTTGCTGCTGATACCGTTTGCGTTGCAGATGAAGTGGTTTCAGATGCTGCTACAACATGATTTATAACCCGTACGATATCTTCTGTACCTGCTGACATTTGTTCAGTCGCTGCCGAAACTTCTGCAATTTGCTTTGAGACATTTTCAACAGATTGATAAATTTTTTCAAAAGATTCTTTTGCCAGATTGACGGCCTCAATCCCATTATTGACCTCGGAGGCTCCAATTTTCATAGATTGAACCGCTTTTTGAATGCCGTTTTGGATTGTTGTAATATACTCCGCAATTTGTTTGGCCGAGTTCGACGATTCTTCCGCAAGTTTTCGAACTTCATCGGCTACAACTGCAAATCCCCGGCCATGTTCACCGGCTCGTGCTGCTTCAATTGCAGCATTTAATGCAAGTAAATTTGTCTGATTCGCAATGCCGGTAATCGTCTCTACTATTTTTCCAATGCTTTGCGCATGATTTCCTAAATCTTGAATAGAGTATGCCACTTCTCGCGTTGTAGAATGAATCGTGTTCATTTGATTGATGGCCTTTTGGACTGTCTGATTCCCTTCAACCGATACACGAGCAGCTTGGTCAGCAGTTGATAAAACTGTTTGTGAACGCAACGTGATCTGTTGAAGCCCGGCAGCCATTTCATCTATGGTTTGTGCAGCTCGTTCCACATCATTCGCTTGCTGTTGATTTCCTGTCGCAACTTCCTGTACTGTTGAAGCGATATTTTCGGTAGCTTGGCTTGTCTGTTCCGAGCTTGCCAGCAATTCTTCAGATGACGTCGCAACTTGTTCCGCACTTTGTCCGACCTGCTGAATAATTTCCCGGAGATTATACACCATCTGATTAAAACCATTGGCCAGTTTTCCAATTTCATCACGGTTTTTGATTGCAAGTGAATCAACCGTCAGATCTCCAGCAGCAATTTGTCCCGCTGCAACGGTTAGGGCCGCTACAGGTTTAGAAATCATCCGCGCTATGAAGATACCAAGGGCCAAGGCGATGGCAACAGCTAATATGCTAACTGTTATGACACTTGTAATAGTAGAATTTACAAACGAATTTGTCGTCTGCAGATCTATATCAATAAGTTTTTGTACATCTTTGACAGCAGCAGCAGCTTCTGTTAACATTTGGTTCCCAAACGGAAACACAGAGGATGCAAATTGGCTGATGGCCTCATTTTTGTCTGTTTTGTATAAAACCAAAACTTGATTTGCATTTTGCATATATTCTTTTTCCATAGCTTTTAGCTGATTCATATGGGTTTTTATTTTATCGTTTACTCCGGGAATTTGATAGGTTTTATCTATCAAAGTGGTGATTTCATTTTGTTTATTTTTAAAATTCGTTAAATCATGATCATTCGGAACCAAAAGATAACCGCGAATGATTCTAGACTGATTTGCTATTTGAATTGAGATTTCTTTAATGTCTGCTCGAATTTGTATCTTTTGAAAAACGAGTGCATGATAGGAACTTTCAATTTGCTTTATCGAGTAAATGGAAAACCCGCTTACTATGCATAGAATAAGGGCAACTGATAGAAATCCTGCAATCAACCTTTTTCCAACGGTCAGATTCATTTGTAATTCCCCCGTAAAAAATGTTTGGTGGTAATATATAATTATAATTAAGGAATTCACTGGGTGCTTTTCAATCGTAAATCGCGTGGGCAGGCTGCTGGCAGTTGTGGTAGCTTAAAGTATTGTAAGTACCGGTAGAACGCAGCTCTTAAGAAGAACTTGCATAAGAATTTATAACGAAATGATTTGATAAATCGGATTGGTTAAACGAAAGGCTGTAAGTAGGGTTGTTCCTGTCATTATGGAATTTCGACAATTCCGAGGATACCCTACTTTTTATCAACACAATAAATTTTCGCAACATTAATTCGTGTGGGCGTTATTTTTAATGTGAAATATACTTTTGCACAGCATTTAAATGGGCAGATATGTCGACATTGCAACCACTAATTACGACAGCTATATTTCCGTTCGGTTTACCGATTTTCTTCCTCAGTAAAGCCGCGACACCAACGGCGGCTGCACCTTCGACAGCCATGCGATGATTCTCGAAAATATAAGCCATTCCTTCTGCAATCTCTTCTTCTGATACAAGAATTGCTTGATCCATATATTGTTGTACCATACGGAATGTATACTGATTATCGAGTCCGATTCCCCCCAACAAACTATCTGCAAGGGTTTCTTGTTCGTCCAAAATCACCGGTTTGCCTGCTTTAAGACTTTCGTACATAACCGCACCATGCTCCATTGACACGCCAATGACTTGGATACCCGGATGTGTCGATTTTAATGCCAAGCCTAGACCGGAAATCAATCCACCTCCGGACAAGCCCGCCACTACCATATCAAGATCCGGGAGATCTTCCAACAGTTCTAGACCGATAGTGCCTTGGCCGGCAATCACATATGGATCATCAAACGGCTTGATAACTGTCAGTCCTTGTTCTTCCTGCAATTGATAACAACGTTTTTCAGCATCATCTTGCCCGTGTCCGAATACTTCAATTTCTGCCCCAAGCCGGCGAATGCGCTCAACCTTTGCCTTTGGAACTCTGTTCGAAATACATATGACCGCTCTTATTCCCAACTGTTTGGCAACATATGCGACAGCCAGTCCATGATTGCCTGTGGAAAAGGTTGTAACACCACGTTTTTGCTCGTCAACAGTTAAACTCAAGATTTTATTTGCGGCACCGCGAAGTTTAAAAGCACCGGTTTCGTGAAAATTTTCGAGTTTCAAATAAACAGAAGCGCCTGTTACATCCGATAAGACTGAAGAATATAAGAAGGGCGTTTTCTTTACAATTTGAGACGTTCGTTTTCGTGCTTTCCAAATGTCATGGATCGTAACATTCATTATCATTTCCTCCAATGGTAAAGTGAAATTTGAATAAAGCGGAAATTTACGTTTCTACTAGAGAGACTTTTGCTCCTGAAAGTTATAAAAATAATAAAGAACTTTCAAATAAACGTCAATTGTATAAACTGACTACGATACATAGCTAAACTTCATACATAATGGCGAATGTTTTTATTTTTAGCCTTTGCTTATAATCAGAATAAATATCCGTTCAATATTTTTTAACAATTTTATATTTTAAAAAGGAGGAAGCGTCTAATGTTAAATTTTAGTGTTTCCGAATATCAGGAGAGAATTAAAAGAACGAAGCAAAAAATGGCGGAGCAGGGAATTGACGTTCTGTTGGTTACAGATCCGGCAAACATGAATTATTTATCCGGTTATGACGGCTGGTCATTTTATGTTCATCAACTCCTCATTTTGATTATTGATGAAGAACAACCGCTTTGGGTTGGCAGAGGACAGGATGCCAATGCGGCGAAAGTTACGACGTGGTTAAATGCGGAAAATATTTTCCCTTATGCTGATGATTATGTTCAATCTACTGTCAAACATCCGATGGATTTTGTTTCTGACATTTTAAAAGAAATCGGTCAGGCCAATCGGACGATTGGAGTAGAAATGGACACATATTACTTTACTGCAAAATGTTTGGAAAGTTTGCGAAAAGGACTGCCGAACGCCCGCTTCAAAGATGTGACATCCCTCGTCAATTGGGTGCGGATCGTCAAATCGGAACACGAAATCGAGTATATGAAAAAAGCGGCGCGAATTGTAGAAAATGCGATGAAAGTCGGCATTGAATCGATTCAAGAGGGAATCCGTGAATGTGATGTGGTCGCCAAAATCTATCACGCTCAAATCAGTGGAACAGAAAGTTTCGGCGGGGATTATCCGGCAATTGTCCCACTGCTTCCTTCCGGCGAAAAAACTTCTACACCGCATTTGACATGGACAGATCAACCCTATAAAAAAGGTGACCCGGTGATTCTTGAATTGGCAGGCTGTTATAAACGGTATCATTCGCCATTGGCTAGAACCGTGGTTATCGGCGAGCCGGAACAAAAAGTAAAAGATCTGGCGAATGTTGTTGCAGAAGGCATTCAGGCAGCAATCGATGTGGTGAAGCCGGGCATTACTTGTGAAGAGATCGAGGCAGCATGGCGGAGAAGCATAGAAAAAAGCGGGTTTAAAAAGGATTCCCGGATCGGATATTCCATGGGATTGAATTATCCGCCGGATTGGGGCGAACATACTGCAAGTTTGCGTCAAGGAGATCAAACTGTAGTGCAACCGAATATGACGTTTCATATGATTCCCGGTATTTGGTTAGACAACTATGGTGTTGAAATTAGCGAATCCGTTCGTGTGACAGAAAATGGTTGTGAAACATTTGCTAACTTCCCGCGCGACCTTTTTATCAAATAAGCCGGTAAAAAGCTTAAAGGTGGGGTTGAGTTGATACTATTCAATGAAAACGAAATTCGGCAGCACGTTCATGTAAATCAAAAAACGATTGCTGTAATAGAAGAAGCATTTGCATCGTTGGCGGCAAACAAGGTAACAATGCCTCCGATCATGCGTGTAGACATCCCGGAGAATAACGGGGAAGTCGATGTAAAGACAGCATACATTCGCGGCTTGGATAAGTTTTGCATCAAAATTTCAGCCGGTTTTTTTAACAACCCGCAATTAGGCTTGCCGAGCGGGAATGGAATGATGCTATTGGTGAGCACAGTGACAGGTGTTCCGCAAGCGGTTTTTCTCGACAACGGGTATTTGACGGATGTTCGAACAGCTGCTGCAGGTGCGGTCGCGGCAAAATATCTCGCTCGCGAAACGGTTGAAACTGTCGGAGTTATCGGGACCGGCGGACAGGCAAGACATCAACTGAAAGCGCTTAAACAAATCCGGGATTTTCAACGAATTACGATTTACGGGCCTACACAAAGCCGGGCGGAAATATTTGCGAGAGAGATGCGGGAAACGTTGGGTGTTGAAACAAATCTCTTTACTTCTCCGGAAGCGGTGGTGAAAGAGAGTCATGTAGTGATAACCACGACACCGGCAAAAACTCCAATCATCAAGGCGGAGTGGTTGCATCCCGGACTGCATATTACGGCGATGGGTTCAGATGCGGAACATAAGCAAGAGTTGGAAGCTGGCGTGTTTGGTCAAGCGGATGTTGTAGCATGTGATGTGAAGTCCCAATGTTTTCGGCTAGGTGAGCTCCACCATGCATTGGAACAGGGAACGATCACGAAAGATCACAATATTATTGAACTTGGTGAATTGACTTCGAAGCAAAGAGCAGGCCGCACAAATGATCAACAGATTACGATCTGTGATCTGACTGGTACTGGTGTGCAAGATACGGCGATTGCGTTGTTTGCATATGACGAGCTTGTTGCACAAGGACTTGGTTTAAGGATTGAATAAGGAAATATACAAACTAAGAAGAGTAAGGAGAGTTCGTAAAATGAGCAAAAACGATTTCAACGATGTTCAAATTGGCACAAAAGCAGTCTGGGCCGGTGAAAAGGAATCACTTGTACACGGTGCAACACAAGTGCCGGTAGTCGTAAGTGTCGCTTATGGGTATGATGACATGGATGAATGGTATGATGTCGCGATCGGCAAGAAAGCGGGACATATCTATGGACGCAACACAAATCCAACCGTACAGGCGTTTGAGCAAAAGATCCAGATCCTTGAAGGGGCGGAAGCGGCTACCAGTTTTTCAACCGGGATGGCGGCGATCAGCAATACGTTATATACATTTTTAAGACCTGGTGACCGCATCGTTTCTATTAAAGATACGTATGGCGGGACGAATAAGATTTTTACAGAGTTTTTACCGCAGTTAAATATCGAAGTCGCTTTGTGCAATACGGGAGATCATGAAGCGATTGAGGCAGAAGTGGAAAAAGGGTGCAAAATTTTATATCTGGAAACCCCGACGAATCCTACCGTGAAAATCACAGATATCGAACGGATGGCAAAAGCGGGGAAAGCGGTTGGCGCTTTAGTGGTTGTCGACAATACATTTGCAACGCCGATCAATCAAAGCCCGTTGCAATTAGGCGCCGACTTGGTCATCCATAGCGCAACGAAGTTTCTTGGCGGCCATGCGGACGCATTGGGCGGAGTGGTTTGCGGAGACAAAAAACTGGTGGAACAGATCTATCATTACCGGGAAATCAATGGAGCTACGATGGATCCCTGGGCAGCATACCTCATTTTGCGCGGGATGAAAACTCTGAAACTCCGTGTGGAACAACAAGCCAAGAATGCGATGGCAATAGCGAACTATCTGCAACAACAAGAGCTTGTGGAAGCCGTCTTTTACCCAGGATTGGAAACACATGTCCACCACGAGATTGCCAAAAAACAAATGCGCGGATTCGGCGGCATGCTTAGCTTTGCATTAAAAGGCGGAATGGATGCTGTACGGATTTTATTGCCAAAATTGAAATATGCCAATCGGGCGGCGAATCTTGGAGCCGTTGAAACCACATATGGCCCTGCTCGTACGACCAGCCATGTGGAATGCACACCGGAAGAACGCGCGGCCATGGGAATACCGGATGGATTGGTTCGAATTTCGGCAGGCATTGAGGACACAGATGATTTGATTGCCGATATGGAACAAGCGTTTGCATATCTTGCGGAACAAGTACTCGTCAGCTCGAAAAAATAAAAAAAAAGACCTTTCGTAAAAGGTCAAAAAAATTCTTGGGAAAATATAAAATCACCTTTAGTATACAAGAAAATTGAGGTGAAGTCGAATGAGCACATCATCTGTTTCATTGTTGGAAAGAGCACAAGCTCTTTCCGACGAAATTATACAGTGGAGACGAAACATTCACGCGAATCCGGAGCTAAGCTTTCAGGAATTTCAAACGTCTAATTTCGTTATTGAACGATTACATCAGATACCAGGAATGAAAGTAGAAACGGGTGTAGGGTATAAAACGGCTGTTGTCGGCACATTAAGTTCCGGCATGGGACCAACGATTGCGATTCGTGCGGACATGGATGCACTGCCAATTCTTGAAGCGACAAATCACTCGTTTTGTTCGCAAAATACAGGTGTCATGCATGCGTGTGGACATGATGCACATACATCGATTTTATTGGGAGCAGCACATGTGTTGGCAGAATGTTTTCAAGCCGGAGAGATTCAAGGTACGGTGAAATTCATCTTTCAACCGGCTGAGGAAGCAACGGATGAGCATGGTTTAACCGGAGCTCCATATATGATCAAGGCCGGCGTGCTGGATGGGGTGGATTGTGCAATCGCATTGCATATGAGTCCGGAAAACCCGGTCGGAGAAGTTCAAGTACATGCCGGTTACAGCATGGCAAATGTCGATGTTTTTGAAGCAACCCTTTATGGCACAGGCGGCCATGGGGCATATCCCCACTTGGGTACAGATCCGGTGTGGATGTTGGGGCCGGTCTTGCAGGCACTGCACGGAATTGTTGCACGCAGGGTATCCCCCCTGGAACCTGCAGTGGTAAGTATTGGCCAAATCCGCGCAGGTTCCACCAGCAATGTGATTCCTTCCGAGGTATATATTCAAGGAACGGCACGCAGTTATGACCCGGAAGTCAGGGAATTAATTATTTCGGAACTCGAAAAAGCATTTTCCATCGTTGCAAATTTGGGTGGAAAGTATACGTTCCATATCAATCGAGGAGAACCGGCTTTAAAAAATGATGCGCGAGTCAATGAATGGATTGTTTCGACGATCCGGGATCTGTATCCGGAATTCAAATGTATCGATACCCCTTTTGGTCTGGGAGGAGAAGATTTTGCGCATATGACCCGGGTTGTGCCAGGCGCGATGTTTTTCCTTGGCTGCGCTTTGCCGGATGATGTGAAACGGGACTTGCATACACCGATATTCGATATTGATGAAAGATGCTTGCCGATTGGCGTATCGATTCTTGCAGAGACGGCAAAACGGTATATAAACGGGCGCTATCGGTTGTGAATTTAAAATAGCCAAAAGGAGTGTTCAAATTGGCACATAAAATTGCTTTGCTTGGCTTTGGTACTGTCGGCCAGGGTTTTGCTGAAATTTTGCGGGATAAAGATAAAGTGTTGCGTGATGATGTTGGGCTTGATGCGAAAATAGTTGCAATTTCCGATATTATGAAAGGTTCTATCTATCATCCGGATGGATTGGATATTACAGAAATTCTCCGAGTCGTGAAAGAAACGGGAAGACTGGACGATTACCCGGAAGTTCCTGGTTTGATTCGGGGCTGGGATAGCTTTCAGACCATTGCTGAGAGTAATGCTGATACGGTGGTAGAAATCACATACACAGACGTAAAAACCGGTCAACCGGCAATTGACCACTGCAAGGCGGCGTTTGCCAACAAGAAACATGTAGTCATGAGCAATAAGGGCCCGGTAGCCTTGGCCTATCAAGAATTGTCCGAATTGGCGAAACAAAATGGAGTGCGCTGGGGAATAGAAGGAACAGTAATGAGTGGAACACCTTCATTGCGCATGCCGATCGTGTCGCTGGCAGGAAATGAAATTACGGAAATTCGCGGAATTCTGAACGGCACGACCAACTACATCCTGACAAAGATGGAAGAAGGATTGTCATATGAAGAAGCTTTGGCGGAAGCGCAAGCACTCGGGTATGCGGAAGCCGATCCTACCAGCGATGTAGATGGATATGATGCACAGTACAAGATTGTGATTTTGGCAAACATCGTCATGGGCATTCCGTTAAAAAGAGACGATGTAGAGTGTGAAGGAATTCGCCATTTAACGCAAAATGATATGGAATGGGCCAAATCGAATGGGAAACGATGGAAATTGATAGCAAAAGCAAAAAAAGCTGGCGATACGATCTATGCAAAGGTTGGATTGGAAGCAATCGCAGTATCTGACCCATTGGCAGGCGTTTTAGGAGCAACAAATGCCGTTACATTCGATTGTGATCTCGCTGGGCCAATTACTTTGGTTGGTGCAGGAGCAGGCCGTAAGGAAACCGGATTTTCTATTTTGATTGACTTGATTAATATCAGTCGCGGCCAATTATAGGAAGAAAAGTATCAGTTGAATACAAAAATCGAATGAAAGGTGGTAATTCTATGAAGACGCTGACAAAAGGTGAAAAATTTTTTCTCGCGGGCCAATGGGTTGAACGAGATCGGTTGATAGATGTGCGTGACCCCAAAGATGATAGTTTAATCACTACAGTTCCAGCTGCCAGTATTGAAGATACGCTGTTTGCCATAGAGGAAGCAAAAAAAGGCGCAAAAATAGCGGCGGAAATTCCGACACATGAACGAATTGCGATTCTAAACCGTGCTGCTGATTGGATTTTAGATAATAAAGAAGAATATGCTACGATGATTGCCCGCGAAGGAAGCAAGACCATTCGCGAAGCAAGGAAAGAGGTAACTCGCTGCATCGAAACGCTTCGTGTCAGTGCGGAGGAAGCGAGAAGAATTCAAGGGGAAACCATACCATTCGATCAGATGCAGGGAAGTGAAAATCGGGTAGGCTATTATTACAGATTTCCAATCGGAATTATTGCAGCCATAACGCCCTTTAATGATCCGTTGAATCTGGTGGCGCACAAGGTAGGGCCGGCAATTGCGGCGGGGAATGCCATCATTGTCAAACCGGCTACGGTAACTCCTTTAAGTGCGCTCATGCTGGCAAAAGCGTTTGAAAAAGCAGGACTTCCGGCAAAAGTTTTGTCTGTCATCACCGGTTATGCCAGTGAAATCGGGGATACGCTTGTTACACATCCGGACATTCGAATGGTTTCTTTTACAGGTGGTTTGTCAGCCGGAAAAGAGATTCTTAAAAAAGCCGGGTTGAAAAAAATCAGTATGGAGCTTGGCTCCAATTCTCCGGTCATTGTATTGAATGATGCAGAATTAGAAGAGGCAGTCGAATCGACCGTATCCGGCGCGTTTTGGGCAGCAGGCCAGAATTGCCTTGGCGTTCAAAGAATTTATATTGAAGATCAAGTGTTTGAAGAATTTCAGGGAAAATTTGTGAATCAGACATTGCAATATCGCGTGGGTGATAAATTATCGGAGTTTACCGATATGGGCCCGATGATCAATGAAAAAGAAGCGATTCGCGTTGAAAATTGGGTAAATGAAGCGGTTGCAAAGGGTGCAAAATTGTTATGCGGCGGCAAACGTGAAGGGGCATTTTATATGCCGACAGTTTTAACGGATGTTCCGGAGAACTGTACACTGGCATCGGAAGAAGTATTTGGGCCTGTTGTTACACTCTATCGTGTTCCGGATCTCAATACGGCGATTTGTGAATCGAATCGCAATGAATATGGGCTGCAAGCAGGTATTTTTACAAAAGATATTGAAAAAGCATTTCATGCCATTCGCAGAATGGAAGTTGGCGGCATCATGATCAACGATAGTTCTGATTACCGGATTGATGCAATGCCTTTCGGCGGTGTGAAGGGTTCAGGATTGGGACGTGAAGGCATAAAATTTGCATTGCAGGAAATGACTGAGCCAAAAGTTGTGTGTTTTAAATTGAAAAAATAATAAAAATTTTAAAATACAATAATTTATAAATTTTATAAAATTAAATAAGTGTAAAATTTAGTTGTTTGACATTTTTACGAATTTTAAATAAAATCTTTGAAAAGCTTTTCAAGAAACAAATTGTGAAATACCATACAAAGACGGCTTCCTGGTTTTGGTTGAATAATAATGAAAACGCTGACATTATCAGCTGTTTTTATAACTTAAAAGGGGGAATAACAAAATGAAAAAAGCATTGGCAGGTTTGGTTTCCATTCCGTTATTGTTCAGTTTGGTTGTCGGTTGCGGAACAAATGCAACGAATCCATCAACATCTTCCCCAGCTTCATCGCATGAGACCACTCTAGAAAAAGCAAAAAAACAAGGGTATGTATCGGTTGGATTTGCAAATGAAAAACCGTATGCATACGCGACTCCCGACGGAAAACTGACGGGGGAAGCGGTGGAAGTGGCACGGGCAGTACTGAAAACCATGGGGATCAAACAGATGAATGGCGTGTTGACGGAGTTTGGCTCGTTAATTCCGGGACTGAATGCAAAGCGGTTTGACATGATCACGGCGGGCATGTATATCACTCCCGAACGCGCCAAACAGGTTGCCTTTGCGAACCCGGAATACAGGGTGATAGAAGGTTTCGCCGTTAAAAAGGGAAATCCATTAAATCTGCACAGTTACGAGGATATCAAAAACAATCCGAAAGCGAAAATAGCCGTAATGGGTGGCGCGATGGAATATAATTACTTGCTAAAATCCGGAGTTCCTAAAAATCAGATTGAAATTGTGCCGGATAATCCTTCAGCGTTGGCAGCATTAAAAGCAGGAAGAGCAGATGCGATCACGATGACCAGTCTTTCTCTGGAGGATTTACTAAAAACAGCAAAAGATCCATCGATTGAAATGGTAAAAGATTTCAAGCAACCGGTAATTGACGGCAAAAGTGTAATCAGTTATGGAGCAACTGCTTTCCGTACGCAAGACAAAGATTTTCTAAAAGCGTTTGACGATGGGTTGAACAAATTGGAAAAGTCGGGGCAATTGTTGCAGATTCTCGAAAAATTCGGATTTAACAAAGACAATCTGCCGGGTAATGTAACAGCTGCTGAATTATCCAAATAAATATTCGATAGGAAATCGGAAAGGACAGGATCCTCTCCGATTTCTACAAATAAAGATGCATATAGAAAGTAGATGCATATAGAAAGGAGTACTGGATATATTGCAATCCATTCTTGTATTGTTGCCGTCTTTATTGCAGGGAGCAGTGGTCACGATTGAGATTACATTGATATCAGCCGTATTATCGTTTTTCATGGCATTTATTGCGGGATTCGGCCGCCTATCCAAATTCTTTATCATTCGCATGATTGCAAGTATTTATATAGAAGTGTTTCGAGGGACATCACTGCTTGTCCAGTTGTTTTGGCTATATTTTGCGTTGCCGATGTTTGGGCTGCAATTGCCCCCCATGGTTGCGGGAATTATTGCTTTAGTATTGAATTATGGCGCTTACGGAGCCGAGGTTGTAAGGAGTGCGATCCTGGCGGTTCCGAAAGGACAAACGGAAGCATCCATTGCCCTGAATTTGTCGAATTGGCAAAGAATGAGGCTCGTCATTTTACCGCAAGCCCTTTTGATCATGTTGCCGACATTTGGCAACAATCTGATCGAACTTCTGAAATCAACGTCTTTGGTTTCCCTTGTTACGATTGCCGATCTGACGTTTAAAGGCATCGAGCTTCAAACGACGACTTTGCAAAGCACCACAATTTTCAGCCTATTGCTCATACTCTATTTTGTGATTGCTTATCCTCTTTCGTTGGGTGTGCGCTGGATTGAGCGTAGAGTATCTGTAGGGAGGATGTAATTGATGTGGGACTGGAATTTTGCCATATCTATATTGCCTAAATTGCTGCAAGCCATGTTGATCACGTTGAGTGCCGCGATTTGCTCATTCCTATTGTCCGTAATCGTTGGTTTATTGTTTGCATTGGGAAGACGTTCGAAGTTCAAGCCACTGGCTCGGACGATTGGGGGAATCGTAGAGTTTATTCGAAGCACTCCCCTATTGGTTCAGTTGTTTTTTATCTTTTATGTCTTGCCGAATTACAGTATTACTCTTTCCCCTTTTACAGCTGGGGTAATCGGCTTGGGACTGCATTATAGCACCTATTTGTCAGAAGTCTATCGTTCCGGTATCGATGCGATTCCCAAAGGTCAATGGGAAGCCGGAAAAGCGCTGAATTTTTCACCGCTGCAAATCTGGTTCCGCATCATTTTGCCGCAAGCGATTCCACCTGTCATCCCTGTATTCGGGAACTATTTGATTGTCATGTTTAAAGATACTCCTCTGTTATCCGCGATTACGGTGGTGGAAATGATGCAGACCGCAAAAATCATCGGCTCGGAATCCTTCCGCTATCTTGAACCGTTTACCATTGTCGGTGTATTGTTTTTTGTTTTGAGTTTTCCTTCCGCATTGCTTGTTAGAAAGCTAGAAGGCCGTTTGAATAAAAATACGAGAAAAGAAAACATGACAAAAGATGCAAGAAAGGAAGTGGCAATCAATGAGCCAACTGCTAAATTTGAATCAAACTCCGTCTAAGGATTTCAAAAAGCAACAAGGGAACGCAGCAGGCTGGGGGTATGAGCCGATCGTTCGCTATCAGAAAATCGGTAAATCGTTTGGTGATGTGGAAATCCTAAAGGATATGGATTTCAACATTTATCCAAGTGAAAAAGTGGCGATTATAGGACCGAGCGGCTCTGGAAAAACAACCTTGATACGAATGTTAATGACGCTGGAACGGCCAAGCGCTGGAACCATCGAAGTAGACGGAGAATTGCTTTGGCATAAAAAGATCAATGGGAAGCTGGTTTCTGCTGATGAAAAACATCTTCATCGGGTTCGCGGAAAGATCGGGATGGTGTTTCAACAATACAATCTGTTTCCGCATATGACCGTATTGAGAAATTGCATTGAAGCACCGATTCATGTTTTGGGTATTACAAAAGAGGAAGCGATCGAACGGGCGAAAACAATGTTGGATAAGGTAGGCCTTATTCACAAATTAGATGCCTATCCATCGCAACTGTCGGGAGGGCAACAACAGCGTGTGGCAATCGCCCGTGCCTTGGTCATGCGTCCCAAGATTATGCTGTTTGATGAAGTGACTTCGGCACTTGATCCGGAAATGGTGGGCGAAGTGCTTGCAGTGATCAAAGAAATCGCGGCTGAAGGCGAAATGGCCATGATTTTGGTCACGCACGAAATGGACTTCGCGCGTGATGTTGCAGACCGGGTGTTGTTTATGGATGGCGGAAAAATCGTAGAAGAAGGGGCTCCGAGCGAACTGTTCGGAAATCCGCAAAATCCGCGTACAAAGGCTTTCTTAAGCAGATTTCATCTCAGTGGGAGGCATTTATAGTTGAAAGAAGGTTAACAGCATGATGAAGCAAACTCGTTTGGAAAAAGATTTTCTTGGAGAAAAGGAAGTCCCGCTAAATGCCTACTATGGCATACAAACATTGCGTGCAGTTGAAAACTTTCCAATTACAGGGTTCCGGCTCCATCCAGCTCTCATCAGGGCTATGGCAATGGTCAAAAAGTCTGCTGCAATGGCTAATATGAAAATAAATCGATTAAGTTTTCGTTTGGGCGAAGCCATCATCACAGCAGCCGATGAAATTATAGATGGAAAATGGGATGAACAGTTTCTCGTTGATCCGATTCAAGGTGGAGCTGGAACATCCATTAACATGAATACGAATGAAGTCATCGCGAATCGGGCGCTTGAACTACTTTTGGAAGAAAAGGGAAATTATCATGTATTGAGTCCCAATACGCATGTAAATATGTCACAATCGACAAATGATACGTTTCCAACTGCTGTTCATATTGCCGTATTGAGTGAACTCAAGTTGTTGCTTGCTGTGATGGAGCGAATGCATGATGTGCTGGTTGAGAAAGCGAAGCAGTTTGATCCGATCATTAAAATGGGCCGGACACACTTGCAGGATGCTGTCCCGATCCGGCTTGGTCAAGAATTCGAAGCATATCGCCGTGTTGTGAAACGCGACATTCAAAGGATTCAGCATTCTAAAGCTTCCCTATACGAAGTGAACATAGGAGCCACGGCAGTTGGGACAGGTTTGAATGCAGATCCACAATACATTGATTTTGCGGTGAAAGCGCTGGCGGAAATCTGCGGACTTCCATTGGCAGGTGCAGAGCATCTCGTTGACGGGACTCAAAATACAGATTCATATACAGAAGTTTCTGCTGCTTTAAAAGTATGCATGATTAATATGTCTAAAATTGCCAACGACTTGCGACTTATGGCTTCCGGCCCCCGCGTCGGATTAGGAGAAATCTTTTTGCCGCCACGACAGCCAGGGTCATCGATTATGCCGGGAAAAGTAAATCCTGTCATGGCTGAAGTGATAAATCAAGTGGCCTTTCAGGTTATTGGAAATGATCAAACCATTAGCTTGGCATCAGAAGCAGGGCAGTTAGAGTTGAATGTTATGGAGCCGGTGCTGGTCTTTAACTTGCTGCAATCGATTCAGATCATGACGAACGCTTTCCGCGTCTTCACGGAATATTGTCTAACGGGCATTGAAGCAAATGAAGAACGGCTCAAAGAAAATGTCGAAAAAAGTGTCGGTGTCATTACTGCCGTAAATCCACACTTGGGGTATGAGACAACCGCACGAATCGCCATAGAAGCAATTTTGACCGAACAATCGGTGCGAGATATTTGTCTTCATCAAAATGTTTTGACGAAAGAGGAATTGGATCTGATTCTAGATCCATATGAAATGACTCGTCCCGGAATTGCTGGTTTGGAACTTTTAGCAAAATAAATATTGTGAGCATTTTTAAATGTCAAGTTTGTATTTCAACAGGAGGCAAATCATCATGGAAGTAGGTACATCACGGGTTAAACGGGGTATGGCAGAAATGCAAAAAGGCGGCGTCATCATGGATGTGGTGAACGCAGAACAAGCGAAAATAGCGGAAGAAGCAGGTGCTGTCGCCGTTATGGCATTGGAACGTGTGCCGGCGGATATCCGCGCCGCTGGCGGGGTTGCACGGATGGCAGATCCGACAATCGTCGAAGAAGTTATGAAGTCGGTATCCATACCGGTTATGGCAAAAGCTCGTATTGGACATTTTGTTGAAGCAAAAATATTAGAATCTCTTGGCGTTGACTATATTGATGAAAGTGAAGTTTTGACACCGGCTGATGATAAATACCATATCAATAAGCGGGAATTTACAGTTCCGTTTGTCTGCGGCGCCCGTGGTTTAGGGGAAGCATTACGCCGTATCGCTGAAGGTGCTTCCATGATTCGGACAAAGGGTGAACCAGGAACGGGAAACATTGTGGAAGCAGTGAAGCATCAAAGAACCATGCAAGCGCAAATTCGCAGGGTGCAGGCTATGTCAAAAGATGAGTTATATGCCGAAGCAAAAAATATAGGGGCACCTTTTGAACTTTTGCTTGAAGTTCATACAAGTGGTCAGCTACCTGTTGTAAACTTTGCCGCCGGTGGCGTTGCAACACCTGCAGACGCAGCGTTGATGATGCATTTGGGTTCTGATGGCGTATTTGTAGGCTCTGGTATCTTTAAATCAGATCATCCTGCAAAATTTGCCCGGGCGATTGTGGAAGCAACCACGCACTTTGAGGATTATGAATTGATCGCAGAATTGTCCAAAAACCTTGGGACAGCGATGAAGGGGATTGAATTGTCAACATTGCGCGAAACAGAGCGGATGGCTGTCCGTGGCTGGTAGAAATCGATTTAAGTAATCATTGAATACCATTTTCTTAAAAAGGGAGTTGGGAACATGTTATGTCCACACTGCGGACCTAAAGGTCATTTGGAGCAAGTTTCATTTTCGTCGGAATATGAACGATTGTATTGCTTAGTTTGTGGCAACACGTATGTTTCTTACTCTCTTGGCAATGGCGAATTCACAGAACCTGTACCTGTTGCGAACAAGAACAATATTAAATAATTTTAAGCAAATATAAATTTTCAACTTACACCCTCCTTGAGAGGGTGTTTTCATGTGAATTCATAAAGATGCAAATTGAAAAAGAATGGTCAGTCAATCAAGGTGCCATTTGAATTGGTTCGTTGCTTGAAGCACGTTGCACATGTGATGAAATAAGGCTGTGTAAAACCATACCAATAACCACAAGACACAGACCAATAAGACCAACGATTGAAATCCTGGTCCCTGATATGACGAGCAGTTCACCAATCAGCGTAAATACCACTTCTCCAGAGATAGTCGCTTCTACTCTGGCTAATTGATAAACGTTGCTTTTTGCCAAATCGGTCGCAGTAAAAAACAACACCGTGGCAATGAAACCTGAAAACACTGCCACAATGAACGATTGAAGAGATTGCGAGTTACTTGGAAGTCCGTGTGCAACAACCTGGTACAAAGATAAAATCAACCACAACGGAAGTGTGGCAATTGTCATTCCCAGAGTCCTTTGATATGCATCCAGCCTGCCTTCGCAAAGTTCCATCATCTTTCGGTTCCCTAAAGGGTACGCAAATGCAGCAATAATGGTTGGAACAGTCCCGAGCAGCATGTCATGTATGGAAACATGCGTTGACTGGGACCATTCCATTAACCCAACACCTAATAGAATTACGAAAGACATTCCCATTCCCTTAATTGGAATTCGCTTCCTGACTTTGACTACACCATCCGCAGTTTGGCGTATTTCGTGAAACAATGGAACCAAAAGTGAACCGGCAATAATAGTAATTTGAAATGTTCCTGCTATCAACCATGCAGGGCCATAAGCGGACGCAAAACACTGCAAAGAGTAACACAATCCAAATCCAACAAAACTCCACCATACCCACTGCCAGGGATGTTTACGCATTTCTTCAATTAGCGCTCTAAAATTTTTGTGAAGTACCACGACAATCAAAAGTAAGGGAAACATGAAAAGGTAGCGCAATGAAGCGCTCCAGATCCAACTTCCTCCACTAGCACTCATTAACCTGTTTAATATAAAAGTGAAAGAAAAAAAGAAAGAAGCTGCAATTCCCAATAAGATTGCCTTCAAGTAAATACCTCCACTCGACCTGCCAAATTATAACTTGAACGGTGTAAAAAAGCTGTGTTTTCTAACATTCACATCTAGGGCAGCAACACGCTTTAAACGGAAACCGCCTTTTCTCTTCGGTAAACTGTCAGGAATTCTTGGATAGTATGAACGATTTCAGCACCGATCACTTCTTCCATTTTTGCGTATACAGGTTGGATCTTTTTTTGGAAAGGTTTCATTTCAGGATACGTAATTTCCTTAAATGATCGTTTTGCTTTTTCCAGCAGATCTTTTTCATGATCGCCAACATACTTGCGCGCAGCATGTCTTGCTTTATTTCCTGCTTCTAGTATGATTTGTTGCAGTTCAGGAGCAAGGCCGTCAAACACATTCTTGTTCATAATAATGAACGCAACGTAGTAAGTATGGTTTGTCATTGCCAAATAGTCCTGCACATCGTCGATGTTTAGGTCAAAGATGTTAAACAATGGATTGAATTGTCCGTCGATTACACCTTCAGCAAGACTGGTATAGAGTTTCGTATAGTCCAAAGTTGTAACAGATGCTCCAAGGGCTTTAAACGTTTCGATAAAACTGTACTCATCGGGGGATCTCATTTTCATACCCAGCAAATCATCAGGGCTATTGATCGGTCGAACGTTATTTGTAATTTGTGCGTAACCAAGAGCGACATCGGCGAGGACTTTGAAGCCATGCTCTTCGCCAAGCTCCTGCAATCGATTTCCTGCCGGTCCATCCAGCACGGCACAGCCTTCGTCAATGCTTTGTGTCAGAAGTGGCAGAGAAAGCGCCGCAAACTGTGGAATCGTGTTCGCCAAAATATTTGCACCGACAATTTGCATATCAAGTGTGCCTGTTTGGACAGCTTGAATTATTGTACTTTCCGTACCATACATTTCCATAGGGAAGGTCTCTATTTTCAATCTTCCATTTGATTTTTTTTCGACATGCTCGATAAAAGCACTGGTTGCTGCACCGCGTGGCGTGTTGTCGGGAGCAAATCCGTTCAACTTTTTCATGTGATCTTTACCTCCTGGCTTACTACAATGATTTTTCCACAATTTCAGCAATGTCCAATGTTTGGACCTGTTCTTCCACACCTTTTGCCTTGGTGCCGTCATTGAACATTGTCAGGCAATACGGACAGTTGCTGCCGATGGTCGTAGGGCTTAAGCTGAGTGCTTGTTCCGTACGCTCCATATTGATTCGCTTGCCTTGTTTTTCCTCCAGCCACATCATGCCGCCACCCGCGCCACAGCACATGGAATTTTCCTTGTTTCGTTCCATTTCAAGCACTTTCACGCCGGGGATCATACGCAATATTTCCCGGGGGATATCAAAAATGCCGTTGTATCGTCCAATGTAACAGGAATCATGGTACGCAATCGTTTCATTAACTTCTTTCATCGGCTTAATTCGCCCTTCTCGCAGCCATTTATGGATCAATTCGGTATGATGATAGACTTCCGCTTCCAATCCAAACTCCGGATATTCGTTTTTGAACGTGTTATAAGCATGCGGGTCGATCGTAACGATTTTTTTTACCCCATAGTTTTGAAAGTTCTCAATATTTTCTTGGCACAGCTGCTGGAATAAAAATTCATTGCCCAGTCGGCGCGCTGTATCTCCGGAGTTGCGTTCTTCATTACCAAGGATAGCAAACTTAATCCCGGCCGTGTTCATAATCTTTGCAAACGATTGAACGATCTTCTGGCTGCGTTTATCGAACGATCCCATCGAACCTACCCAAAAGAGGTATTCAAACTCATCGGTTTCATCCACCGTCAGCACTTGGATGTCATCGCGGCCTTCGCGCCACTTGATTCGCTCTTTACGGTTTATCCCCCATGGATTGCTTTGCCGTTCAATATTCTGGAAGTAACGAGCCGCTTCATTCGGCATGATTCCTTCATCCAACACCAGGTAACGACGCATATCAATGATTTTCTCGACATGCTCGTTCGCCACCGGACACTGATCTTCACAATTTCGACAGGTTGTACACGCCCACAGCTCTTCTTCCGTAATGACATCGCCAATCAGGTTAACAGAGTATTCCAAATCAGGCGACTCAGCCGTCTCCGTTGCTGCAGCAATCTCCGCATTATAAGTAAGTTGGTTAGCAAGCGTACCTTTGAAGGCAAATGCCGGCATCCAGGGTGTACGTTTTGTGACCGCAGCTCCTTTTTCGGTGAGATGGTTGCGCATTTTCACAATAAGATCCATGGGAGAAAGGGTTTTTCCCGTTCCGGAAGCAGGACACATGTTCGTACAGCGTCCGCACTCCACACAAGCATACAAATCGATCAATTGATTTTGCCTAAAATCTTCGATTCTGCCTACACCATAGCTCGTTTGGGATTCATCTTCGAATGGAATCGACGTCAACTTGCCATGCGGTTTGCTGTCGCGCAAATATACGTTAACCGGTGCAAAAATGAGGTGTGCGTGCTTCGATTGCGGAACATACACAGCAAAGGATAACAACGTCAGTAAATGCACCCACCAAAAGATATAAAAGAGGACTTCTGCAACCGTCTGGCCCATTCCGCCGAACACCACGGCAAGCGTGGAGGAAATCGGCGCAAATCCGTTCCATGCTTTATCAAGCCATATATGTTCAAACGTAAGCGCCAAAAGAATGGATATCATGAGAACAGATAAAAAGATAACGACCAATCCTGATTTGAACCCTCGTTTTAAACGTTTTAACTTCTCCACATATCTGCGGTAGAATGCATAGACGGTTGCCAGCAAGACCAAGAATGTCGTAATTTCCTGGCACAAGCTGAAGAACCTATGGGCCGAGCCGATCGGGTATTCGAAGCCTTTTACGAACCCTTTAATAATCAACTCGACAGCACCAAATTGCAAAATGATGAAGCCGTAAAACATCACGACGTGCATCGCACCGCTCTTCGGGTCTTCAAACAGTTTTCTCTGCCCGAAAACGTTGACTAGCAATTCATGAACGCGCTGCCTGGTATCTTTCTTTAGATTCGATTTTTTTCCTAACTTGATAAACATCACACGGCTATACACGATATTTGCAACCAAATAGACCGCATACCCCGCTACGACTAGAAAAAGAATAAAATTGATCAAGCCTGCCATAAAAAACTCCTTCCTCATGTACTGATTCTCTACATTTCATCTTCATCACATATAAAATGTAAAGCTGTGTCAGGACATACGTTTTGAAATGTGGAATAAAGCTTAAAAAGAATGTCGAATCGTAAAAATATATTACTCTGGAGGTGTAATAGAATCATTCCACAGATTGTTGGAACTCCATGAAAAAGTTTCAACAAAATGTCCAATGACGTCTCTCCTCTCTTCGCGATACTATTAACCCGAGGATTTCAAATAATCGTTCTGCAAAATTTCGACACATAAAAGGGAGGCTCCTGAAAAGATGAGTAATTTGCCACAGACAGCTGATGTTGTCATCATCGGAGCAGGATTAATGGGCTGCAGCACAGCATACGAACTAGCGAAAAGAAATGTTAAAAATATTTTAGTTTTGGACAAAAAAGCGATCGGTTCCGGAGCAACAGGCCAATCAAGCGGTGTTTTACGCGGCCATTACAGCTATGAACTGCTCACGCGTATGGCTGTGCAAAGTTTGGAAACGTTTCAACATGCCAAAGAAATTTTAGGCCACGAAGTCGGTTATCAACCAGTAGGGTATTTGTTTGGTGTTGATGATGAAAATATTGAGACATTGAAATTGAATGTCGAAATGCAAAAGCGCAACGGTGTCAATACGAGCATGGTTACCATGGAGGAAGTAAAAGAAATCTGGCCAGAAATGGATACGGATCTATTTGGAGCATTTGCATTTGAACCGCAAGGAGGTTATGGCGATCCGGTCCTCACGAATCAAGCGTTTGCCAATGCAGCACGTGCATTGGGTGTTGCAATCAAGCAGCATTGCGGTGTTAAGAGAATCATTACGAGTGAAGATGGCAGCACTGTTTTGGGTGTTGAAACTACAGATAATCAAACGATATTTACAAGTTGTGTCATTGTAGCAGCCGGAGTAGGGGCGCATCATTTAATGAAGAATGTGGGTGTAGATGTGCCGATCAGAGGACAGCGCGCCCAACTCGTATATGTCTCTCCGGGAAAATCCATTGGAAGAGCAGGAAGAGTACCTTCTTTCGGAGATTTCAAACATGACCAGTACATTAAACCCGAAGTAAGCAGCGGACATTTATTATTAGGAAATGCCGATCACGCCGATCCGCAATTTATCGATCCGGCTGATTACGATGCAGACAATTATCCGAAGCATGCAACGGAAAAGGCGATTGAAACAGCGATCGAGAAATTCCTTAGTTGTTTTCCATCTCTTGATCAAGCAAAATTGTTAAGCAGTTACTCGGCAGCTTATGAAATTACACCTGACGGGATTCCGTTTATTAGTAAAACTCCTATTGAAGGCGCTTACGTTTGTGCCGGTTTCAGCGGACATGGTTTCAAAATCACGCCGATCGTTGGAAAATTGACGGCAGACTTGGTTTTGGAAGGAGAAAGCAAGCAGCCAGGCATTGATCTTGCTTCATTCCGTATCACCCGTATTGCGGAAAATGATTCACTCAAACCGGCACACCCGTACACAACAACAGTTAATCACCATGTGTAAGATTGCATAAAACTGTGTGTACACACGCAGGAAGAGAAAAAAGGAGGTTTTCGATCATGAATTTGTTAGTCATTATGAAACAAACATTCGATACAGAAGAAAAAATAATAATAGAAAACGGCCAAATTGTTAAGGAAAATGTGGAGTTGATTTTAAATCCGTACGATGAATTTGCGGTTGAGGAAGCCGTCAAGCAAAAAGAAAAGCATGGCGGAGAGGTTACGGTGATTACAGTTGGGCCGTCTGGGGCAGAGAGTGCCCTGCGTACAGCTTTAGCCATGGGAGCAGACAAGGCTGTTTTAATCGAAAATGAAGACCAGCCATTGGATGAGTATAGTATTGCGAAAATATTAGCGGCTGCCATTAAAGAAAGGCAATACGATATCATCCTCGGCGGAAATATGTCTGTGGATAATGGAGCCAGCCAGGTAGGGCCGCGTGTTGCCGAGGAATTGGGGATTCCGCATATCTCCACGATTGTGAAGCTGGAAATTGATGGGGAGTCTGTAAAGGCAGAAAGGGATGCGGAAGGAGATGTCGAGATCATTGAATCGTCTCTGCCGATTCTGGTAACTGCACAACAGGGCCTGAACGAGCCACGCTATCCGTCATTGCCGGGAATCATGAAAGCGAAAAAGAAGCCGTTGGAACGATTGACGATCGAGGATTTGAATCTAAGCCAAGATGACCTTAAAACGAAATCGATCGCGATCGAGCATTATTTGCCGCCACAAAAACAAAAGGGACGTGTTCTTACAGGGGAAATCAAAACTCAAGTTGGAGAATTGGTTCATATTCTGCGTGAAGAACTTAAAGTTGTTTAAAGGGGGAGAAGAGAATGACGAAAGTACTTGTACTGGCTGAATCCAAAAACGGAAAACTGCGAAATGTGTCGTTTGAAGTTTTAACCGTTGCAAGACGTATTACAAGCGGCGGGGAAATCGCTGCATGCGTATTTGGCAGCGATGGAGAAAAATATTTTGAAGAACTCGCCAAATATGGAGCACAGAAGGTGTATGTTGTAGACAATGAAGAGTTGAACCGATACACGCCAGACTGCTATAAGCAAGCATTGTTAAAAGTAATCGGCGAAGTGCAGCCGCAGATTGTATTGACCGGACATACTTCCATTGGAAAAGATCTTTTTCCGAGTGTAGCAGCACGGTTAAACGCTGGATTGGTATCTGACTGCACGGATGTGGAAACGGGTGACGGAATTGTATTCACAAGACCGATTTATTCCGGAAAGGCGTTTCAAAAGAAACAAATTACTGACGGAATCGTAATGGCAACCATTCGCCCAAACAATCTCGAAGCGATAGAAAATCCTGTTGCTGCTGAAACCATCAAATTGTCGTCAGAGATCAAAGATTTGCGGACGGTGGTACGAGAGGTTGTGAAAAAAGCAACCGGCAGAGTCGATCTTACTGAGGCAAAAGTGATCGTTTCCGGCGGACGGGGAGTAAAAAGTCCGGAAGGATTCAAACCGTTGCAAGAGCTGGCAGATGTTCTCGGAGGTGCCGTTGGCGCATCACGCGCCGCTTGCGATGCCGGGTATTGTGATTACTCCATGCAAATCGGTCAAACAGGGAAAGTCGTGACACCAGATTTATACATCGCTTGCGGCATTTCCGGAGCGATCCAGCATCTGGCGGGAATGTCAAGTTCAAAAGTGATCGTAGCAATCAATAAAGATCCAGAAGTCAATATTTTCCATGTTGCCGATTACGGCATCGTCGGAGATTTGTTTGAAGTAGTGCCGTTATTAACCGAAGAATTTAAGAGAGCGCTTGCGGAGAAGAACGTTTTGGTAAACTAAACGGATGGATACAGGCTATTTAAGTATAGTTCCCCGAGTGAAATCATCACTCGGGGAAAATCGTAGATGGGGATATTGTCTTGTCAAAATTCAACAATAATTGGAATAAATGAGGGGGGTCACCATGATAACAGAACTTGGCGCAAAAAGTATAACAGAAAGTTTATCAGAAGATATAATCGCATGGCGGCGGGATTTTCACCAACATCCTGAACTTTCTTTTGAGGAAAAGAGAACATCGAAAATAGTTGCAGAATTTTTGAAAAGCTGCGGACTGCACGTCAAGGAAAATGTGAATGGTTTTGGTATCGTTGCCGATTTAAAAGGTGCGGAAAATGGGCCAACCATTGCTTTGCGGGCGGATATGGATGCATTGCCGATCCAAGAAGAAACCGGACTGCCTTTTGCTTCGAAGATTCCCGGTGTCATGCATGCGTGCGGTCATGACGGGCATACTGCGATTTTAATGGGAGTTGCTCAATTATTGGCTTCACAAAAGGAAAATGTAAAAGGAAATGTAAGGTTTATTTTTCAGCCTGCCGAAGAAGTAAATCCGGGCGGTGCCATCGGAATGATCCGGGAAGGAGTCTTGCAAGGTGTAGATGCGGTATTTGGCTTGCATCTCTGGTCAGAATTGCCTGCAGGAACATTTCGGACATGTTACGGTCCAATGATGGCAGCAACAGACCGCTTCCATATTGAAATAGAGGGCAAAGGCGGCCATGGAGGGATGCCGCATAAAACCATTGATTCCATTGTTATTGCATCACACTTTGTGATGTCGGCACAACACATTGTTAGCCGCAACATCGATCCTTTGGAATCTGCCGTAATTACATTCGGGCAACTGAATTCCGGCACGGCTTTTAACGTTATTGCAAACACAGCTGTATTAGAAGGAACGGTGCGAAGTTTTAGTCCAGAAGTAAGGAAAACATTGCAAAACAAACTGGAAGAGTTAACGGAAGGTTTGGCCAAAATCTATGGAGCCATGATTAAAATAAATTATCAATGCGGGTATCCATCAGTAGTCAACCACGACAGAGAAGTTGATGTCATCCTAAATGTGGCAAGAGAAGTATTTGGATGTGAAAATACAGGAATGATGAAACCAAATATGGTCGGGGAGGATTTTTCTTATTATCTAAAGGAAACTCCGGGCGCTTTTTGCTTTATTGGTGCCGGTGATCCGAACACCCCAATCTATCCTCACCATCATCCGCGCTTTCAGATCGATGAAAGTGTATTGCCGCTTGCAGCGGAATGGTTGTACCGGCTAGCTTTAAAATACTTGGGATGACCGCAACATTTTTCCGATATTCAAGTTGCAAATACAACATTCAAGTTTGCGAAATAGAAGAACCAGATACCACTCACCTAGGAAGTACCCGAGCGATATGCGGGTCAACGAGTTTGGGAGGTATCTGGTTTTTGTTTTGACAAAATGGGTTTACTTAACAAACAACTCTCTCGGGAATTTCGTTATCGTTTCGCAGCCATTTTCCGTTACTCGTATGGTTTCCGTGATGGCGACGCCATAGCCGTCAAGCCACATCCCAGGCATCATATGGAACGTCATATTCGGCTTTAAGACAGTCTTTTCTCCCGGTTTAAAATACGCCGTATTTTCCGTCCACACCGGCGGATAACCGATGCCTACCGTATATCCCATTCTGGATTCTTTTTCTAAACCGTGCTTATTGATGGTTGTCTGCCACGCTCTTTCAACTTCTTCACAGGATACTCCAGGCTTGACTGCTGATAGCGCTGCGTTAAGCCCCTCTATTACTATTTTTGCTGTTTCCTGTACTTTTTGAGGCGGCTTCCCGATAAAAATTGTTCTTGTCAGGGGTGCATGATAACGTTTATAACTTCCTGATAATTCCATATATACAAGTTGACCATCTTGATATTTTCCTTCTGTTGTCCATGAAAAATGGGCTCCTGCAGTCCGTTCTCCCGCAGGCATGATTGGCGCCAGTGAAGGTGATTCACCTCCATATACACCTGTCCCTTTCACCAGGTCACTGTAAATTTGTGCTGCAACATGACACTCTCTCACACCTGCTTCGATGTTTTCTATCGCATTATACATGGCTTTTTCTACGATTCTCGCAGCTATCTGCATATATTCCAATTCTCTTACCGATTTTTGCCCTCTTATCCAGTTTACAAGCGCGGTTGCATCGATAAATATTGCATCCTGTAAACTGTTTTCTAATTTTTTATACCAATGGGCATTAAAGTAATAAGCATCGAATTCAAGGCCTATTCTTTTGTTTTGGAGACCTTTTTCTTTTAAAAAATCCCCAATAAAATCCATTACGTGCAGTTCCTTGGGTTCCCACAAATATTTGTCAGGATAAGCGATTACATTTTCTCCCGACATCCAAGTTGTTTCTGTTGCACAGTACAGATCTTGCAATCGAACGATACAAACCGGTTCCTCCAAGTTTGTAGCTACGATTACACCTTGCGGCACGTAATAGGAAAGCGCATCATACCCCGATACATAGTTCATATTCGCCGGGTCTGTAATCAATAGCACTTCGATTCCTTGTTCTTGCATACTTGTTTTTACTTTTCTTACCCGTTCTTTGTATTCTGTTTTTTCAAACGGCAACATTTTCGCATACCTCCTTAATTGTTTACTGGTGTAGACGATGGAGAGTTTTACAATGGATTCCTCCAAATGTTCGACACTTTGTGCAAAAGCCAATTTCTTACTATATCGTACTGTGTTCGTGTTAAACGATCATCCCACAGAATGTTGGAATTCTATATTGTTCATTTATACATTTTGATCAATGGGAAAGCCGTTGCAATTACCGCAAAATCAGGGTGGTATCAGGAAATCTGACACCACCCTCTACGCAGACATTATTTGCTTAATTGCTCAGCTGTCATATCGCCCGGAAGATTGACGTTGTATTCCAATAATTTTGCACGAGAGAGAATACTATCCCAAGAGTCAAATTCCCCTTTGGCAAAGCTCCATACAAAATCGTCCCGCAATCTTAGCTCTGTTTCCTTGATGGTGGCTTCTTTTTGAAACCATAGTGCTGTAGCAGTAGCGGCATATTCCAGAAAATGATCGCTGCCGTTTGTGAGAAACGACTCTATGACAGTTTCGAAAGCAGGTTCAATGAGCAAGAAGCCGTTGACGATGTTGTGAGTAAGGATACTTGCTTGTATGATCGAATCTTTTGAGGAGACCCATTTCACTTCATATGAATGGAAATCTGTTGAATTCCCAATCGTTGCAGTAGAAACAGATTGTTGATAACACTCCCATTTTTCAATCAATGACTCTGAATTTTTGCTTTTTCCTTTGATGTTTCCCTCTTTATCTACGATAACGATCGGCAGATTTATTTTTTTTCGAATCAATTCTGTGGCTTGTGATAGAGTTCCATTTGTAAGAAATAAGTGAAGAAGTTGTTTTTGCAGTTCTTCGGCTTGGTCAATCAAATTTCTTTGCCAATTGTTTAATTTGCTGAGTACGGAATGGGTGATATCCGAAAAGCGAATTTCCCAAGGCAGTTCAATAATAGGGAAATCCAGTTCTTCTGCCAATTGAAGGATTTCTGGTGGAATATCCTGGATGTATCGTCCCAAAGCAATGGCCAAGGCTGTAGCACCAGATTGGATAACATCCAGAACAAAACTTTGAAACACACTTAAATTCTCGTTGCATCCGATAGCGGTACTTAACACAAATTCATTTTTTCGAATATAATTTTCAACCGGGTATTCCATAACGGAAATCCATTCAACCTGTATCATTTCCAGTTTTTGTACAGCTGTTCGTACTTTTGCAGGCTTTAATATTTCGATATCCAATACATCTCTTAGAGTAAATGGCATATGGGAGGAATCTCCTTTTGTTATATGCTAATAACTTTTCGATAAATAATACAATATTCACTATTGAGACAAGCACTTTCATAATAGCATAATATCGATTTAATGCTTGGCCACTATGAAATTCCGACAGAGGTAGAAATGTCCCCGGAAGACTGGGAACGGATCATACAGGTGAACCTGATGGGGGAACCTATTATGTGACACGAGCGGTTCTGCCTGATATGATTGCAGCAAATTCCGGAAATATCATCAACATTAGCTCTTCGGCAGGAGAACGTGCTTCTGCTACAACTTCCGCATACTCTGCCACAGGTTCCTGCTGTTCATTCAGAGGGAATTTTTTATTCCAAAAATCACTTTAATCTGAAAAAAATACTTTAATCCGAATTCACCAAATAGTAAAATATATATGAACATTCATTAGGAACAATCATTGTTACTCGGTAAATAGTAGATTTAATTGTGAAATCGATAGTGAAAGCGTATGCAAAGGATGTGATAGTAGAGAAACTCGTAGAAAGAATAATATTTTGTCCTGTTGACGAATAGTTTGGTAGTGGAGCATTTGACGTTAGCATGTGAGATGTGGAACTGGAGGGTGCCTGTATGATCAAATCCATCGAATGGAAAGTCGGAGGTCAGCAAGGAGAAGGTGTTGACTCTACAGGGGAGATATTCGCTAAGACGCTGTTTCGTTATGGCTATTATGTCACCTCGTATAAGCAGTTTATGTCGCGGATCAAAGGCGGTCATACGAATTATAAAATACGTGCCACACAAGAACGGACCAATTACGCAGGTGAACAATTAAATATTCTTTTGTGCCTGGATCAAGAAACGCTGCAAGTCAATGAACATGAGCTGGCAGATGGCGCGGTTGTGATCATGGAAGGGGACACAAGTGTACGAGCCGAAAAACATTATACGATTGCCGCATTCCCGCTTAAGAAGCTTGCCACCGAATTGGGAAACGCATTGGCGAAAAATATGATTGCGCTGGGGATCAGCGGTGCCTTGATCGGCCTTCCGAAAGAAGAATTCTTTCTCTTTATCGAAGATGTATTTGAGAAAAAAGGAGAGCAAGTGATCCTTTCCAATAAAGCCGCTGTGGAAAAAGGCTATGAACTGGTAGCCCAACACTTGCAGCATCTCGTAAAACCATTGGAACATGTGCAGAAACAGGATCGCTTGTACATTTCCGGGAATGAGGCGACTGCCTTTGGCAGTTTTATGGCGGGATGCCGGTTTCTGTCCGCGTACCCCATTACACCGGCAAGCGAGATTATGGAATGGCTGAGCGCACAACTTCCCAAAGTAGGCGGAACTGTGATGCAGGTGGAAGATGAGATTGCCGGCATTACATTTGCCATTGGCGCCGCATATGCCGGCGCTCGTGCGATGACATCGACTTCCGGACCGGGAATTTCGTTAAAAACAGAGGCGTTGGGACTTGCGGGCATGAGCGAAACTCCGATTGTGATCGTGGACTCGCAGCGCAGCGGTCCATCAACGGGGCTGCCGACCAAACATGAACAAAGCGATTTACAGCATATGCTATATGGAACACATGGAGAAATTCCAAGAATTGTATTGTATCCAAGCACCATTGAAGACGCTTTTTACATAGCCGCGGAAGCGTTTAATCTGGCAGAAACCTATCAATGCCCGGTATTTGTCGCATTGGATCTGGTATTATCCATGAACAAAACGACAGTGCCGCCCTTTGACAGCACCCGGGTGCCAATCACTCGCGGCAAGTTGGTCACGGAAGAAGAAGCAAAATCCTATGGAGAACATATATTTAAACGATACCGGTTCACAGACGACGGCATTTCGCCCCGTGTGCTTCCCGGCACAGCGGGCGGTGTGCATACCGCTTCATCCAATGAGCACGGGGAAGATGGGTATATCACGGAAGATCCGGAGATCCGCACGCAAATCATGCGAAAACGGATGGAAAAAATCAAAACGGCAGCCATTCAAAATCCTTATTACAGCAAGAACGAAGATGCGGACGTAATTTTGGTTGGAATGGGATCCACACGGGGCATTATTGAAGAAGCGCTGGACGTTTTTGAAAGGGAAGGCGTCCGAGTGGGGCATGTGCAGATTCAACAATTGCATCCGCTGCCGATCGATCGGATTGCACCGATTTTGACTGGGAAAAAAGTCATTTCAATTGAAAACAATTACGAAGGACAACTCTTGAACTGGTTGAAACAACATCTGCCCATCCATTCGAATGCACATAAAATTACGCAGTATGATGGGAATCCGTTTGTTTTAAGCCGTGTCATTCAAGAAGTAAGGGAGTTGATATAATGGCGACCGTCAAAGATTTTAAAGGGGATAGTTCGACTTGGTGTCCAGGCTGCGGAGATTACAGTGTCATGGCGGCTTTGCAGAAAGCCGCAGTCAATCTGGGCTTGGAGCCACATGAAATAGTGACTGTCACTGGAATCGGCTGTTCCAGTAAAATTTCCGAGTATATGAGGACGTATGGATTTCATACGTTGCATGGACGATCGTTGCCGGTGGCACAAGGAGCAAAGATGGCCAATCCAAACCTGAAAGTCATCGCTGCCGGTGGTGACGGCGATGGGTACGGAATTGGACTCGGGCATTTTAATCATGCGGTCAGACGAAATATCGATATCACATATCTCGTCATGGATAACCAAATTTACGGATTGACAAAAGGGCAGACATCGCCTCGCAGCAATCACGGATTTGTAACGAAAACCACGCAGAAAGGGAATAAGGAATACCCTGTAGATCCGCTTTCTACGGCGATTTCCAATGGCTGTACATTTGTGGCGCAGGCGTTTTCCGGCGATGTCAAAGGCCTGACAGAGATCATTGAAAAAGCGTTGGAACATAAAGGATTCTCCCTTGTGAACATTTTCAGCCCATGTGTTACGTTCAACAAAATCAACACATATGACTTTTTCCGGGAGCACCTGGTGAAAGTGGATGAGCCTTTTCATACACGTGAAGAAGCGATTCAGATAATCAAACAACAGCAAGGGCTGCTTACCGGGATTTTATTTGTCGAGGAACGGGAAGATTTTCAAGAACAATTGGGAATCGATTGGAATATGCTTGCTGTCAAGGAAGGATCGATGGATGAGGGGCAACTCCGCTCATTTGAGACATTATTTAAGTAGCACAAAAACCATCACAGAACCGTTCTGTGGTGGTTTTTGTTGGAGGCGCATGGACATGGGGATAACAGTTGGCTGGAATTGAAATATTTCAAGGCGCTGCTTGGCAGATACAGCGGAGACATGAAAAAATATCGGGTTCTTTATCAAGATCAATCCCTGCTCCAAACCATCTATATGATTCAATGCAATCAAACATGGATTGTCGTCCGTACATGGATTGAAGAACAAAAGATTCAAACAGAAGAACTGTTTGCTTGTGCTTGTATCGATGACATTTCCTTTGAAAGGCTGTATCAGGTTTGCATACGGATGTTTGAGCTGGGACAAGAATATTCGGAGTAATGGATCGGTTCCATATGGATATCGTATCGGGAATATTTTCAATGATGGGAATGCTTCTACGGAAAATATGGTAAAATAAAGGAATAACCCTTGTTTGGGGGATTCCAAGATGGAATATGAATTGATTCAAAGGCACTTGTATATGTTTATTGCAATATGGATCGTATTAACGATAGGGTTGCTGCATTTTTTATTCTACCTGGGAAAAACGATCTATGAGGAATGGAAACAAAAATAACGGGGCTTTGGGTACATGCCAAAGCCTATTTTTGCGGCTTGGAGTCATTTGCTTTAAATGCTGCAGCGTTTGGCTTGATACTATGCGAATCTCATGACTCCTCTATTGATTATTCGACATTCAGGTATATGATACAGATAGATTGCAATAACGCTTGTAATAGATGTGAGGAATTGGAATGACACGAATACAAATGCATTCAATTGTAAAACGGCTGATTCTCATCCGCGGATTGCGCAGCATTGGCCAAGGGGCAATGGTAGTGGATCTTTCTCTCTACTTAAAAGACCTGCATTGGAGTGGCGCCTTGATTGGCGGCGTTACATCGGCTGCCGGATTATTTGGAGCAGCGCTTATTTTATTTGTAGGCATTTTAAGCGACAAACTGGGCAGAAAACCATTTTTGTTAATTTATGAAGGCATGACGATGTTGTCGTCAATGATTGCCAGCATGACAACACAAGGAATCATCCTGATTCTGGCGATTGTGATTGCAGGATTCGGGCGTGGACAAAGCGGCGCGGCGGGACCCTTTTCCCCGGCGGAACAAGCATGGCTGGCACGTTATGTAGAACGGTCCAATCGCGGCCAGATATTCAGTTTGAACAACGGCGTGGGATTTCTCGGCATGGCAATCGGCTCGGTGCTGGGCGGGATACCGGGTTACATCCATACAGCGAATCCGCTTGAAGCGTATCGCCCGGTATTTTTAATGGTCACAGTTCTTTCGTTTTTTTGCATCCTGCTTCTTTCTTTGATTCATGAACAATCGATTGGATCAGCAGTTGGACAATCAAGCCATGGCAGGGACTTTCGAGACAAATCACACAGTGTACAACGAAGCGAGGAGAATGGGAAGAACATAGTCAAAGAACAGGATCCGGATGAAACAAACATCCGCCGCCAAGAAAATAAGGCAATTTTTAAACTTGCTTTCATCAATACGTTGAATGGCCTTGCTGTTGGGCTTACAGGTCCCATGATGGCATACTGGTTCAGCATTCGCTATCATGTGGGGACGGAAGCGATTGGCGTCACGCTTTCCATCAGTTTTTTTTTGACAGCCGTTTCGTCCTATTTTAGCGGCATCCTGGCACAACGGTTTGGCATGGTGAAATCAGTGACGTGGATGCGAATTATCGGCTCTGCATGTATGCTGGCGTTGCCGTGGATGCCTACGTTCACAATTGCCTCCTTTCTTTTTGTCATTCGCAATGCAATTAATCGCGGCACACAAGGAAACCGCTCGGCATTAAGCGCAAGTCTCACCCGCGATCAGCGAAGGGGATTTGCTTCAAGCATCAATGCGTTGTCAATGCGCTTGCCGTCTTCCGTAGGACCGACGTTGACCGGATATATGTTCGACGTAGGGCAGCTAAATTTGCCATTAATCCTTACGGCTGCTCTGCAACTTGTAAATGCAGGAATTTATCAACGGGTGTTTGGCGAGTATGATAAAAAGAAATAAAGAAATAATCGCGTTCTTTAAAAAGGAGGCATCCACTTGCATATTTCCGATGCGCAACTGCAATTGATCATTCAGACATTGAGAGAATCTGCTTCCGCGCGGTTGATTTTTCTATTTGGCTCTGTCTGCAGAGATACCTTTCGACCGGATAGCGATATTGATATTGCATTCTTGTCGGACCGAACGCTTGCGAGTTATGAGGTCTGGCTTGTCGCTCAGAAGTTGGCAGATGAATTGAAAAGGGATGTTGATCTCATTTCTTTGTCATCTGCTTCGACAGTCCTGAAAGCGCAGATTGTGGGAGAAGGAGAAGCAATTTTCAGTGCGAGCCCAAATTTGCTTGCAGAGTTTTCAATCCGTGTGCTGAAGGACTATGCATTATTAAATGAAGAAAGAAAAGAGATACTGGCGAATATTCGGAAGGAGGGGAAAATTTATGAATGATGTGGTGCTAAATAAGTCGCAGATTATTGAACGGTGCATTCGGAGGATACAGGAAGAGTACGAGGGAACATTCGATAATTTACTAAACTACACAAAACAGGATTCTATTATTTTGAATATTCAAAGAGCTTGCGAAGCAGCGATTGATCTGGCAATGTATGTTGTGGCCCTGAAGAAAATTGGCGTTCCACAGCATAGCAGAGATGCTTTTGATCTTTTGTATAAAGACAATTTGATTGACAAACAAATGCGGGATGCCTTGTCTGCCATGGTCGGTTTTCGCAATATTGCAGTACATAATTATCAGGAAGTAGAGATCGAAATTATTCAAAAAATTATTGAACATCATCTTGCGGATATTGTCGCGTTTAAGTCCAAAATAGTATCGCTTTCATGAAATAGCTATCGGTTAAAGTGCGTATTTATGTAGCACCTGTGAAACTCCCGCCTAATTTGGATGAGCGGGAGTTTTCATGTTCGTCCTTTACTTTTGTTGAATTATTTTTGTTGGCCGGCCCGTGGTGCACTTTCAAATTTTCCTTTGTGAGAGCCGTCACAGAATGGTTTGTTTTGGGATAATCCGCAGCGGCAAAGGGAGAAGGATTCTTTGACTTCAAAACGATTGCCCTCTGCATCCACAAGTTCCACGTTTCCTGAAATACGGAGAGAACCATTATCATTCACTTTAATTGTTACGTCAGCCATTCCTATCACCTTTCTTGTCGTGAATTGCGTTCGAGACTTTTCATGCACATTGCAACAACCAACCGCTTTGCCTCATTTGGCAAATAGTCTATCGTGTTGCTGGTGTATCGCAGTTGGTACATGCGTCTGCAATGTCGGTTATGATTGTAACATAAAATTTCCAATCGAATCAAATAGGATATGTGGATAATTATGGATATTTAAAATTGTCGCGATGATTTGTGACAGATTTATGATATCTTTTGATAGCCTATGGAAGCGTTTTTTCTTATAATGAAAGCGTAATCAGGAAGTGATCGAACGGGAATCAAATGTGAATGCAAGATAAAAGGGGTGCTAGCTATTGCAAGCAGAAAAATTAACTCCCGGATCGAAAATCTATCAATTGTTTAAACATGATCGTGTAATCATTGAAGGCAAAGAAGAACGTTTTATCATAACGATTCAAAAAGAAAAAACAGATCCATCCCCAAATTCAGGGCCACGGGCCGAATGCGGATAAATTTCGCGTTCGGTCTTTCTTTTTTGGCCAGGTTTTCGTTTTCGATGCAATCTTTCATTTTGGGAGGTGATGTGGAAGCCAGAAACTTCTCAAAACAGACCGCTGATGTCTGAATGGATTCCGCAATTCCAAACAACATGTACAAATATGAGGGGGACATGCAATGAAAAGCAAGAAAGTAGTAGCTGTATTAAGCAGCACAGGTTTGTTGGCAGCCATGCTGCTGACAGGTTGCAACACAGGCGGAAGTTCTCCATCCGCATCTTCTGCAAACGCCGGTAAAGATAATGGAAAATCTTCCTCTTCCAATGTGACATTGACAGTTGCGACAGTAAACAATCCGGATATGAAAGTCATGCAGGAAGAGACAAAAGAGTTTACAAAAGAAACAGGCATCAAAGTCAATTACGTGGTTCTTCCGGAAAATGAACTCCGGCAAAAAGTAACGGAAGACGTTGCGACACACGCCGGGAAATTCGATATTGCTACAGTGGGTACGTACGATGCGCCGATCTGGGCGAAAAATGGATGGATTACTCCTCTCAATCCGCTATTTGACAAGATGAGTGCGGATGCAAAAGCGAAATACGACCTGAGTGACGTGTTAAAGCCGATGCGTGACGCCCTTTCTTACAATAACAACCTGTACGCATTGCCGTTCTATGGAGAATCATCCATCATCTATTACCGCAAAGATTTGTTTGCAAAAGCCGGCTTGAAAATGCCTGCACAACCTACCTGGGACGATATTGCCGCATTTGCAAAAAAACTGAATGATCCGGCCCACAATATGACAGGCATTTTGTTGCGCGGCATGCCCGGCTGGGGTGAAGTGCTGGCGCCGCTGGATACTGTGATCAATACGTTCGGCGGTGAATGGTACGATAAAAATTGGCAGGCGCAGTTCAATAATCCGGCAACTCAGAAAGCGGTCAAATTTTACATCGACTTGCTGAAATCTGCCGGTGAAAAAGGTGCGACAACGTCCGGATTTACAGAGTTGGAAACAGCGATGGCACAGGGAAAAGCAGCCATGTGGTACGATGCGTCGGTTGCCGCCGGATTTTTGAATGATCCCAAACAATCGCAAGTTGTCGGCAAGATTGGCTATGCGCCGGCGCCGGTTGAAGTGACTCCTAATGGCAGCGGCTGGTTATGGGCTTGGTCGCTTGCGCTGGAAAGTTCATCGAAGCATAAGGATGCGGCGTTCAAATTTATGACATGGGCGACGAGCAAAGACTACATCAACCTTGTCGGAAAAACAAAAGGTTGGGTGGTAGCGCCTCCGGGAACACGCAAATCCACCTATGAAAATCCTGACTATCAAAAGGCTGCTCCATTTGCAGATATCGTATTAAAGCAAATCGAGAAGGCGGATATCAATCATCCGACAAAAGATCCAGTGCCGTATACAGGCATTCAATATGTATCCATTCCTGAATTTGCACAGTTGGGAACAGATGTGTCTCAAGAGTTTGCAGCTGCAATTGCCGGCCAAAAATCGGTGGATGATGCATTGAAAAACGCTCAAAACAAAGCGAACGAAATCGCAAAACAAGGCGGATATCAGAAATAAAGTATGGCGGCGGGGCGTTCGCGCCCCTTCTGTTATCAATGGGAGGAGAAGGAGATGAACACAGAAACGATTCGGGTACATGCAGAGTCTTCTCGTCAAGCGGATCAATCGCAAAATCGCAAGCGCACTGCTGCAAAACGCGGCACACCAACTTTAACCGACAGAAATAAGCGAAACAAACAAGATAAATTGGCAAAACGGTTGATGCTTCCCGGGATCATCGTTACGGCGGTGATCACGCAAATTCCATTTTTGGGTACCTTATTTTATTCGTTTTTCAACTGGAATATCATGCGTCCGGATTTGGGAATGCGTTTTAATGGGATTGGCAACTTTGTAACGATATTAGAAGCGCCGGAATTTTATACCGTACTGGAAAACACCGTGATCTTGACGGTTGCGTCACTGCTCATATGTTTGGTGTTGGGAATGTTTTTGGCACTTTTGCTGAACAGGGATTTTTTCGGAAAAGGGTTTCTGCGCACACTGATCATTTCGCCGTTTTTCATCATGCCGGCTGTATCAGGCGTCCTCTGGAAAAATATGATTTTCAATCCGATGTTTGGATTGTTGGCATGGATGTTTAAATCGGTGGGCTTGCCTCCGGTTGACTTGGCTGCCAATCATCCGTTATCGCTGGTCATTTATATTGTCACATGGGAATGGACGCCGTTCTTCATGCTGGTTCTTCTGGCAGGGCTGCAATCCGTACCCGGCGAGATTATCGAAAGTTCCATGCTGGATGGCGCAACCAGAGTACAGCAGTTTTTTCATATCATCATCCCGCATTTAATGCGCTATATTGAAGTTGCCGTGTTTCTCGGCCTGGTTTTTATCTTGTCGACATTCGGCGAAATTTATGTTGCCACACAAGGCGGCCCCGGCTATGCATCCACCAATTTGTCCTATTACGTATTCCGGGAGCAGATTCAAAACAGTCAATATGGTCTTGCATCAGCGATTGCGGTCATCATTGTCATCCTTTCCGTAGCATGTATGACATTGTTGTTCCGGACACTCCGTAAACAGTTTGGGGGAACGTTAGCATGAAACAAGTGTGGAAAACCGGACTGACGGTCCTCACGTATGGACTGGCAATTGCTTACTTTTTTCCGATTTTCTTGATGTTCATTACCGGCTTCAAGACAGAGCGGGATGCGTTTCATATGCCGCCAACGCTGTTCTTTCATCCGACATTGGTGAACTATGAGAATGTATTCAACTCCGGGATCGCGGCATTTATGGGGAATTCGCTCATCGCTGCATTCGGCTCCACGATTGTATCGCTGTTATTGGGTGCGCCTGTTGCCTATGCGCTCGCCATTTACAAGCCCAAAAAAGGCGATGATATATTTTTCTGGTTTATCTCGACAAAAATTCTTCCGCCAGTCGGAGTTATCATACCGATCTATTTGCTGTTCAAGAATTTAGGATTGCTGGATTCGCTGACCGGGTTGATTCTTTTGTATACAGGAATGAATACACCGACAGTTGTTTGGATGATGCGTTCGTTCTTCAGCGATATACCATATGAAGTAATCGAAGCATGCCAAGTAGATGGAGCAACCGGATTGCAAGCGGTATTCAGGGTGATTATCCCGCTTGTCAAGCCTGGATTAATTTCCACAGGGCTGTTGTGTATGGTGTTCGCATGGAATGAGTTTTTCCTGGCTGTGAATATCAGTTACACCAATTCTGCGACGTTGCCTGTTTTAGTGTCATCTTTTATGACGAGTGAAGGCTTATTCTGGGCGAAACTATCGGCTGTTTCAACGGTTGCCGTTTTGCCGGCGCTTATACTCGGCTGGTTTACACAAAAACAATTGGTGCGCGGTTTGACCATGGGCGCCGTCAAAGGTTAATACCGATTCGCTGCAACACGGACAATAAGGAGGTGCCGCTTGTGCCTGGACGAATGAAAGCTGCCGTTTTGGATCAACCGTTATCCATCGGCATTCAGGAAGTAGACATGCCGCAAGTGAAAGAAGACGAAGCATTAATTAAAGTTCATTGTATCGGCGTTTGCGGCTCGGATGTGCATTATTACGAACATGGCCGGATTGGGCGCTATGTCGTGGAAAAGCCGATCATCCTGGGGCATGAGCTGGCTGGAGATGTGGCGGCAGTCGGTGCGAAAGTCAAGCACCTGGCGATCGGCGATCGAGTGGCAGTGGAGCCTGGAATTCCATGTGATCGCTGTGAGTACTGCAAATCTGGCCGCTACAATCTCTGCCCTGACGTTGTATTCATGGCAACTCCGCCTGTCGATGGGGCATGGGCAGAATATGTGGCGGTGCGGGCGGATTTTCTGTATAAATTGCCAGACACATTAAGCTATGAAGAAGGCGCCTTGCTGGAACCCCTCTCCGTCGGATTTCATGCCATGCGTCGAGGGAAAATCGGCCCCGGCGACCGTGTTTTGATCAGTGGTCTTGGTCCCATTGGCTTGCTGGCTGCTGTAAGTGCCAAAATGTTCGGTGCAGGTCGTGTGATCGGATCCGACGTGATACCGTTCCGACGGGAGCTGGCATTGCAAATGGGAATCGATGCAGTGATCGATCCATTGCATGGCAATGCAGCTGATGCCATGCAAGATTTGACGGATGGCAAAGGTGTAACGGCGATTATTGAAACGTCCGGCAATGCCAAAGCGATTGGCGACGCCATCCGGCATGTAAAATTTGGCGGGAAAATCGTTTATGTGGGGCTGCCTACAACGGATCAAATTCCCGTAGATATTCCAATGTTGGTTGATAAGGAGTTGGATGTATTCGGTATTTTCCGCTACGCCAATACGTACCCGGCTGCCATCGAAGCATTGGCCAAAGGCAACTATGGAATTGAAAATGTCATTACACATCGCTATTCCCTTGATGAGATCAAGGAAGCCTGTGAAGTCGCACGCACGCAAAAAGACAAAAGCATTAAAGTGATGATCTATCCAAATGGAGGAGAAGAAAAATGAGCCAAAAAACGATGAAAGCAGTTGTCATTCATGGACCACATCAAGCATCTGTAGAGACCGTTCCATACCCGGCACCAGGAAAAGATGAAGTAACCATTCAAGTGAAAAATTGCGGTGTATGCGGGACCGATTATCATATTTTCGAAGGGGTATTTTTATCCCCGTATCCGATCATTCCAGGCCATGAATTTTCCGGTGTGGTCGTTGAAATCGGGGAAGGTGTTACAGACTTTCAAGTGGGGGATCGTGTAACGGCTGACCCAACGTTATACTGTGGGAAATGCGAATATTGCCTGACAAATCGTGTGAACCATTGCAAAAATTGGGCGGCACTCGGCAACACAACAGCCGGTTCGATGGCTGAATATGTAAAAGTTCCCGCCAAAAACGTCATCCAGATGCCGGAAAAAATGACGTTTGCGCAAGGGGCGTTTGTAGAGCCTGTCGCATGTGTCGTTCATGGCATGAATCGTTTGCAAGTACAAGTCGGGGATCGGGTCGTATTATTCGGTGCCGGAGCGATGGGATTGCAACTGGTGCAGGCAATTGCACATGCGGGCGCATCCGATTTAGTTGTCGTGGACGTTTCCCAGCAAAAATTGGATATGGCATTGAATATGGGAGCGACGCGCGGAGTACTGGCACAGGATGCTCCGGCTGTCTTAAAAGCGGAATATCCGGACGGTTTTGATATTGTAGTAGACGTGACGGGCATCCCCAAAGTAATCGAGCAAGAATTTGAGTATATGGGACCGACCGCAAAATTCTTGCAGTTCGGTGTAGCGCCGCAGGTTTCCAGTATCAACTTGAATCCGTTCAAGGTATACCATAAGGATTGGACGATTATTGGCTCCATGGCGATCAACAATACATTTATTCCCGCTTTCCGTTGGGTAAAGGAAGGGCGGATCGATGTCGATCCAATCATTTCCCATACGGTTTCTCTGGAGGAAGTGCCGGCTTTGTTGGCAAAACCGAAAGCGGACGATATGTTAAAAGTGCAGATTGTCATTGGTTAATCGACGACAATCAATCAAATTTCATACAAGCGGGCCCCGGCTGTTTTTATGCAGCCGGGGCTAATGTATATTTATAGTAGACAGATCAATCATGCATCGTTTGTATTTGAGAAGTTTCATAGTTTTTCAAGGGGAATCATGATTTTCAATATACTCAAGTCGAAAGTCAGGTGATAAAAATGGCATACGTATTAGGTGTAGACGTAGGCACAGAAGGCACAAAAGTGATTGTCATCGATCAAAAAGGAGACATCGTACAGAAAGCGTACAGGTCGTATGCGTTTGAAACTCCCCAGAGCGGCTGGACGGAGCAGGATCCGGACATTTGGTGGCAGGCGTTTGTAGCATGTTTGCAGGAATTATGGCGCCAAGGCATACAACCATCGGAAGTTGCCGGAATCGGTGTGGCAGGTCAAATGCATTCATCCGTATTGCTGAATCGGCAAGGACAAGTCATTCGCAAAGCGATTCTTTGGAACGATGTGCGGACAAAGAACATTTGTGAACAAACATTGCAGTCGATTGGCGCTTCCCGCTATCAAGGGGAAACGTGCAACTCGCTCTTGCCCGGTTTTACATTAGGCAAGCTGTTATGGATCAAAGAACAGGAGCCGGAAATTTTCCAACAGATTGACAAGGTACTTATGCCGAAAGATTTTATCAACTTTAAACTTACCAATCTTTATAGTGCGGATGTGTCAGATGCCAGCGGGACAGGCGTGTTTGATGTGCGGAACCGCACCTGGAATAAAGGACTCATAGGAGAATTGGATCTGCCCATGCACTGGTTTCCGGACGTGTATGAAAGCGGAGAGATCGCAGGTGAAGTTGCGCCGGAAGCTGCGGAAATTACGGGCTTGCCGGCGGGAACTGCTGTCATTGCCGGTACAGCAGACAATGCGGGAGCGGCTGTGGGGATGGGGATTGTGACAAAAGAGCGGGGATTGGTCTCCATCGGCACATCAGGCGTTGTATTGGCATGTCTCGATACACCGCCCACATACGAGGAAGCGATTCGGCAAAATCCGACGCTGCATGTGTTTTGTCATGGGGTACCGAATATGTGGTACGGAATGGGCGTGACGCTTTCTGCCGGTGCATCGCTGCGCTGGTTTCGGGATTCCCTCGGCCATGGCGACTCCTATGATGCCTTGATGATGCAAGCGGGTACAGTCGATGCAGGCAGCAACGGGTTACTGTATCTGCCGTTTTTGAACGGTGAACGCACGCCTTATAACAGCGACAAAATCCGTGCCGGCTTTTTGGGTATGAACCTGCAGCACCAAGGGGCGCATTTTGCCAGGAGTGTGATTGAAGGTGTAAGCTACTCATTGCGGGATTGCCTGGAGTTGATTCGCTTGCTGCCAAATCAGGTTCAGGAGTTTGTGGTGACTGGTGGTGTCGCCAAAAGCGAGCTATGGCTGCAAGTGCTATGCGATGTTCTGGCAACATCCTTGCGCACGGTCGGCTATGCGGAAGGCGCCGCATACGGGGCCGGTATCCTGGCAGGCGTTGCACAAGGGTTTTGGGGTGCGGTCGGAGAAGTATTCCAGGAGGACTTTTTGAAACGGTCGTTTGCCCCATCGGAGCAGAGCCGCCATTATCAGGAAGGTTTTGAACAGTATAAACGTTTGATTCAGGCGCTTTTGCATGTGCATGATTGAGTCCGAACCATAAGGCTGATTTCGGCCTTTCGCTGGTTAGAATCTGTGTGTATGCTTGAACATTCTTTTTAGGTGAGTGTTCAAAAAGTGGTCAAGTAAGACACAAGGAGTGCGAAGTCGAAGCACGAAAAGCCGACGGAGTGTACGTGTTTGGTACATGAGTAAGGCTTTTTGGGATTCGGCAAAGCAATCCGCCGTGGAGTTTTGACTACTTTTTGAATATCCTCTTTAGGTGAAGAGAAGATATGAATAAGAGTCGCTATTTCCAAGTTTCCCTTTGCGTCAGTCTAATGGGTTTGCTGCTGACTGCCTGCACGCCGTTTCAGCATGTGCATGACGGACAAGAACAGAATCCCACAAGCCGTCTAAATCCAAACAAACAGGTGGATGCCCCATTTCCGGGCTGGGTGGCGGGGTTGCCGAAGATTCAGGCGCCGAAAGGATTCAATTGGCGGCAATTTGCCGGTACACACTTGCGCTTTATTTCCGAAATCACTCCTCCGTCATCTGCGTTAAGGGCGAACATCAAGGAATTTGAAAATGTTACGGGAATTGATGTAACGATCGAACAAATGGATTTGGAATCCGTTGTAGAAAAAGTAGGTTTGGAATTTCACGCACACGCGGATACGCATCAAGTAATTTATGCGGACCCGTATCAGGTGTTGGCCGAATATTCGAATCAATTTGTGGATTTGAACAGATTGAATCACGATCCCGCATTGCCACATATTCCGGGAGGCGTGCATGATTTTATATCGACTCAATTGGCTGTGGATGGATACATGGGGAGTGATCAAAACTTATACACGCTGCCATATGATTCTCCGACAATGATCATGGCTTACCGAAAAGATATATTTGACAAGTATAAATCCCTGTTTTTAAGAGAAGAGGGATTTGATTGGACGCCTGGCCCTAATTTGACATGGGAACAATATTACACGATCGCCAAATGGATCAATGAAAAAGTAAAACAGGGAATTATAACGGAAGTCAAGTATGGAACAGGTGAACAGGCCAAACAATATGACTCCCTCATGTGCGATTTCAGCAATATACTGGCTGCATATGGCGGCGATTATTTTCACAATCCCAATATGGGCTATGTGGGAACTTTTCATCCGGGGCCAAGTGCCCTGCAATCACAAAATGCCATTCGCGCGGCAACCTTTTATCAAAAGTTGATGCAGGTTGCCGACCCTTACAGCATTTCCTGGGATTGGCAAGATCTTGCCGATGCGTTCGCCGGGGGGGATTTGGCGATGGCGCCGATGTGGCATGAATATTCTGCCATGTTCGAGAATCCAAAGACATCTCGTGTTGTTGGCAAAGTGGGATGGTCGCTTTTGCCGAGAGGGCCTGTTCGCAGTGCAAACATTTTCGGCGGGACGGGAATCGGCATCAATAAATACGCGACGCCAAATGAGCAAAAAGCGGCTTGGCTATTTTTGATATGGGCCACTTCGCCACAGACAGAATATGAAATATTGCAGTCGAAAGCGGGTGGAGAAACGCCTACCCGCCATTCTGTGTACAACCTGGAAGCGGTGCGAAAAGGCATGGAACCGGGAACTGCCGAGTCCGGATTGATGCCCAATCTGTTGCCGATGAAAGCGACATTGGATGCTTGGAAGAAACAATACCTGTATACGAGGCCGAAAATTCCCAATTGGACGGAGATCGATACGGTAATTTTTACGGAATTGGAAAAGATGATTGCAAATAAGGAAACACCCGCTCAGGCAATGAATCGAATCGCACAAAAAACGAATCAAGTGACGGGTGAGCACTTATGAATCAAAGGGGGGAAGGATGGGGGATTTGGACATTTCCGTTCGCCAACAAGAACTGCTTTTGCTTTTATTGTCTATATCTGAACCTATTTCTCTTCTGGAATTGGCAAAGTCTGTACACGTGAATATTCGAACCGTTCAACGGGATTTGAACACAATTGAAAAATTTCTCAAAAATTTTCAGGTTTCCCTTTGGAAAAAGAAGGGGACCGGTGTGCAGTTGATCGGTTCACAGCATGACATGGAGCAACTGAAAAACGCCATATCTGATGCGCCGGCTGTCTCAAGTTATACGCCGGATCAAAGACAGCAAGGTTTGATCCGGGATTTGTTGCTGGCAAAGGAACCTGTGAAGTTATTTGTTCTCAGTCGAAAATATGGGGTCACGGAAGCCACAATCAGTCATGATTTGGACAAAGTCGATCAGTGGTTTGCCAAGTATGCGGTGGAAGTGATTCGGAAGCCAGGATTAGGCGTCTATTTACAAGGGACAGAACGAAACCTGCGGACGGCCGCTTCCTATATCCTGCTTCAGGATATACGAATCGAGGAGTGGCTGGAATTGTTTAGTTGGTCGAAGAAAAGCGGTGAACAAAAACCGGAAACTATCAATTTGCAAGAAGTTATTCAATCACATCTCATGGAGTTTGTACAGGTTTCCAATATTTTTTATGTCGAAAAAGCTGTGCAGGAAGCTTTGGCAAAGCAAGCGGAGATTACCCTGACAGATCGGGAATACGTGTCTTTGGTGATTCATCTCACACTGGCTGTCGAACGTATTAAACAGGGAAACTTTCTGGAAAAAGAAGCGGCAGCTGTTCCGTTATCCAAAGGGGCGCGAGAATATGAGCTGGCACAGCAAATCGCAAAAGTATTGGAGCAATATTTACATGTCACACTCCCGATTGTCGAAATCGGCTATATTGCCATTCATTTGCGTGGAGCGATGCATTCCCGCGCAGTTCCCGATTTCGAGCAGGATGCCAGCCGGTTGCTGTGGATGAATGCAACCAAACAATTTGTATATACGGTTGAACAGCGGTTGCAAGAGCGATTGTCTGATGATGAATTTTTGATTGAAGGTTTGATTGCACACTTTACAACGTCGATAAAACGGTTGGAACTTGGTTTATCCATATATAATCCGATGCTTGATCAGATTCGGGCGAATTATCCGGTGGTTTTTGAGGCATGTGAGCATGCTGCAGCAGCGATGGCAAAGCGATTTGGCAAACAGTTGCCAGTTACGGAGATCGGATATTTGACCATGCATATCGGTGCGGCCATCATTCGGAAGAAAAACAAGACAGCCAAACAATACCGTGTTGTCGTGGTGTGTGCAAGCGGAATCGGTACTTCCCGTTTCTTGGCGTCCCGGTTGCGAAAAGAATTTTCAAACATTCAAATCGATGACATTATTTCTGCAAATGAATTGCAGGTTTGGCTGGACAGTCATCATGCCGTCGACATGATTATCTCGACGGTTGCGTTATCACATGTGCAAACTGTCCCGGTCATTCAGGTGACTCCATTTTTAGATCAAAAGGATATGGAGGCCATGACAAGTATGTTCGACAACCTCTCGAATGGATACAAAAGCAAACATGAAACATCCCAAACCTCTGCACCGGAAATGTTGGCAATGGCCCGCTATGGCGAGGCGATGCTGCAAATACTTCGCCATTTCTTTGTTCAAGAGTCGGTGCAAGTAAAGCCAGATGAAGTTCCTGTCCAGTTGCATGAAATCGTGAAAACGATTGAGACACATCCGGCCGTCCAAAATTATCACCGGTTGCTTGCCGATCTGGCAGAGCGCGAGCAGAAGGGTATTTTCGTATTGGATGAACTGGCGATGATTCATGCGAAAACAGCGGGTGTAAAGGAACTGCTTGTCGCCGTATTTCGCTTCCCTGAAGTTGTGTTGTGGGGAGTGAATGAAGAGACACAACCTGTACGCACGTTTTTATTGCTTGCTGCTCCAGCGGGCATCCCGCAAGAGCAGATCAAAATGATCAGTGAAATAAGCGCCGCTTTAATCGATGATTCGTTTTTGGCTGCGCTCCATTCCTCTGATCCGGATGATCTCAAGAAAAAACTGGAGGATATTTTATCAAATAGCTACTTGGAGAAAACGAGCATTCTTTTAAAGGGGCACCATGGGAATGAATAAATTGGGCCGATTATTAAGCGCCATGGTGTATCAAAACATCGCTGCCTTGATTGTGGTAGGAATGATCCGGGCTTTATTTGGCGTGTATGGTTGGTGGCCGAATGAACAATTGAATCTTCTTGTGGGCCCTATGTTGAATCAGTTAATTCCCGTACTATTCGGATATACGGGCGGCAAGTTGTTAGGGGGACAAAGAGGAGCTGTCGTTGCTGCAGTTGTCACAATGGGACTGACACAGGCAAGCTCCGTTCCCATGATCATCGGTGCGATGGCAATCGGGCTTTTTACCGGTTGGCTCATCCAATGGATCGATAAGAAGCTTGAACATCGGCTGCCGGCTGGCTTTGAATTATTATTGGCAAATTTTATTGCAGCGATTGTAGCTGTTGTTCTCACACTGATTTGTTTTGCCTTTTTGGGACAGGTTGTATCGTCATTCATAAAAGATATGAATCATGTACTGGAGATTATTGTCAACTCCGACTGGTTGCTGTTGTCCTCTGTTTTGATCGAACCGGCAAAAGTTTTCTTCTTTAATAACGTAATCAATCATGGCATTTTGGCGCCCTTGGGGATCCAGCAAACGAAAGAGATGGGGAAATCTGTTTTCTTTCTGCTCGAAAGTAATCCGGGTCCAGGCATCGGAGTCTTATTGGCGTATTGGCTGCGAACGACAGGGGAAGAGAGAAAGGGAGTCAAAACCGCATTGATTATCCATGCATTGGGAGGCGTACATGAAGTATACTTTCCCTATGTTTTGATGAACCTGCGCCTGCTCTTCTCTGTCATTGCCGGTGGAATCGCAGGTATTGCCGTCTTTCAATTTTTTGATGTTGGTCTTGTTTCGATTGCTTCACCCGGCAGCATCCTTATTTTGGCTGTATTATCCCCACATGATGACTTGCCTTTTGTCATGTTGGGTGTAATGGCTTCCGCACTTGTTTCCTTTTTGACTGGCTATATGATTTTACGGATTCCCTTGCACAAAGCAGTGAATCATACAATAAGCCGACCGAATTTGACAGAATTGGGCATTTTACAGCAAACGGAGAGATGGAGTGAGCAGTTGTTTGAAGAAAGACAGCCGCCGAAATCCTGTCGGAAAATACGTACGGTTGTGTTTTCGTGTGATGCAGGGCTGGCGTCAAGTTCAATGGCTGCAGCGCTTCTAAAAAAGAAACTGAAAGTTCTGGAACTCGATATTCATGTGACCAATTCATCCATATATGAGATACCTGCAGAAGCAGATTTGATTATCACGCATAAGACGTTAACGCCAAAAGCCCGGCAAAATGCGCCGGATCGCGAACATATGTCTGTGGAGGCTTTTACGGATATGAAAGTTTATGATGCTGTCATTGCAAGATTGCAAGAGGAATACAAAAGACACTGAAAAAGCCCGCTATTTGCTGAACCGGTCAGCAGCACTGCTGGCTGCAACGCTGTCCGGTTTTGTTACTACATCATAGCCGGCCGAAATGAACATGCTTGTGACTTCCTTGATCAAATCTTTTGTGGGACCATTCATGCCGCAATCTACATGAATTTGAAATTCAACATTGGAAAGGTTGAAAAGATCTGATAACTCATGATCCAATTCGATGGCCTGCTCAAATGTCAGAACGGATTCCCGCCATATTTTTTGCCGCAAGGATGGTGCCAGCGGCTCATCCATCTTCTTGATAAAAAAATTTGCACCTTTGCCCACCGTATGCAAAATTAATGCCGTTACATAGCGGGTAACTCCGCTGTTCCCGTGGCTTTGGGAATCTGTTCCAAGGTAAATCCGAAAGGTATGTTTCCCGTTGTCCTGGTTCACTTTATCGCGAATGAACGCACAGATTGCTGAAAAGGAGGTATCCCCTTTATTTGGATGCTTCCAAGTAGCCATGCCGATCCCTCCTACTCTATGAATTTCTGCCCGATTTCACGGATATTTTGAACATGCAAGCGATATGCAGCCTTGCCAAGTGAAATATATCCCTACTTTATAGTTTATTCCAAATATACGCCTTGTGATCATGGATTTGTTTTAAAAATGCGTAAACATGCAGAATGTCAGGCAGTGTTGAATCATATGTTTAGGTTTTGGCTCATATGTTTGGTGGGAAGGGAGTTGATCGAATGATAAAACGGGATGGCTTGTACCCTTTGCAGCAAATCATTCATGAGAATCCGCCCATGCAAGAAGTTCCGGATGTAAAAAAACCGCACATCAGCCAGGAAGCGGTGGTCAGCGCGGGATCGATCATCATTGGAGATGTGACAATTGCGGAAGATGCGTTTGTCGGCTTTCATGCAATCATTCGCTCCGATTCGTCGTATCCAATGTTTATCGGACCACGCACCAATATACAAGATTATGTTCTCATACATTGTCATCCGGCAGAGTATATCGAAGTCGGAGAAAAACCCATGGGTGTTTTCATTGAGGATTCTGTGAGCATTTTACATCATGCGGCGCCGCATGGTCCATTATTTATCGGACGGAACACGTTCATCGGGCAGCATGTTTCGATTTACGGTGCGTTGATCGGACGGGATTGCGTGATCATGCATGGAGCAGTCATTTGCAATTATGTAAAAATCGGCGATCATCGTTTTGTGGAGCCTGGGCAAGTGGTTTCAACACAAGAGCAGGCAGATGCGTTGCCTGCCGTACCGGAAACATACAAACATTTGAATGGGAGTATTGTTGACCATTATTACAGACTCGGAAAAAGTTATCGGGAAACGACGAACTTGTTCTTATAAAAGCGAATCCGAATCCAAATGTAGAATCTGAATCAAAATTCAAAAATACAAACTGCGGGAACAAGCGATCCGGGAATTGCGTTTGGAACAGGCGGACTCCATTGAAACGGCTTGACTCTCTCGGAAACGGTTTAAATCCCTCGGATCAAGGAAAACAGTTCGCTTTTTCCATTTGGAAAATTTATAATAAACTTGAGTGGAAACGAGATGCATTTTAATCAAAGGTGGAAAGCTTGATGCAATCATATAATCAAACATGGGACCTGGATGTGTTCTTTCCCGGTGGAAGCAGTTCTCCGGAATTTGCTCAGTATATTTCAAAGTTGGATATGGATGTTCAACAGTTGTTGCAGCACTTGCAACATTTACATATTCCCCAGTCTGCAGAGGATGGGGATGATTTTCAGCAGGTGGTCGAACGCCTGCAAGATGTGCAGAAACGGATTGCGCAGGCGATGTCGTTTGTGGGATGCCTGATGGCGCAAGACACGAAAGATAAAAAGGCCGTTCTTTTAAATGGACAGGTAAAGAGCTTGTATGCACAGTATTCTTCTGTTTGGACATTGTTGGACAAAGCCATTTTAAAAGTGGATGCAGATGTATGGAGCCAGCTTTTGCGGCAAGCGGAATCGCTGCAAGGGATTGCCTTTCCGCTGAATGAAAGAAGGACACAGGCGATCGAAAAATTGCCGCCGGAGCAGGAAGTGTTGGTGAATGATTTGGCGGTTGACGGCTATCATGCCTGGGAATCCCTGTATGATACGACTGTTGGCAGAATGAGCATACCGCTTGAGGAAAATGGCGAGACGGCAGCGGTATCTGTCGGACAAGCGGCCAATAAGTTAGCCAGCAGCAAGCGGGAGGAACGCGCGGCCGTATTTCAAAAATGGGAAGAAGCCTGGGCCGAACAAGCGGACTTTTGTGCGGATGCGCTCAATCACTTGGCCGGGTTCCGGCTTGCCGTTTACAAACATCGGGGCTGGAATTCCGTGTTGAAGGAACCGCTCGCGATCAACCGCATGTCCGAGCAGACGTTGCAAACGATGTGGGATGTAATCGACCGGAACAAAGATATTTTCGTGCAGTATTTGCATCGCAAAGCAAAGCTGCTGGGTCTGGAACGGCTCAGCTGGCATGACGTTTCCGCCCCCCTTGGAAAAACGACGAAACAAGTCAGTTATGCAGAAGCAGCCGAATTTATTCTTCAACATTTCCAACGGTTCAGCCCGAAAATGGCGGCATTTGCAGAACAGGCGTTTCGCAACCGCTGGATCGAAGCGGAAGATCGCCCTGGGAAACGTCCCGGCGGATTCTGCACAGGATTTCCGGTCAGCGGGCAGACGCGCATCTTCCTGACATTCTCCGGAACATCTTCCAATGTATCGACATTGGCACATGAATTGGGACACGGGTATCACCAATATGTGATGGAAGATATGCCGGCATTGGCGCAAAATTATGCGATGAATGTAGCCGAAACCGCTTCGACGTTTGCCGAAATGATCGTATCGGACGCCGCATTGCGACAAGCGGCATCAGACGAGGAGCGAATCGTGTTACTGGATGAGAAAGTGGAACGGGCTGTCGCTTTTTTCATGAATATTCATGCCCGCTTCCTGTTCGAAACCAGTTTCTATGAAGAGAGGAAAAACGGCCTTGTCGATATGGAGATGCTGAGTCAGTTGATGATGACTGCCCAGAAAACAGCGTATAAGGATGCTCTGGCGGAATATCACCCTCATTTTTGGGCATCCAAATTGCATTTTTACATTACAGATGTTCCGTTTTATAATTTTCCTTATACGTTCGGGTTTTTGTTCAGTTCCGGCATTTACGCGCAAGCACTGCAGGAAGGTGCAAGTTTTGAAGACAGGTATGTAGCATTGCTGCGCGATACGGGGTCGATGACTGTGGAAGAATTGGCAGCGAAACATCTACGTGCAGATCTGACAAAACCGGACTTCTGGCAAAGCGCTGTCGATGTTTCGATTGCCGATGCAAGACAATTTCTTGAACTGACAAAGTAGCAATTTTGGCAGTAACGAGTTCATTTGAAAATAGGGACGATTGCTGTGGTGTCATACAGACATTTGTCTCAGGTGCAAAATTGATACATAGGAGTGGAGCGAGTGAACGGAGTCATCAGTCTTGGGGAAGCGTTAATCGATTTTATCCCACTTGATTCGGAAAATTCGACATATCAGAAATCGCCTGGCGGAGCGCCTGCCAATGTGGCGGTTGGCATTGCCAAATTGGGCGGCAAGTCAACATTTTTGGGGAAAGTCGGCAATGATGTGTTGGGTGTGTTTTTGCGGGATACATTGGAAACGCATGGAGTGGATGTGCGTCAGATGCCGCTTGCGGAGGAAGCTCGAACAGGGCTGGTGTTTGTCACATTGGATCGGTCAGGCGAGAGGAGCTTTAGCTTTTACATTCAGCCCAGTGCAGATACGTTTCTGAATGAACAGGATGTCAAAGAGTCCATATTTCAGGAACATAAAATTTTGCATATAGGCTCGATTTCCCTGATTCGTGAACCGGCCCGCAGCGCGACGAAGAAAGCGGTTCGATTGGCCAAACAAGCAGGCATGCTTGTCTCTTATGACCCAAATCTGCGCCTGTCCCTGTGGGAAGATGCAGCAACTGCGAAAGAAGGGATTCTTTCCTTGCTGGGAGAGGCGGACGTTTTGAAACTTTCCGAGGAAGAATTGGAGTTCTTGACAGGGCATAAAGATCTGGAAGCAGGGCTTGAAGCGCTGGAGCACTATGGCATTCCTTTGCGTTTTGTAACGATGGGCGGCGAAGGCTGTATGGTTTCGTTTAAAGGAAAAACAACACATGTGCCTGCCTGGAAAGTGGAAGCGATTGATACGACCGGAGCGGGGGACGCATTTGTCTCCGGGATTCTCTATTGTTTAAATCAGGCGGAACGTTCCTTGCTTGCGCTGGAGCATGAAGATATGGTGCAGATGGTGCGTTTCGCAGCTGTTTCCGGAGCCCTTGCCGCATCGACGAAAGGTGCCATGACCGCTCTGCCGACATTGGAGCAAGTACATGCAATCCTGCAGGAAACGGTTTAAGGGAAGTGTAAACAAACCTTGGTCAATGGAGCCAAGGTTTTGTAATTTTTATCGGGATTTCACTGATTAGAGATTTGTCCATCTATTCATTCTTCGTTGTCTGAGGAAATGGCATTGTTCACCTATGGGTAATTTTGGTGTGTATAAGAAAAAAACATTGCCTGTTTTTTTTGTGATGAAATTGATAGAATTATAGAAAAGATTGTTGAGAATTGTTCACATTTGGAGTGAATCAAGAGAGAAGGTTGAGACGAGTGGGGAAACCAGACATTCAAGAACAGATGAAACAGAAAATCCTTATTTTGGACGGTGCCATGGGAACAATGCTTCAGCAGGCAAATTTGACGGCTGAAGATTTTGGCGGCGAAGAGTATGAAGGATGCAATGAATATTTAAATCTTACAAGACCCGATGTCATACGCAGCATCCATGAACAGTATTTGGATGCCGGTGCCGATATTATTGAAACAAATTCCTTTGGCGGCACACCCCTTGTGCTTGCCGAGTACGGGTTGCAAGACAAAGCCTGGGAAATAAACTTCGAATCTGCAAGGCTGGCGCGGGAAGCGGCCGATTTGTACTCGACGTCCGATTGGCCACGCTATGTCGCCGGCTCCATGGGGCCTACGACAAAAACGTTGTCTGTCACCGGCGGCACCACATTTGATGAACTGGCAGAAAATTATTTTGTCCAGGCCAAGGCGCTGATGCAAGGCGGGGTGGATGTCCTATTGGTCGAGACGGCGCAGGATATGCTGAATGTCAAAGCGGCAGGGATCGGGATTCGCCGGGCGTTTGCCGATCTGAAGAAAGAAGTGCCCGTCATGATTTCCGGAACGATTGAACCGATGGGAACGACATTGGCCGGCCAAAACATCGAGGCGTTTTACATCTCGCTGGAGCATTTGCAGCCAATCTCCGTGGGTTTGAATTGCGCCACGGGACCGGAATTCATGAGAGATCATTTGCGGACACTGTCAGATCTGGCAGTCACTCACGTCAGTTGCTATCCAAATGCGGGTCTGCCGGATGAGAACGGTCATTATCACGAATCACCGGCAAGTCTGGCGAAGAAGCTGGCGGGATTTGCCGAGCAAGGCTGGATCAATGTAGCCGGCGGCTGCTGCGGCACGACGCCGGAGCATATTCGGGCAATGGCGGAAACGCTGCGCCAGTATAAGCCGCGCAATCCGGCGCAAGGGCATCTGCCTGTCGTGTCAGGGATTGAGCCATTGTATATAGAAGAAGACAATCGGCCTTTAATCGTAGGCGAACGGACAAATGTCATCGGATCGAAAAAATTTCGGCGCTTGATTGCAGAGGGGTCATTTGAAGAAGCGGCTGAAATTGCCCGGGCACAAGTGAAAAAGGGAGCACATGTGATCGATGTTTGCTTGGCAGACCCGGATCGGGACGAGATCAACGACATGCGCCAATTCCTGAAGTATGTGGTGAATAAAGTAAAAGTGCCGTTGATGATCGACTCCACGGATGCGGAAGTCTTGGAATTAGGACTAAAACATTCCCAAGGAAAAGCGATTATCAATTCCATCAATTTGGAGGACGGGGAAGAGCGGTTCGAAAAAGTCTGTCCGCTGATCCAAAAATACGGAGCTGCTGTCGTCGTCGGCACGATTGATGAACAAGGAATGGCTGTGACGCGGGAACGAAAGCTGGAAGTCGCCAAACGTTCCTATGATCTGCTCGTACACAAATATGGAATCCACCCGCAAGACATCATTTTCGATCCGTTGGTGTTCCCGGTCGGTACCGGTGATGAAGCGTATATCGGCTCTGCCACGGAGACGGTGGAAGGCATTCGTTTGATCAAAGAAGCGCTGCCCGATTGTCAATCGATTCTCGGCGTCAGCAATGTATCCTTTGGCTTGCCGGCAGCCGGGCGGGAAGTATTGAATGCCGTGTTCCTCTATCATTGCACGAAAGCGGGACTTTCCTATGCGATTGTGAATGCGGAAAAACTGGAGCGTTTCGCATCCATACCGGAAGAAGAGCGGCAAATGGCTGAACAATTGCTGTTTGCGACAAATGATCAAACACTGGCCGCTTTTACCGCTTTTTATCGGGATAAAAAAGTTGTGGAAAAGAAAGTCGCCACGAATCTGTCATTGGAAGAACGATTGGCCAACTATGTTGTGGAAGGTTCGAAAGAGGGTCTCCTGGACGATTTAAACGAAGCATTGTCAAAATACAGTCCATTAGACATCATCAACGGCCCTCTGATGGCCGGAATGGGAGAAGTGGGGCGGCTTTTCAATAACAATGAATTAATTGTCGCAGAAGTGCTGCAAAGCGCGGAAGTGATGAAAGCGTCAGTGGCGTTTTTGGAGCCTTTTATGGAACGTTCGGACTCGGCGGTCAAAGGAAGAATCCTGTTGGCGACTGTAAAAGGTGACGTACATGATATCGGCAAGAATCTGGTCGAGATTATTTTGGGCAACAATGGCTACCAGATCATTAATCTGGGCATCAAAGTTCCGCCGGAACAGTTAATTGAGGCATATCGCCGGGAAAAACCTGATATGATCGGCTTGTCCGGTTTATTGGTCAAGTCTGCCCAACAGATGGTTGTGACGGCGCAAGATTTAAAAAATGCCGGGATTGACGTGCCGATCCTGGTCGGCGGGGCAGCTTTGACGAAAAAATTTACCGATCAAAAAATTGCACCGCAATACGAAGGGCTTGTCGTATATGCAAAGGACGCCATGGATGGATTGGATATTGCCAATCGTCTCAGCGATGGGGAAGAACGCCAGCAATTGATTCAGCAGCTGCGGGAAAGCCGCCAATCCAATGTGATGGATTCCGGGAAAAAAGCAGTCCCTGCGTCTGCCGCAACACAGGAACGGGTCTCGACCGTTCGCCGGGATGCGCCTGTATTCTTGCCGCCTGATTTTGAACGGCATGTGATCCGCGACTATCCGGTTTCCTATTTGCAACCGTATTTGAATCTGCAAATGCTGTTGGGAAAACATCTCGGTTATCGCGGCAATGTGGAGAAGAAGCTGGCAGAAGGCGATGAGAAGATCTTGCAATTGAAGGAAACGGTCGATGAACTGCTGCAAGAGGCGAGAACGGACAGAATTATCCAGGCACATGGCATGTATCGATTCTTCCCGGCACAATCCAAAGGAGAAACGGTGTATGTCTATGATCCGCTGGACCATTCAAAAATCTTGGAGACATTCACATTTCCCCGTCAGGAAAACGATTTGCATCTCTGTCTGGCAGATTTCGTACGGCCTGTAGAAAGTGGCGTCATGGACTATGTGGCATTCCTTGCGGTGACGACAGGACACGGGATTCGTGCACTCTCTACCAAATGGAAAGAGGCAGGGGAGTATTTGCGTTCGCATGTACTGCAGGCATTGGCATTGGAATTGGCGGAAGCGTTCGCGGAAAGGGTGCATCACATGATTCGCGATATGTGGGGTTTCCCCGATCCGGCGGATATGACCATGCGGGAACGGTTTATCGCCAAATATCAGGGAATTCGCGTATCCTTCGGGTATCCTGCATGTCCTAATCTGGAAGATCAGGAACAACTGTTCCGCTTGCTGCAGCCGCAAGATATCGGCATCCAGTTGACGGACGGTCATATGATGGACCCGGAAGCTTCTGTATCCGCCATGGTATTTTCCCATCCGGATGCCCGGTATTTTAATGTGGATGCGTAACTTCTGTTCGGCGAGCTTTCTTTTGAACAGACTTTGGTACGGATGTTATACTAGTGCATGGTACATCAGGAGTTTTTATAAGGAGTGAATGGGTTGAGCAAGTTGTTGTTGGAGGAGAGAATCCAAAAGTATTTTCAAAATAAAGAGATCGCCCGGGAAAGAAACGAAGAAAACAAAGCACTTTTTGAAGAAATCGAAGGCATCTTTGAAGAACTGGAAGAAGAAGAACTGATTATTCCTTTGCCGACAGGAGAAGAAGCAGTATTAACAAAAAAAGCCAACATCAAAGAAGTGCTGGATAAGGATGCGTTGGCACAGGAACTGCTGGTTGCAAAAGATGAAATTAAAACACCTTTTGATTTTTCGATGTTTACTGCAAAAGGAAAGTTGACACCGGACATGATTTCAAAACATACAAATACGGAAACCGTGATCAAGCTGAAATTGCAGAAACGCAAGCCGCGGAAAGGCAGACGCCGTAAAAAATAAAGCAGCAGCCCCTATATACAGGGGCTTTTCTATTGCAAAGCATTTTTGTCGAAACAGTTTCATACTCATGAACTAAAAGCGTTTAGACATCGTCTTTTTTATTGTATAATTCATAACAATAAAGATTGATTGTAATAGAGCAACGTGGATACTATATTCATATATCTATGATCGACCGAGGTGTCTATTGTAATGCATACAATACGAAAAGTATTAATACTTTCCGCTGAATACGGCGAGGGACACCAACAAGCTGCACTTGCAATGAAAGAAGCATTTATGCAGGCAGATTCTTCGATTCAAGTTGAAATCGTCGACTACTTGCAAATGGTTAATCCGCTGTTAAATTCCGTTACCCGGTATTGTTTAATTCAAAGCGTGCGGTATGCGCCGTCTTTATATGGCTATTTTTATAATCGAACGGGAAAACTCAAGTCATCTTCGCGCATACAAACGTATCTCAATCAATTGGGCATCGACGAACTGGAGCAGTACATACATGACTTCAAGCCTGATATCGTGATTTCCACATTCCCGGCTCCTGCAGGCGTCATGTCCGTATTAAAAGAGCGCGGATTGACAAATGTTCCGACCGCAACGGTTATTACGGATTATGCCATTCACAATCAATGGATTCATCCGTTTACCGATATGTATTTTGTAGGCTCGGAGTACGTAAGACGCGGGCTTATTGCCAGGGGAGTTTCGGAACAAAAAATCTATGTGACAGGCATTCCGATACGTTCAAGTTTTGCTGCTCCTTTAAAAAAAATGGAACTCATACAAAAATATAAATTGGACCCGAACCTGCCGACTGTCTTGCTCATGGGTGGGTCATATGGCGTTTTAAGCGACATTACAAGCATTGGTGAAGAATTGTTAAAGTTTGCGCGTCCTATACAAGTTTTGATTGTATGTGGCCGCAATGAAAAACTTTACTCGCATTTCCAGAAACGAAGCGACGATGCTTCGAATCTGGCGAGGATTTTTGGCTTTACTCATAAAATCAACGAATTGATGGCGATATCTGACCTGATCATTACAAAGGCCGGCGGCTTGACTGTCTCAGAATCGTTGGCGATGGAACTGCCGATGTTGCTGTATCGACCCATTCCAGGGCAAGAACAACAAAATTCTAAATTTTTGGTTCAATCCCAAGTTGCGTTATTGGCCAAAACACGAAATCAGGTGTCAGATCACTTGCATACGCTTTTGCAGGCAGAAACTGCGGACATTTTGCAAACGATGAAAAAAAACATGAAACGACTGAAAAAACCTTTTGCGGCGAATCAGATTGTGGATCTGGTCATACGAAAAGCATCCATAAATGATTCCATTTCACAACGGAGCCAGTCGCTTGAAACATGGACATCTGAGCAAATATGGTAATGTAAGCATGGTATCCGTTTAGGAACTCAAAACTTCTATATCCATTGTTGCTTGTTGCGCAGGAAACCCGGCATATTTTCACAATGCCGGGTTTTTTGTGTCATGGAATGTTTTTCTGGAGAGTCCGATCAGATCTACTGGGATGCAAGGATAGGATGTATGGAAACGGCATCCCTTGTCTCATCAAATTCTAATGGAATTTTCATGTCCTATTTATGCGCATATTAAGGTCCTCTCATATAACTCGGATAGACTGTAGATATTCCAAAACAAGGAGGCAATCATGAAATGAAAAAATTAACCAGTGGAATTATCGCGTTATCAGTTGTCGTTGGAGGTGTGGCCGGTATTGTAGGTCTCTCGCCGGCATTTGCAAGTACTTCCGCAGCTCCAATGGCGGTTGTAACAGCACCTGCCCCAACATCAACTGCAACGGCTGCAACTGTAACAAAAGCAAGCCAAGATACCGAGAAGCCAGGTGTTGAGAAAAAAGATTCTGCGAAAGATACCGGCCCCAACATTCAACAACAAGTTGGAAACCAAACAGGGCCTGATACAAAAGGCGCACCTGAAAAGGACGGAACGGAGAAAAAAGGTGCAGAAAAGGATACTGGACCGGACGTACAGCAGCAAGGCAATTTTCAACAGTAAAAGCTGAACAGATTCTGAATATGTATCGTGAAGAAAGGCGGCTGAAATGCCGCCTTTTGCATACGATCTGCGTATAAATTTTAAAGGTCGATTGTATAAGTGCCCCACAAGGGGATACGTATTCAATGGATCGTTTCGATCGCTTCCGGAATGGTAAATTGTACGGAAGTTCCTGCACCTAATGTACTATTCAAGAAAATTTGCCCACCATAGGATTCTACGATTGCTTTGGCGATGGAGAGTCCAAGCCCGCTTCCTCCGCGCTCACGGGTGCGAGCTTTGTCAGCTCGATAGAATCGGTCAAATATGCGTGGCAGATCTTCTTGCGGAATTCCTTCACCATTGTCCCGCACAGTGATTTGCAACATTTTACAGCCTTGTTGCATTTGCTTCCTACTGTTCCGTTCCGCAAAGTTCTGTTCTACCAGAATTTCAACAGTTCCCGTGGAACTTGTATGTTTGATCGCATTGTCCAGAAGAATGATTAAAACCTGTTTTAAGTGGTCTTCCCGAATGGACGCCATGATATTCTGATTCGATATGTTTGTGAGAAGTGTTGGGCCCGCTTGAGACTCTGCATCTTGCAAAGCGGTAAATTGATGTACCGTTTCCGAAACGACCATGTTGATGTCTGTCGGCGTATCGAGTGCCAACTCTTTGCCATCCATATCTGCCAATTGCAGTAGATCATTTGCTAAATTCCGCAAACGATTGGATTCTTTTACTAATACGCGGATTGCCATATCCCGAACGGCCTCATCGTTCTTTCCCCACCTGTCAAGCAGGCTGGCGTAGCCTGCAATCATGGCAAGCGGTGTCCGAAGTTCATGGGAAGCGTCTGCCACGAACTGGTTTTGTTGGATGACAGACCGTTCCATTCTTTCAAGCATATCATTGCACGTAGATGCCAGCAGTGCGATCTCATCGTTTGTTTTCATGACAGGCACTCTTTGATCCAGGTGTTTGATATTGATTTGTTTTACGGTGTCAATAATATCGCGGACCGGACGAAGCGCAGTACGTGCAAAAACATATCCGCCAATTCCCGCCAAAGCAAGCGCGCCGATGGAGCCCAAAACCAGCAGCCATGCCAAAGAAGTCAAATATTCATCCATTTGTTCGAGACTTTGTCCGATGATCACCATTCCGATATATCGATCTTTATCATAAATAGGCGTCAGTAACGAAAGTATCCGCCCTCTGTTCAATGACATAACGGCTGCATTCGAATTGTCAGACAATCCATGTTTCGAAATAGGGATTGTATCTTTGCCAAAGGAGCTTCCATATAATTGTAAAAGCTTGTGATCGAACTCACTTGGCAAAATTCCTTCATACGCCACATCGCGTATTGTTCCCTGCTTTGAACGTATTTCAATAATCTGCCCTTCTGACTGGTAAGATTGGATCCAGGAAGGATCATCTTGTACATCCACGGAAGCGTTTCCGGTATGATTTACCGGGTTTGCATTTTCTTGTCCGCTTGCCAAATCCCCGTGATTCGAGTTGTCTTGGAGATGGTTTTTATAATAATCGGCAATTCCTTTTGCTTTGCTTTGCAAAATCTGTTGTTGACTCCTTAACATGGTTTGTGCCGAAGTAAAATAGACAACCCCCGAGAAAAGCAAAAGAATACATGCTAACGAAAGAGTTGTCACTCCTGTCAACTTCCATTTAATCGAAATGGATGCGAACCATTTCTTCCTGCCTCGTCGAAACACCGCGCATCCCCCTATTCCTTTAGTACATAGCCGACTCCACGAACGGTATGCAGCAAAGGCTTATCGAATCCTTCATCCATTTTGCTTCTCAGGTACCGTACATACACATCAACAATATTGGTATCTCCGGAATAATCGTATCCCCATACTTTTGACAAAATGAGGTCGCGAGATACGACCGTGTTTTTATTGATCAAAAGAAATTCCAGCAGATCGAATTCACGTGCCGTCAATGGTATCATCCTGCCTTCCCGCTCGACTTCCCGCGCACCGGTATTCATCGTCAGCGTACCTGCTGCAAGACGTTGCGATTCATCGTCCTTCAAGGAATGTCTGCGGATCAAAACACGAATGCGTGCCAGCAGTTCTTCAATTGCAAAAGGTTTGACCATATAGTCATCCGCACCGTAATCCAATCCTGCAACACGATCTGGAACGGTTCCCCGCGCCGTCAGTATGAGAATCGGAACCGGACTCTCCTGGCGAATTCTCCGGCAAACCTCAAGACCGTTGATTTCCGGCAACATGATGTCCAGCAAGATAACATCCCAACTTTGTTTTAGGGCCAGTTCCAACCCCTGTCGACCATCATACGCCACTTTTACTTCGTATCCTTCATGACGCAACTCCAGTTCCAACAATTGCGCCAGATCTTTTTCATCCTCGATCACGAGTATTCTGCCGTGCAGCAAATGAATCACCACTCCATCTTAATTTTTTCAAAATTGCATAGAGGTTCAACAAAATTGCATAGCGGTCAAATGGAAATCAAACGAATTCATAATTTTTCATCTGAACAGTATAGCTGAGAATCATGAATGTGTCCTAAATGAAAGATTAGAAATTGATTAAGATTCATTTGCATGGCTGTTTACCATTTAACCATGTTTCATTCATTTCCTTTTCATCGGTTCATTAGAATTTGATTAAAAAATGATGAGAAGTTGTTGTGAAGGCCTATGCACATTTTTGAAACAATAGGCGATCTGCTCTTTCATCAAAACAAGTGATTGAGTATTGGTATTGTATCAAAAAGATGAGGAGTGTGAAGGGGATGGAAGTAATACAATCGGAATTGGGAGCCGACACATCTCTGAAAACCCCGTTTTATGTGCTGCATGGGGCGCAAAAGGGGCTGGTTTGCATGGTGACTGCAGGGATTCATGGAAAAGAAATCGCAGGTATTTTGGCGGCGCAGCGGTTGTTGCAAGTAAAGATCGAAAAAGGAACTTTAATTTTGGTGCCGACCGTAAATCAGATTGCGTATCGTAATCGCATTCGGGGCAATCCTGATCTGAACCGAACATTTCCACGCAAAGCCGGAGACAAGTGTCGGCACCGATTAGCTGCCGAGTTATTCCGGGTTTCCAAGAAATATCGACCGTCATGGTGTTTGGATCTCCATGAAGCAACCGGTTTTTCGCGGTTGAACAAAGGGAAATTAGGCCAATCTATTATTTGTTATCCAAACTCGCAAACCATTCACATCTCGCAAGAAGTAGTAAAAAGAATAAACCGGCGCATCGATACGCCGCATGAGCGTTTTACAATCAGCCGCCACATCCTTCCCGGTTCTTTTCGAACAGCTGCCGCCCGCATACTGCAATCCCATTCCGTAACGGTGGAAACTTCCATGAGCCTTGCTTTATCGTCGCGAATATTGTATCAGGAGGAAATTGTAAAATTATTTTTACAACAAATTGGCTTAATCAATGAAACAGAATGATCCTGTAAATAATCCTGGAATCGAACTTGTCAGCGCGTTTTTTGCTCATTATTATTGATGACAGCACAAGATTTTGCAATGATAGTGTAAAAATGTCTGCTTTGTAAAATTCATTCGGTTCAAACAAACTTTAAGATATCCAATTTGTGTGAATTGATAGAAATAGATGTGATGAATTCCTCGGCGATGGGGGGAGGATATGATGAGCAAAAACTGGAAAGTGTTAATTCTCTACGCAAGCTACGGGGAGGGACATCGGCAAGTATCTCGGGTGTTGGAAAAACATTTTCACAAAAAAGGCATCGAGAGTGTGATGGTAACGGATTTATTTGCTGAGGCTCATCCTTGGATCAATGCTTTCACACGATACCTGTATGTAAAAAGTTATACGTTTCTGCCATCGTTATATGGGTGGTCGTATTATTCAACGCAAAACATGCACAACGATACGTTGTTGTCTCGCCTGTTTCACTCTTTTGGAATTCGCAAATTGCGGGAGATTATCCAAAGGGAACAACCGGATGTTGTGATTAATACATTTCCCATGCAGGTCATGCCGGAGTTTCGAAAAAAAGCAGGTTGCCCGATTCCTACCGTTACGGTGCTGACAGATTTCGCATTGCACAATCGTTGGCTTCATCCTGAAATCGATCAATTTTACGTGCCGACAGAAGAGATGAAAATGCAGATGATAAGGAAAGGAATTTATACCGGGCAAATTCAAGTGAGCGGCATTCCATTGCGAGAGGGTTTTGAGTGCCCTGATTTACATACGACTCTCCAACACTATCAAGAATATGGACTTGATCCGTCTAAAAAAATCGTGTTGGTGATGGCAAGTGCGTATGGAAGATCCATGCTGAAAAAAATTGGCCATGCATGTTTGGCAAACGGCGATTTGCAAATGATTTTACTTTGCGGAAAAAATCAATCCTTACAAAAAGAATTGGAAACGGAATTTTCCCGTCATTCCATGATCCGTGTGTTCGGATATGTGGATGCAATTCCCCAACTTATGAAAATGTCTTCATGTCTTGTTACGAAAGCGGGAGGCATAACACTTACAGAAGCTCTTGCAATCAATCTGCCTATCATTATTTTTCGGCCGGTTCCCGGACAAGAGGCGGAAAACGCCCGTTACCTGACAAAAAAGGGAGCGGCGATTACGATTCAGCGTGCCGACGAATTGCCGGCCGTGGTAACACGGCTTTTGGATGATGCAAATCGGTTATCAGAGATGCGGAGAGCAGTGCAATATATTCATAAAAGCAATGCGGCGGAAACGATCGTTGACGATATTATCGATCGAATGCGGCAAAAAGTAGTACAATATTAATACAATACTATTCAGTAAATACTTCAAGTGGATGTTCAAAGAAAATCAATAAAAGTGAGTGTTCAAAAAGTGGTCAAGTAAGACACAAGGAGTGCGAAGTCGAAGCACGAAAAGGCGACGGAGTGTACGTGTTTGGTACATGAGTAAGCCTTTGGGGGATTCGACAAAGCAATCCGCCGTGGAGTTTTGACTACTTTTTGAACATCCTCTAAAAAGGGGAGAGTTTGTCATGGTTAGCATATTATTCTTGGTTGTGGCGCTGTTCCTGCTGTATGCAATCATCCCAAGTATCGCTGCAAGGTGGTTCGGCTTTGGAGTATTTCGAAAAAGCCGGACTCGCCATGAAGTTGCTTTCACCTTTGATGACGGGCCGGATCCTATATATACGCCACAACTGCTGGATCTATTGAAAACATATAAGATAAAAGCCGCATTTTTTGTCGTGGGATCGAAAGCGGAACGATTCCCTGAACTCATTTTGCGCATGCATCAAGAAGGGCATTTGATCGGAATTCACAATTATGTACATCGTTCCAACTGGTTCCTGACACCTTGGACAATCCGCCGCCATCTGGATCGATCCGCTTCTTTTATCGAAAACATTACAGGTGTGCGCCCTGTCTATTACCGTCCTCCCTGGGGATTGACCAATCTGTTCGATTTTTTGCTGCGGCAGACATTTCTGATCGTGTTATGGTCTGTCATGGTTGGCGACTGGCGAAGTAAAGGCGGGAGTGAAGCAATTAAAACAAGGCTGCTGCAAAAGATACAGCCAGGGGCTGTCATCGTCTTGCACGATAGCGGGGAAACGTTCGGTGCCAATCGGGACGCACCTTTGCATACCATCCAGGCATTGGATCAAGTGTTTCCAGCGCTGCTTGCCAAAGGCTATACTTGTGTACGAATTGACGAAATGATTCCTTTTCAAAAACCGGCGATTGAAAGAAAATTAAGTCGGAAGAAACGGCTGCTTATTTATTTATGGATGCAATGGGAAAAAGCATTTCATGCAGTTTTTCATGTCCGGACAATTGACAGAAACAACCCTTTTTTGAATATAAGGGTCTGTACCTATCGCGGGAAAACGATTCAATTGACAAACGGTGAGAGCATTCAAAAAGGAGATTATGTGGTTGAACTCCATTTCAACAATGAATTGCTGATGCAGATGGCCACACAGGCCCGGTCTTCGATTCATCTGGCAGTGCAAATGATTCGAGCGACTGAACAGTTGCTTCCGCAAATCTTGGAATTCATTGTTCATCATCCGTATCGTGATAAAATCAAGGGGTTATATGGAATTACCATGATTTATCGGGGAAGCCGGCAACTTGGCTTTACCGTGGCCGATTTGCCAAAAGGTCTTTTCTCCTCCTGCAGCAAATTGTACTTGCGCTTCTTGTTGTATGCCGTTCATCCACAAGGGCTGCAAAGGTTGCAAACCAAAACAAACCTGCTCATTCCAAAGATCATTGCGATTTCCACGAATGAACTTATGAAGAGGTATCCGATTGACATTCAGCCAAAGCATTCTTCGCAGGAGATGGTATTCAGCAGTGAACACATTTTCGAGGGCAAGTGAAAAGCGCCTATTTTTTGCATCGGAAATGGCGGACAAAGGGCAGCGGGTGTTTGAAAAAACGGAAATGCAAAAAATAAAATGCAATAATTGCAAATGCAAAAAGCAGAAAGCCTCTATGTATGATCATACACAGAGGCTTTTTTCCGACTGCCCGATTAATTGGCCGATTGTTGCTGGGATGCGCTGCCTTCCGCGCCACGATAGGAATTGGATTCGCTTTTTGCCTTCCGTACAGGTGTGGAAGTGCCTTGAATCACTTGGCCTCCTTGTGCCGGATTGCGTCCGATTCCCTGGTTTTGAACGCCATAAAACGGTGTTGGACTGACAGGACCGTAGGGAAATCCTCCATTTGTCTCGAAGCCAGGGGTGCCATATGGATATCCGGCCGGCTGGCCAAAGGAAGCTGACGGTTGCTGGTCCACTTGTTGCTGTGTTTGGGGTTGTGCTTGCACTTGCGGCTGTTCAAAGAATGCCGGTTGCTGATATGCGAAGCTAAAATCGCGATTATAATAGGGATAGCCATAACCGCCGTACATGCCGTATGGATATGTTTGCATATGTCCGTAGTAGGGATGATGCCATCCGTAGTGATGATGATGGTGCCAATACGGATGATACATATGTCCATATCCGTATGGCATGTGACCATATGGATACATGCCAGGTGCGCCATATGGGGGATTGACAGGCAGCCCGTATGGATGTGTTTTATGGTTGCGATTGTTTTCTTCACCCAAATTGTTAGGATTGCCTGATTCTGCAAAAGGTTGCTGATTTTGCGTGTTCACATTTGGATTTGTCATAAGGATCCTCCTCAAATTTGTTTTGACAGTTATTTGTATGAAGGGAAGCAAAAATAGGTGAATGTCTATATGAGATCAAACCAAATTTGTATTGGTTGTTTTTGCACATTGTAAATTGTTTTCAATCGTATCTGAGAATGTTAGAATCATGGGAGAATTGATTACGATATTGTGGTGAGGCATATGGAAAATCTAGTAGAACAATTGCAAAATATTGCGGGTCGCATGCTTGAGCAGAACGACTCGATAAGCGCGCTAAAAATTCAAGATCTTATTGAGAAATGGCGGAAAAATCAGATGATTGTCGCTTTTTGCGGTCATTTTTCCGCCGGAAAATCCAGCATGATCAATTCTTTGATCGGACAAAAGGTGCTCCCGAGCAGTCCGATACCGACAAGTGCGAATTTGGTGCTGATTGAGCATGGAAAAAATCGTGCCATTGCATTTCGGGTCGATGGCGGCACAGAATCCTTCGAGTTGTCGGAAGCAGGGATGAAAGCACTGAAAGAGTTTTGTGCGGATGGCCAAACAGTTGCAACAATCAAAATTTTTGCAGAGAGCGAATGGCTGCCGCAAGGGATCGCCATCATGGACACGCCGGGGATCGATTCCACAGATGATGCCCATCGGCTGGTGACGGAATCGACGCTGCATCTGGCGGATGTCGTTTACTATGTTGTCGATTACAATCATGTTCAGTCCGAATTGAATTTTCAATTTACCAGGCAGTTGCTTGACCATGGCAAATCGGTGTATTTAATCGTCAATCAAATTGACAAGCATTTTGATTTGGAGATGGATTTCAGTACGTATCGCGAAAGTGTGGAAGAAGCATTTTCCCTTTGGGGGATTGCGTTGCGGGGCATATATTTCACTTCCTTGATGGAAGAAGATCATCCGGAAAATGAATACGAACAGCTGCGGCAGGATCTGGGGCGCCAATTTCAGCAACGGAATGAAATATTGGCAGTCAGCATCCGTGCAAGTGCGAAGACTGTCATCGCAGAGCATATTCGAATTGTCAGGGATAGCCAAGAGAGGGAGCGTTCCAAATGGCAGCAAATCATCGATGCTGCAGAGGATTTATTGACATTTTCCGAGGCACGTGAAAGATTGCAGGCAGTCCAAACAGAAGTGGAACATTTGCAAAAATTACCGCAAACCGCAAAACAAGAGGTTTTGCAAAAAATTGACACATTGTTGGACAATGCTCCTTTGACGCCATATCCGACCATTGAACAGATCGAAGCATTTTTGCAGAGCAGACAGGAAAAATTTCGGATTGGCTGGCTTGGCAGCAAGGCCAAGACGGAACAGGAACGCATGAATCGTCTGCAGGCATTGCAAGCGGATGTGCAACAACGCATGCAAGCGGCCATTGAGTGGCATTTGACCCAGTTGCTGTCACATACGCTGCAAGACTATCATATCACTTCGGAAATTCTTTCGAATCGTTTGCAAGATTTCCATGTGGAATTGAATTCAGAACGTTTGCTGCGATTAGTCAATCCCGGCGCTTCCCTCGAAGGAGCGTATGTTCATACGTATGCCCGCGACCTAAGTGCCAGCATTAAAAGTTCCTACAGACAATTGGCCAACGATTGGCTGCAGGAGTTTTTAACGTGTATACAGACAAAAGCACAAGAACAAATCGATCGATTGCTTGGCGAGCAGCAGCATTTGACGCAGTTGATCGAAGCGTATACAAATTTGGAAGCATTGGATGGAAACATGCAGACATATGAACAAATGGTTTACGAACAAATCGGATCATATGAATTGAACAAATGAAGGAAGTGTTGAAAATGATACAATCCATCGAGCAGCATCCTTCGATTACCGAATCGTTGCTGACGGTGCGTTCGCTCATTCAGAAGATTCCCGGATTTGCCGAAGAAGTAGAGCTGCTCGTACAGAAAGCGGAACGCTTGCAGCATCGGCAATTTACCATTGCATTATTTGGCGCGTTCAGTGCGGGGAAATCTTCCGTTGCCAATTGCTTGATCGGCGATATGGTACTGCCCGTATCTCCAAATCCGACAACTGCGGCCATCAATCGGATTCTGCCGCCGACTTCGGAATGTCCGCATGGAACGGTGCTCGTACAACTCAAAGCGAAATCGGATCTATGGGAAGATATGAAATCGTCTCTGGGAGTTTTGGGTGTAGCGGCAGATTCCCTGGAATCTGCTTTGGCAGTGATTGACGGATTGCGGCCGGAGGGGTTGCAGGCACATGCCAAGCCCCATTTCAGCTTTCTAAAAGCGGTTGTGCGCGGCTGGACAGATCTTCAGGAACATCTGGGTTCTGTCATGACGATTGACATCAAGCAGTTTAAGACGTTTGTAGCGAAAGAGGAAAAGGCTTGTTTCGCAGAATGGATCGAGCTGTACTATGATTCGCTGCTGGCGCAAAACGGAATTGCATTGGTGGATACGCCGGGGGCGGATTCGATCAATGCGCGCCATACCGGTGTCGCATTTGAATACATCAAAAATGCAGATGCGATTTTATTTGTCACCTATTACAATCATGCATTCGGACGGGCGGATGCAGAGTTCCTGGTTCAGTTGGGGCGTGTGAAAGATACATTTGCCCTTGACAAGATGTTTTTCCTTGTCAACGCGTCCGATTTGGCACAAACGGAAGAAGAATTGGAAACCGTGCTGAAACATGTGCGGCAAAATCTCGTCCGCTGCGGCATCTCCATGCCCCGCATTTATCCGGTATCCAGTCAAACCGGATTGCTGGCACGGATGATGGAAAAGGCAAAATTGCCGGCGAGCGCTGAAAAAGTGCTTCGTCAGCGGCTGGACTTGGAGCAGGAACAGTCTCTTCCAAGTGCGTCTGCCGTGTTGGAACGCTTTGGCATTCAGCGATTTGAAGCTGATTTTTACCGTTTTATAAAAGAAGATCTGACGAAAATTGCGAACCGTTCGGCAATTGCCGATATCAAGCGGATTGCGGAACGGCTGTCGGAACTCAACAACTCGGCGCAAGCAGATGAAATGACCCGCAGGGAACAGATTCAATCCCTGCATGAAGAGCAATGTCGAGTCGTACAATTGATCGATACTTTTTCAGCGGATACAGAGTATCGATTGTTTGCTCAGGAATTGGATGAATTGGTGTATTACGTGAAGCAACGGTTATTTTTGAAATACCGGGATGCTTTTATGATGGCATTCAATCCGTCAGTTTTGCAGGATGAGTACAAAGATATAAAAACACGTTTGCGCCACTGCTTGCAGGAACTGGTTCAAAGTCTGACATTTACCGTTCAGCAGGAAATGCGTGCCACATCATTGCGGCTGGAGACATTTAACGGCAAAATGCTTGGCGTATGGCTAGAAAAATTCCAACGGGAAGTCAGGCAAATCAAGCCAGCCATGCATTTTCGCGAGTATGAGGGGAAGCAGATTCCCACACCTGATTTTCCCGGCCAGATCGAAGGGGATTTTTCCAAAGTATTGTCATATTACCGGAATGCGAAAGATTTTTTCGAAGCGGGCAAGAAAGATGTCATGCGGGATGAACTGGAGCAATTGCTGCAGGAGCCGGTAGAAACGCTTTTAAAGAAGAATCGCGAGATTTTAAAACAAGTCCATCTCGATGCCTGGCATGATCAATTGGCTGCTGTGCGGGTGGAACTCACAAAACAAATAAATGCATATTATGAAGGATTGCGCAGTGTTTTAACAGCGGCAATCGATCTGAAACAATTGCAAATCGCTTTGCGTCAGGCACAGGAATTGCATCAGCATTTTTCGCGTGCTGGAATTTGACAAAATCTAAATCAGGATTGAAGTAGGATTGAAGTAGAGGATTATAAAAAAGGAGTTGCGGGACTCATGTGACCCCGCAGCTCCTTTTTGTGTAGTATATTTGCATCGGATGTATCGCAGTTTTTGTATCAATCGGAAACTGCTCTTTTACCACTTGAAATTCGCGAATGCATTCCATTCATCAGGTGTTGCCGTGAACATGCGGTATGTGGAATACCCGACACTTCCGCTGTCTTTGGCCGCTTGCATGGCTGCAGTAATCTCTGTCCCCGTAGGCTCCTGGCCGGCATCGTTGAACATATTGTAGGATTGGCCGATCATTGTGACAGCGATGTATGGATTGCCTGTCGCTTTCCGGATGTTGTCGACTTCCGGTTTGATCTGGTTGTAAACAGTGTCGTAAGAATAGCTTTTCTCGTTGTAGTGCCAATAATCCATCGGTGCAATTACGTCGTAGTACTGGGCAAACGTCGTCCATGGCAAATTCGGCCGCCAGGACTCCGGATAGGTAACCGCAATTAACGGATAATTGTCTCCCAAGTTGGAACGAAGGGATTTTGAATACGTATCGAGATTTGTTGCCGACAAGTATGTCGCATCTTCCAGGTCAGCAGCAATTCCATCGACCTTGTCGCCCCGCGGTGTCGCATACTGAGCGACTTGAATGGTCTGTGCCGCATCTGCGTAAGGATCTTTTAATTGGGCATAGATCCAGCCGATTACGACAAATCCCTGATCATGCGCTTTTGGCAAAAAGTCGTTTAAAGCGTCTTTTCCATAGAAACCGTCAGACGTTGTGGCAACTTCCAGATAAATATGTGTGACTCCCGCTTGTTTCAGCTTTGCCAATGTGTCATCCACATTATGATTCTTCCAGTCGCTCCACATCATCCAGACGCCTTTGCCGGAGACAAGCCCGGCGCCTTGTGCCGTGTATACATGCAGGGTAGTGGATCCTGTAATGGGTTGTCCGTCACTCGTAGCAGTGACATTGACTGTTGTGTCGCCTTTGGTTTGTCCTGCGACGAATGAACCGATTGAAGAATCGCTGCCGGTCGTGCCGTTGACTGCGGCGAATGCTCCATGCTGCGAATCGGATAATGACACCTGTACAGGCAAGTGAATATTCGGCAACACATTTCCCCAAGTATCTACGGCAACCGCTTTAAGCGCCACACTCTGATTGGGCGTCACCCAAGGAGAGGGAGTCGCAAATACATTCAAAGCCGCCGGCGCTCCCGGCAACACGGTGAAACTGTCTGCTTGGGATTGTATCAGATGCTCTCCCGAAGCAGTCACGGAGTAATTTCCGGCAAGCGTATGGGAAAGCGAGAACGTCGCGATTCCATTCGCATCGATTGCCGTTCTCGTGTAGGTGCCGCCATCAGGCATCGTAACGGTTAATGTAATGCTTCTGCTTGAATCCGTATTGACAGGCTGGTTTTTGTCATCCAAAAGTTGAACTTTAACCGGAATATTTTGTCCCGGATAGTAGGCGGATGTCGTCTCCGGCAAGATCGACAAATGATACGGTGTCAATACTACGACAGGCAGTGAAGCGGTGACAGGCGCTTGTCCCGCTTGTGCAAGGGTAGCTGTAATCGTTCCTTGTCCCGCTTGTGTCGCTTGAAATGTCCCATTATTCGAGACTGTGCCGATGTTCCCGGTGACAGACCAAGTGACTGCAGGCGGATTTACCGAATTGCCGTTTGCATCAAATGCCGTGACAGTGATTGCTTGTGATTCGCCGCTCGTCATTTCGATCACGTCCGGGTTTAAAACAAGCTTGGAAATCGGTGCGGCGACTTGTACAGGCACGCTTGCGGAGACTTGCCGGCCATTTGGCAGATAGACATCCGCCTGGACCGTTCCGGTGCCTGAATTTGTCGCTGTAAACATGCCTTGTGTATCGATCGTTCCGGTGCCGCCGGCTACCGACCAATGAATGGGCGCATTGGATGTCGTCCCGTCCGGATAGGCGACAGTTGCCGTGAATGATTGTTTATCACCGATCTTAAGCTGTGCAGGCAGTTGTGAAATCGTGATTTTTGGAATTTCCAGACTATGTATTTGATCTGTTGAGACGTTCATCGTCTGGTAGATGATCTGGGAAGCTTCTGCCCGATTTGTCAATCCCTGTGGACGAAATGTCTTGTCGACATAACCGTTCACAATATGCAATTGCGTGGCAGCTGCCACTCCGCCGCGCGCATATGGATCGATCGACTGGTAATCGCTAAATGTTTGAATGTTTGATACATTCAATGAATCCAGCGAATCTTTTAAAAGGGCTCTGCCGATCATCGTTACTACATCTTCCCGTTTGACCGGGTCGCCAGGTGCAAAACGCCGGTCGCCTACACCGAAAATCAATCCGTTTTTATAGGCGGTCTCGATATAGGAATAGCCCCAAAAACTCTGCGGAACATCGGAAAATGTCGGGTTATCCGGCTTGACTAACGGAAGTTTAAGGGCCAATACCAGCAATTTTGCAAATTCTGCCCGCGTGACTGGAGCTTGTGGCGCAAAATGGGAAGAATCCCGACCGCTTACGATATTTGCAGATACGAGTGCTTGAATGGCAGGCATCGCCCAGGAAAAATTTTGACCGATATCGGTAAAGGATACGGCTGGATTGGCAGCGGCATAGACCGGACTCGTGCTTAACAGTCCAAGCGACAGGCCGATACTTGTAAAGATTTTGGAAAACGAGTAAGACTTGGAAGCGGATCTTCGCTGTCTGGCCTTCATGAAAAAAAACCTCCTAACACGCACTAAAAGAGCGCTTATCACCCTTTTTTCGACAAAAAATGAATAAGAATTGGTTAAACTACCAAAGTATTAATAGTTCTATCATTATAATACGAGTTTTTTGTCGTTTTTGGAGGGTTTTTTTAAAAAAAATATACTTAAAATTTAACAAGATTAGCAAAAAAACTTGTATTGACGCTGTTGCAATGGACGAGGTAATCGCACATAATTGATGAAGAAAATTTAAGGGCATGCAAAGGGACGAACTTTTTGGCACATTTTGTTCTCTTTATAATGTGACACTTGCAAGTCTGTTTGGATCTGGTTATGCATTCATGTGTGGAGAGAAATTGAAATTTAAAAGATAGGACGATGGGAATGGCACAGGAAAGTCGCTGGCGTGAAAGGATTGTAACTTGGGGATGGATGCTGCTTGCTTGCTACCCGCTCGTTGACTTCGTATTGCGGAATACGCCGATCATACGGTCAACACATGTAGGTTCAGTCTGGGATAAATTGATCCTTTTGATTTTTGGCTTTTTCTTTATCAAAGAATCCATCGAGGGCAGGCAGGTCAAATTGCCGCCTTTTTACAAAGCGGTTCTGGCGTTTATGCTGCTCGGAGTCGGCTATATGATGATGGATTTGTCGGAACCTTCGTTGACGTTTGAAGGTTGGCGGGCCGTATTTTTATACATGTTTGTCGTGTTTCTTGCCCCGTTTTTTATCGATGCACAGTTTGCGAAACGGCTGTTGCAGGCGTCGTTGTGGACAGGCGTTTTGATCGCGTTGATCGCCGTCTATCAATGGATCGTAAAAGCGCCGATTCCTGCCGGCTGGGTGGATGCAGGCGAGCATGTGCGAACACGGGCGTATTCGATTTTTGGCAGTCCGAACGTTTTGGGATCGTATCTTGTATTGATGTTTCCGATTGCTGCAGGCCTTGCCTTGACCAAGGGATATACCGGCAAGCAGCGCCTGATATATGGCGGGATGGCGCTGTTATTCGCGGCAGCTTTGTTCATGACGTATACGCGGGGAGCCTGGATGGCGCTATTCATCGCATTGCTGGTGATCGGAGCGCTTGTTGACAAGCGTCTGTTTATCGGTATTGTCCTTGCTGCAATTGCCGTATCATTCGTGCCGCAAATTCACGCGCGGGTTTCGGAGCTGTTCACGCCTTTGTATTGGAAAAAGGCGGCGTTAAACGGAAGAATTGCCAGAAGTTTGTTGACATATGACGTGATGCGCAAAAATCCTTTGTTCGGTGCGGGACTGGGGCATTACGGCGGTGCGGTTGCGGCAAGGCATTTTGGCACGATGTATTCGGACAACTACTATGCGAAAACGCTGGCTGAAATGGGGTTGTTAGGCCTATTCAGCTTTGTTGCATTGCTTTTTAAAGTCGCGCGGGATATTTATCGGCATATCTGGAAACGGATGATCTGGAAGCATGGAAAATTTATTGAAGCAGGTTTGTATACGGGGATTCTTGCCGTAATGATCCACAATGCCGTGGAAAATATTTTCGAAGTTCCGGCGATGAATTTTTTATTCTGGTTTATGGTTTCCCTGATCTTTATTATTTCCCGGGAAGTAACCGGACAAACATCGATAACTGAGGAGGCGGATGCAAACCATGCTGCGTAAGGTTGGTAAATGGGTCGGCGTCATCGCACTCAGTGTATATTTATATTTTGCCTACCATCTTTTGGTGATTCCGGGAGCGTTAGACTTTTCGTTCTATGGGATTCTCGGGTTTATCGCAGCCTGTGTCATCGGAATTTTGGTTTTACCTGCGAAATTTCGCAAGCCGGGTGCAGTTTTGGCAATCGGGATGTTGATGATTGCAAGAGGGTTGGATAACGTACATCATATATCCATCATCCTGCAAGTGATTGATTTTCTCATTATGCTTGCCGTTATCGGCTGGCTCTTGCGAAAATATGGCCGAATCCGCTTTAAGACAACGGCACTTGGAGCGATTGCAGTACTTGTATGTACATATGCAATTCCAGTCGTTGACATACCTTTCCTGAGTCATTTTACGATCCGCTATCAATCGGCAGAGTTTGTGGATCCGATGACTTCGATCAATCCGGCCTATCCTGTTTACGTGATGCATGGGAAAGGGAATGCAGGGGATCGAATCATTACGGAGACGAATCGGCCGAATGCGTCTCTTCCGGGAAAATATATCGACAGCAAAAACGACAGCATGTTGGTATCCTTTACTCTGAATGGGAAACATGGGGACACTCAATTGATAAAAGCGGATCAATTGCCGAATGTATTATTTGACGATTTTGGCACAGTCGGATTTCCGTATGATACGTATACCATGTACAACGTAAAAGGTTTCGTACAGAAGGAGTACCGGCCTTTGTACCAGCCCCAGCAGATCCTTGAGAATGCTCTTGATCTGGGCAATTTTCCGGTGCTGCAAACGAATCTGGAGCGCCATACGTTGCATGTGGATCATTTGGCTTGGGATGTGTTCCAATCCCGATACGGAAAAAATCAACAGAGGTCCGATTCCGGCCAATTGCAAATCATTGCAAATCACATCGTTGGCATGTACAAAGGCAGTCCGGTGTTTATTGTAACGAAAGATGAGAAGATTTTGGGCACGGCTCACGTGCTTCCAGGCACGCAAGAGCAAGTCCTTGCAGAAGGAAACAACCGGATTGATGTTTATGGTATAAAAAGCGGACGACTGCTCGCCTCGTATACGAGCAATTTGGACACGCCTTTGCCCGGCGATGTGATTATGGCAGATATCGACGGTGACGGACAGGCTGAGTTGTTGGTCAATACCGTCCCTGCGCGAATTTTGAAAATTACTCCAAACGGCCAATGGCAAACGCTGTGGGTGAGTCCGAAAGATTCGTTCCGCTTTGAAACGGTTGGCAAGATCGGCAACGATCCGAACGTTACAATTGTAGCGAATTCTCCTTCTGAAGTGCGGGATGTCAGCATCCGTTATGTGACGGGCTATACGTATCAAAATGGAACATTAGACCGTCTTTGGAGGATTCCGAGGGATTCCTTATTATTCCCGCAGTTGGTAACGGAAAAAGGCTCACATCAATCCTACCTGCTCGTTACAGACTATGGGCATCAAAATATGTACGTCTTGCGTCAACATTCGATTCCGGTGCAAATGTTGCTGCTTGTATTGTTCGGCCTTTATGTAATTGTTGCATTTGTGGTCCGGTTGGCATGGAAGGGAGGTCGTGCGCATGTTTAATGTTCGGATTGCCTGGATGAAGAAAATGTGGATGGCGATCGCCGCCGGTTCCCTGCTTCTGACCGGTTGTTCATTGCAATTGCCATCTGCCGCGCAAACGCAAAACGGCGTTGCACAGGGGGGGCAGCTTGTCCCCGCAACGGCTGGTTCGCTGGCAATTTTGCGCGATGCTTTTGCAAAATCCGCATCGATTCACCGATACGGTGTGAAAGCATCCATATCGACGACAGCCAATAATTTTACCAAAACCACCACTTTGTACGGGCATGTGGCGGATCCGGATCAGGTGGATATGAATGAAGTCATCGACGGCAAAAGCTATATGGTAATTCAAACGTCTGATCAGACAGTTGTGAGAGTGAATGATCGCTGGGCAAAGGCGAATCGAATCGAAAAAAGTTTTAACATATTTGGTTCCTTGGAGCCTGTTCCCAATTACGCAAAAAAGGTATATCAATTGAAGGACGATACGGTGATCAGCACACCGACATATGTGTACCAATTTGAAGCGAATGCCGCCGATATTTCATCAGGGATCATGAGTCAAATGACAGATATGGCGCAAGGAGAGAAAGCTCTTCCCGTCCGCTATACTGTCTGGGTCGGCAAGAAAGACCACTACATTTATCAAATTCGCATGCAGTGGTCGCATGCCATGCCGCAACTGGGGAATGTAGCGGAAGATACTACGTTTATGTTTTTTGATCTCAATGCAAAGGTGCCGATCATGATTTCCAAGCCGATATGGGATCAAATCAATAAAATTCCGAAACATCCAAAGTAGTATGCGCAAAATTATTGGCAATCCCCTTGTTACACGAGAAAAGGAGTTCCCGACGAATGGGAACTCCTTTTCTCGTGCGTTCTTTTTCTCATTCTTTCATAGTTTAGCGTAGAAACGGTTCACTTCTTTGTAATGTCCTGGGTTTTTAAAATTTTCGGCCGATACATTTCAGCCGGAGCCGGCTGCCGGATCAAAATCTGCTTGACCCCGAGCCAATCAAACGGAAACAGCGGCCATAAATACGGGATGCCGAATGTTTTGACGTTTGCCATCCAGATAAACCATATAAGAATCCCGGCAATCAGGCCATACATATGGAAAAATCCGACGAGAATCAGCAAAGCGATGCGCGTCATCCGATTGGCATTGGAAAGTTCAATGCTCGATGTTGCAAAAGAACCGATGGTTGCCAGTGCGATATAGACCAATGCTTCTGAGGAAATCAATCCCACTTTAACGGTCAATTGTCCGAATACGATACCTGCGATCAAACCGATGGCAGAAGCAAGCGCCAAAGGTGTATTGATAATCGCCCTGCGCAGTATGTCCAGACCAATCTCTACAAAAAGCAACTGCCAAGGCAGAGAAATATGGTGTGAGCCTTTTTCCGGCCCGATAAACCACAGCCATTTTGGCAAAAATTTTGGATGCATCGCAAACTCCAGCCAAACAGCAGGCAAGAAGAGCGACATCAAGATCGCCAATAGGATCATCCAACGCATATATGTACCGACTGCCGGACGCATATGATAATCTTCCGGGTGATGCAAATGATGAAAAAAGGTCGTCGGAAGTATGATCACTTCCGGTGTTGTATCGACAAATATCACCACATGCCCTTGCAGCAAATAATTGGCTGCTATATCAGGACGTTCCGTATAGCGAACGAGGGGATATGGATTCCAGCGGGAACTCCACCGGGAATTTACCAGATATTCATCAAGGGACTGTTCGGCCATGGGAATTCCGTCAGTCGTAATGGTTTTCAAGCGTTCTTTTACTCTGCTTACCAAGTCTTTATTTGTCAAGTTTTCGATATACGAGATACAAATATCCGTCTTTGATCGTTCGCCGATTTGCGAGATTTCCATCCGCAAGTTTGGATCACGAATTCGCCTGCGTGTCAAAGCGGTATTTGTAATGAGTGTTTCGGTATAGGCATCCCGCGGTCCGCGCACGACTCGTTCCACTTCTGATTCGGAAGGGCTTCGCGCCGGATATACGCGAGTATCGACAACAACAGCTACATCATAGCCTTCGAGAAACCAAACCATGGGGCCGGCCAGTATTTGCGTCAGAGCTTTGCTCATATCTTTTTCCAGTGAGACCTGGACAAAGGAGATATGCGTATTTAAATATTCCGCCAGATTGTTCGGCTCAAATGATGGATTGTTTTTCGCAAAATTGATAATTTCTTTGCCAATATTGCGAACCAGCAGGAATATTCCGTTTGTCATAAAAAAACCGTTGACGCAATAACAGGCAGCTTTATGGTCATCGAAATGAAACTCTTTTGCAATAATATCGAAGCTTTTGCCTACGCCTAACGTTTCATCCAAGTAGTCGCGATTGAGTTTCAAGGATTTGTGAATCACTGTAGACGCTTGTTTTGTATTGTCCAAAAGCCTCCCCCTTTCCCCTTTCATTCGGTACTGCGCAATCGTGCATAGTATTGGTGGAAAATGGACATTCCATACATGTGAATAAGATGTTTTGGCGCGTGTCGAAAAAGCGGGCAAGCAAGGGTTTTGACTGTTTTTTAGTGGCTGCAACGCTTATGAAATACAGAAAATGAAATGCTCAACAGAATGAAAATGGGAGGAAGTACTGTGTTTACACTGATTCATGGAGCGGAAGTTTATACACCTGAATACAAAGGGAAGCAAGATATAGTCATCGCGTTTCATAAAATTGTCTGTATGGCTCCAACCATTCGGCGGGAACAGATCGCTCTCGATGGTGTGATCGATGTGGATGTTTTCGATGGGAGCGGATGCAAAATCGTGCCTGGGTTTATTGATCAGCATGTACATATTGCCGGCGGAGGCGGTGAAGGCGGATTTCAGAACCGTACGCCGGAAATTATGTTGAGCACTCTGACGACAGCAGGTATTACAACAGTTGTCGGTGTTTTGGGAACAGACGGAACGACCCGTTCTGTGGCAGGATTGTTGGCGAAGGCGCGCGGACTTGAATTGGAAGGAATCACGACGTTTATGTATTCCGGTGCGTATCAAGTGCCGACCCGGACAATTACAGACAACCCCAGGTCTGATTTGATATTAATCGATAAAGTCATCGGGATTGGCGAGATCGCCATTGCCGACCACCGCTCCACACATCCCAGCGATCAGGAATTGATCCGACTGGCAAGTGAAGCACGCGTCGGCGGCATGCTCGCAGGGAAGGCGGGCATTGTCCATATGCATGTAGGGGATGATCCGTCAGGACTTCAAGCTCTTTATGATATTTTGGAAAAAACGGATATTCCGATCACGCAATTTTGTCCCACACACTTGAACCGGCAGCCCAAACTCTTGGAGGAATCGGTGAATTACGGGAAGAAAGGCGGATACACAGATATTACTTCAGGCATTTTTCCTGATGCACATGACCATGTATCGGTAAAACCGAGCGAGGCGATCAAATATTTGCTGGACCATGGAGTCGATCTTGACCGAATCACGATGAGTTCCGACAGCAATGGCAGTTCGCCGATTTTTGATGAACATGGAAAATTGGTTGGCATGGGAATTTGTGAAGTGTCTACACTGTGGAGAGAAGCAAGGGATTGTGTAATAAAAGAAGGAATTTCCCTTCAGGATGCAGTACAAATCATCAGTACGAACGTCGCCGGAGTGCTGAAATTGCCGACCAAAGGGCGGATTGACGCAGGCATGGATGCGGATCTTGTCATGTTGGATGATGACTACCAAATTCGCCATGTATTCGCCAAAGGCACATGTGTGGTTCGGGATTATCAACCGGAAGTCTGGGGCACATTTGAACAGGCCATTCGCGGAAAAGATGTGAAGCAGGTCAAAGCGACAAGCAAATAGTGCTGATTAGCAGTCAGTTGATTTAGCGCCCGACGTATTCGCGGAAACAAAATCTTTCAGGGAGCAGGTGGGCAGACACTCCACCTGCTCACTGCTGTCTCTCTGTTTCTTTTGTCTCTCTGTTCCATTATGCTCAGCCTGCTGCAACGAGTTCACTGCTTGTGCCCGTCTTGCCACACGGATTGAATGACGTTTGCCAAAAGATCGGCAGCGCGGTTCTCTTCGTCCAATGTATTATAAGGTCCTCCGATTTCAATCAATACCATATTGGGATTCAGGTCCTGGTTATATGTGGTATCATAGCTGGGATTTTTTTGTTTAACCCAAATTCCTTCACTTAAGCCCGGCTGTCCATCTTTGCCGGGATACAATGTCTCCATTTTTTTATTCAGCAACGAGGCGAATTTCAGATTTTCTTGATAATTCGGATTCGCGCCGCCGATGATAAAGAAAATTCGGCTCACGGTTTTGCCGTCGATTACAGTTGTCGTTTTATCACGAGGGCCGGAATCCCGATGAATATCAAAAATCATGGACAATTGAGGGTATTTTTGCAATTCTTTTTCTACAGTTTTCCGCGAATACGGATAATCGCCGTATTTCCAATAGTCGTTGGTTGTCTGGATTGTCGTCAAACCGCGCGTATTCAGGTCTTCCGTGAGGCGTTCCCCGACCAGAGTGATATTGACATTCGGATCATACGCTTGATTCGGCTGCAATCCTTTTTCTAATTCCGGCAGAAATGATTCCCGGTTGTGCGTCTGATAAATGTATATTTGCGGCAGGGATTGTTTTCCTCCCCCCGGCAGTTGTGTATGCGGGTCTGTAGCGGATGGAGGGGCTGCCTGTCCGTTGCCCGGTTGTTTTGCTTGTGTGCCTGGATCTGTAGGCGGGTTGGTATACTTGTTCACATCTGTCGGATTATCCGTATGCAGCAAGTAGCCATTCGGATGCAGGACGGGAATTTGCGTGCTTAATAGCGACCATAAGTTGTTTGAATTGATATCCGTCAAAGCTGACAGCAAACGACTGAAAAAGGTTGTATTTGCAAGCAGAATGCCGGAAGGATTTTGCGCCGTATCCGTCTTGGCATTGGAAAATCCGGGAACTACATTGCCAAAGATCGTCTGTGAAAACACCGGCGGCCAAAAAGCTTGTACGTTTGCCGGAATTCCCAAACCCTTATTATTGGAACGTGTCGGGACTCGATAGTTAACGATGACTCCTGCTATAATAAATAAAGTTGCGAGTGTCATCGACAATACGACAATAAACACCCGGATGCGCGGATTGGCAGAGGAACGTTTTTTGCGAAATCGTTTTGTCATGGCAACTCCTTTACGATTCTCAGTAAAAATGTGATTTTCAAGCAGCTTGAACAACATCTTTTAAAATAAATGTATGAGAAATTTTAAAAATCCATGCTTGCAATAGATGAATATGAAAGGCAGTCAAAGCGCTGCAGGAGATAGGAGTGGGGAAAACGGGTGATTACTCGAAAACAAGCGTATGACACGTTGCAACATCGATTTGGTTATGCAAGTTTTCGCCCCGGACAGATGGAAGTGATTCGCTCTGTTTTTCAAAAACGGGACACATTGGGAATTATGAGTACCGGTGCGGGAAAGTCGTTATGCTATCAGTTTCCCAGTCTTTTTTTGCCGGGGATCACTCTGGTCATTTCACCGCTGATTGCTCTCATGCAGGACCAAGTGGACAGCTTGAAGAAAAAAGGCTATCAGGCAGTAACATATATCAACAGCGCATTACATCCGACAGAAGTAAAATTGCGCATTTCACAGACGCGGCAGGGACTGTACAAGATTTTGTATATCGCGCCGGAGCGGCTGCGCAGTCTGGAATTTCGCCGGGCATTGCAGACATTGGATATATCCTTGCTGGTTGTCGATGAGGCCCATTGCATATCCGAATGGGGCCATGACTTTCGAACCGATTACTTGGCGATTGGGGACATTCGGCAAGAGATTGGCACTCCTCCCATTCTTGCACTGACTGCGACAGCCACAACATTTGTGCGGAACGATATTGTCAAGCAGTTAAAAATGGTACATCCTGTGGTGGTTCAAAAAGGTCTTAATCGTCCCAATCTGTCCTTTTACTTTCGGGAATGCAAGACACGGGAAGAAAAATGGCTCTCCGGACTGCAGTTTCTACACTCCCAGACGGGCAAAGGAATCGTCTATATGCCCTCCCGCAACGAATGCGAACAGTTCAGCACGTTTCTTTCCCAATATTACTCCGCGACGGAAATCGCCTACTACCATGCAGGGTTGGAAGCAACAGACCGCATGCAGGTTCAGGAACGTTTTTCCAATGATCGGCTGCGCATTGTCGTGGCGACAAACGCGTTTGGCATGGGAATTGACAAAGCGGATATTCGCTATATCCTGCATTTGCATATGCCAAGCAGTATCGAAGCGTATTATCAGGAAGCTGGCCGGGCGGGACGAGATGGCGCACCGAGTGTTTGCGCTGTTTTTTATCAACCCCAAGACAGGGGAATTCACCAATATTTCTTAAAACGTGAATATCCGCAAGGTGAAGTGTATGACAGGGCGGTTGCTTGTATTTTGGCAGCTCCCTCTCTCTCCGGAAAGCGTCTCGAATGGGAATGGCTGTTGCAAGCACAAGCCGTTACACAGGACAATTGGGAGCTCTTATTTCATATCTGGGAGCAGCTTGGCTGTTTGGAACGCATCGACAGCGATGCACTTGGCATGTTGGTGGAAGTGGATTTGGAACGCTTGCAAACCTGTCGTTTTCAGACGCTGCGGTATTTGCAAAAATTAAAACATCGCCGTCAAGACAAACTGTTGGCGATGTATCGCCTACTACAGACGAATGTTTGCCGCCGACAGCAAATTCTCTCCTATTTTCAATCACAGCCCTCAATTCTTCCGAACGGATCGGACGAACTTCAGGATCATCCGCAGAGTTGGGAATCAAAGGGCAGGAAATCAATGGCGGATTCTTGCTGCGATATTTGCAATCACGGACTACAGTTCCATGTGCCAGGAAAAAATGCTGAACATGCATGGAAAACATCAGAAGAGCCAAATCTCTCGCATGCGGCGGCAGAAACAGCAGCCGCATGCGATCGTTTGGCAGATCCGGAAGCAAATCCGGCGCTTGCCGAACAAATGCTTGCCAAACAATCGGTCAAGCTCCTGACAGAAGATGAAGAAGCGCATCGGATCGGCGAGCAAAGGGATGATACACATCTTTGGCGGTTGTATGAACTGTTGGACAGTCCCAAAGTCAATACAAGGCGCCTGGCTTGCTCGGCGCTTGGAAAAATTGCCGCCGCGGAATCCGTTCCCTATCTGATACCGCGTCTGCAAGATTCCAATCCCCAAGTGCGACAATATGCATTGGTCGCATTAAAGAAAATCGGCAGCGATCTGGCTGAACATGCGGTGCGGAATTTGTTGCTGGCAGAAGAAAAAGAATATAACATTCGAGCTGCCAGAGAATATCTCGGGATGATCAAGTCTAGTGAATAGATGCTTTATAAATCTCTTCTTACAAATCTTTTCTATGAAAAACTTTTGTAATTTCGTTATAATAGAATTCGGAAAAAGAGATGCGCCCATGACAGGACACATCCATATCGGATAAAGGAGCCTGAAAATGATGAAAGCATTTAAAGAAAGCATTTTGAAACTGATTATTGAAACTTCTACGAATTTGCCGCCGGATGTACGCAGAGCGATTGCCAAAGCCAGAGTGGACGAAGAAGTAGGCACGCGTTCTTCGTTGGCATTGAGCACAATTGCAGAAAATATTTATATGGCAGAAACGGAGCAACAACCGATTTGTCAGGATACAGGTATGCCGACATTTGAGATTCACACACCGGTCGGCGCCAATCAGATCGTGATGAAACAAGCGATTCATGAAGCGATTGCGGAGGCGACAAAGCTCGGCAAATTGCGTCCAAACTCAGTCGATTCCTTGAACGGCAAAAATTCCGGAAACAATTTGGGACCAGGCACCCCGGTCATTCATTTTGAACAATGGGAAAAAGATGAAATTGAAGTCAAACTGATTTTAAAAGGCGGCGGTTGTGAAAATAAGAACATTCAGTACAGCTTGCCGACAGAGTTTGAGGGTCTCGGAAAAGCCGGCCGTGACCTGGATGGAATTCGCAAATGCATTCTTCATGCGGTATTTCAGGCGCAAGGACAAGGCTGCAGCGCCGGATTTATCGGCGTCGGGATCGGCGGGGACCGGACGACAGGATACCAATTGGCAAAAGAGCAATTATTCCGTAAAGCGGACGATGTAAACCCGATTCCTGAACTTGCCGATTTGGAAGCGTATATTATGGAGCATGCCAATGAATTGGGTATCGGAACAATGGGCTTTGGCGGAAAAGTCAGCTTGCTCGGCTGCAAAATCGGCGTCATGAACCGCTTGCCGGCCAGCTTCTTCGTATCTGTCGCGTATAACTGCTGGGCATTTCGCCGCCTCGGCGCCATCATTGATGCCGATACGGGAGAAATTAAAAACTGGTTATACAAAGAAGATGCAGCGGTTGAACAACAATCTGCCATCGAAGAAGCTGTCAAGCAATCGGATGAAGGCCGCGTCGTGTTGCAGGCGCCAATCACGGAAGAGCAGATTCGCTCATTGCGGGTGGGAGATGTCGTCGTGATCAATGGCACGATGCATACCGGGCGCGACGCATTGCACAAATATCTGATGGACCATGATGCGCCTGTGGATTTGCAAGGCGGGGTTATCTATCACTGCGGACCTGTCATGCTGAAAAAAGAGGATGGCAACTGGGAAGTAAAAGCTGCCGGACCTACGACAAGCAGCCGTGAAGAACCATACCAGGCAGATATTATCAAGAAATTTGGCATACGTGCTGTGATCGGCAAAGGCGGCATGGGGCCAAAGACGTTAAAAGGACTTGCGGAAAGCGGCGCAGTGTATTTGAATGCAATCGGCGGTGCGGCACAATATTATGCAAAATGTGTAAAAAATGTAGATGATGTTGACTTTTTGGAGGAATTTGGCGTGCCGGAAGCCATGTGGCATTTGCAGGTGGAAGGTTTCGTGGCAATCGTGACAATGGATTCCCACGGCAACAGTTTACATGCGGACGTACTTGATGATTCCGGCAAGAAGTTGTCAGATTTTGCAGGGACTGTTTTTAAATAATGGGCGGCCGCTTTTAAAGAATGAGCGCAATGCCGGGATCGTACAACCTTGAATGATCGATCATTGGGGATTCGGGTCATGGAAACACAACCCGAATCCTTTTTGCAATGATCTTGCGACTTGGATTACTTCAGGGATTGCATGACAGTATCCGCCATTTGATTGATTGCCTTGTCGGTGATTTGCCCGCCTGTATTCCCGCTCATGGCTCTGCGGGTGACTTCCCAAGCAGCAATGCCGACAGTTGCCCCGACGAGCATGGATGTAAACATGCCCATCCCGTTATTCCTTCTGCGAGGCATAAATGTATTCATCAGTTCGAACATTCTACACACCTCCCCGCTATAGTTTGTGCAGCGTGCCATGCGGATTACCCATCCTTGTTTTTACAAAAGAAAAGGGGCAAGTAATTTGTGTTGTTTTTACAAAGAATAAGGTATAGACTGCAAGTAATAAAAAGTAAGCAATAAAATGTTTGAACACGGGAGGCGATGCTTATATGAGGGATCCAAGAATCGAACAATTGGCGCAAACTTTGATTCAATATAGCGTGAAGCTGCAGCAAGGAGAAAAGGTGCTGATCGAAGTATTTGATTCGGCGTTGCCGCTTGCGCAAGAACTCGTCAGGCAAGCGTATCTGGCCGGCGGGCAGCCGTTTGTTACAAACAAAAATAATGAGTTGCTGCGGGCGATTTTGCTGGAATGTACGGAAGAGCAAATCAAAACGATGGCAAAATATGAAGTCGATCGAATGAAAGACATGGATGCGTATATCGGCATCCGGGCAGGCGCCAATATTAATGAACTGGCGGATGTTCCGGCAGATAAAATGAAGATTTGGTCCAAATTTTATCAAACGCCGGTGCACTTTGATGAACGGGTAAAACGCACCAAATGGTGTATTTTGCGCTACCCGAACCATTCGATGGCGCAATTGGCCAATATGAGTACAGCGGCGTTTGCCGATTTTTACTTCGATGTATGCTGCCTCGATTATCAGAAGATGTCCAAATCAATGGATGTATTGGCAGCATTGATGAACCGGACAGATCGTGTACATATCGTCGGACCAGGGACTGATTTGGCGTTTTCCATTAAAGATATCCCGGCAGTCAAATGCGCAGGTGAAATGAATATTCCGGATGGTGAAGTGTATACGGCACCCGTTCGGGATTCGGTGAACGGACATATTACGTTCAATACGCCGTCACCTTATTCCGGATTTACGTTCGAACAAGTGCATCTGGAATTTCAAAATGGAAAGATCATCAATGCGACCGCCAATGATACAAAACGCATCACGGAAGTTTTCGATACGGATGAAGGGGCGCGTTATGTTGGAGAATTCAGCATTGCCGTCAATCCCTACATATTGCATCCGATGAAAGATATTTTATTTGATGAAAAAATCGCCGGCAGCTTCCATTTTACACCGGGAAATTGCTATGACGATGCGTACAATGGCAATCAGTCTTCCATTCACTGGGATATGGTGTGTATACAAAGGCCGGAATACGGCGGCGGCGAGATTTATTTCGATGATGTATTGATTCGCAAAGACGGGCTGTTTGTGATCGATAAATTGAAATGTCTCAACCCTGAAAATTTAAAATAACTGGTGAAATCGATTGAAACATACACAGAGATATGATCAGCATCAGGCAATGGCGTTTGCAGACCTTTTGGTGCAATGGTATGAAAAAAACAAACGTCAACTGCCGTGGAGAAGAGAACGGGATCCGTATCGAATATGGGTATCGGAAATCATGCTGCAGCAGACTCGCGTAGAAGCTGTCATTCCCTATTACGAACGATTTATGGAGCAGTTCCCCACACTTCAGGAACTGGCGGACGCACCGGAAGACCGCGTTTTAAAAGCGTGGGAAGGTTTGGGGTATTATTCCCGTGCGCGCAATTTGCATCAAGCGGTGCGGGAAGTACAAACACATTATAATGGAATCGTACCGGATGAGCCGGATGCCATGGGAAACTTGCCAGGCGTTGGCCCGTATACGTTGGGTGCAGTCCTTAGCATCGCATATAATAAGGAAATTCCCGCTGTAGACGGAAATGTCATGCGCGTGATTTCCCGCGTATTTTATTTGTACGATGATATTGGCAAACAAAAAACACGGAAAACGATTGAGCAGATGGTTCAGCAGATGATTCCAACCGGAAAAGCAAGCCAGTTTAACCAAGGTCTCATGGAACTCGGCGCGCTTGTATGCATTCCCGGCAATCCGCGCTGTTTGGGCTGCCCGGTTCAAACCGTCTGTCGGGCATACGCGGAAGGCGTACAAAAAGAGCTGCCTGTCAAAGAAAAAAAGAAACCGCCCCGGGAACAACAGATCGTTGTCCCGCTGATCGAGCAGGAGCGGAAGATTTGGATAAACCGCCGTTCCAATGAGGGCTTGCTGGCCGGATTATGGCAGTTGCCTACATATGAGGTGACAGGAGAGGATGAGCCAACATCACTGCAAACCTCTTTTTATGAACAATATGGTTTCCGATTGCAAATAGGTGAGCGTTTTTTTACGGTACAACACGTATTTTCTCATATTAAATGGAACATGAATGTGTATAAATGTTTCCTGTCAGAGAGCGAGCAATCGCTCCTGGCGCAAGTTTCAGATAAAGACAGCGGCCACTGTTTTGTACCGATTGAGGAGTTGGAACAATTTACGTTTCCGAATGTTCATCTGAAAATTCTTTCAAAGTGGAAGGGGATGGAGTGAAAATTATGGATAAACAGCCGTTTTTCGTATCGGAAGAAGCAGCGAAGAAGTTGAAAGACATTTTGGCGGGTGAGTCGGAAAGCACGGGTGTCCGTGTATCTGTCGTACCTGGCTGAGGCGGGGCATCATTCAAACTGACTCTGGATGAGTCAATAACCGGTGATCAAACGTTGCACATGCAAGATATTGCTTTTTATATCGACCCATTTGCTCTGAATTATCTGCAGAGCCTTTCGATTGATTATGATGTGGAACAGGACGAATTCATGATCAGCAGGCCAAACGGATTGTCCGGGTGTTAACAATTGCCGGAATTGGATAAAATGATAATTAAAGTATCTTGTACTATCGGAAAGTAAAAATTTTAGATGTCAATAGTATAATCCCCACATGGGGATAAGTCTCGACTCAAGCGCTAAAGCACTGCGCCGAAAAGTTTGGCGAAAAAGGTTGACGAAGCTAATGGTTTCAGCAGTATGAATCAGGAGGGCAAGCCATATATAAGTAATAGAAACATGTGGCGGCAGCAGGATCGGCCAAAATCAGCGAGAATTAGTGAAAAAATTGCAATTTTGTTATACAATACGATTTAAGGAGGGATTCTCTATGTATGATTATGGTTCTGTGTCACAACGGCAGTATGGGCCTGCACGCGTGTTGCCGAGCTTTTTCTTGAGCTTGTTGATCGGTACGATTGGACTATATGCAGGACAATTTGTACCGGGCGCTTTCTTTCTGCCGCTCTCGATCATTGAAGTAGTCATGATCTTCGCTGCTACTTTCATGCGGCGCAGAAGAGCAGTCGGGTTCGCTTTTGTCTATACGTTCACATTTATTTCGGGCATGACATTGTTCCCGATTGTTTATAATTTTGCGTATCAATATGGAATTGACATCATTTACCGTGCATTTCTAGTAACAGTCATCGCCTTTGGCGGTGCAGCCGCGTATGCAGCCATATCCAAGGCAAATTTTAATTTCTTGGGCGGATTTTTGTTTATGGGCGTGCTTGCGCTTGTGGGGATGGGGATTGTAAACATTTTTATTCCGTTCTCCACGCAAGCGGAAATGATATACAGTGTAATCGGCATCCTCATCTTTATCGGCTATGTATTGTTTGATGTAAGCCGAATTGCCCGTTATGGCGTGGCGCAGGAAGACGTACCGCTGGTTGTTTTAAGTCTTTATCTGGATTTCGTAAACCTGTTTATTTTTATCTTGCGCTTTTTTGGAGTAAGTTTACGCAGAGACTAAAATTTTCTTTCCATTACGAACCTCGCCTTGCGCGGGGTTTTTCTTTCTTTTGGATTTTCTCTTCTGCAGTAGGTTCTTTTTAGACAGATGTTATATTTTAGAACGTTTTTTTAATATAGAAGAGAAAATAAGTTCTTGCAGTGCGTGTTCAAAACTTTCATGGCCTTATGGCCATCACATGATATGAAAATGTTATTTTCGTATAAAAAGTGGTTAAGTAAGACACAAGGAGTGCTTCGACAAAGCAATCCGCCGTGGAGTTTTGACTGCTTTTTGAACATCCTCTTGTAAGCGAATGCGCTGGTTTTCTATAATTAATGAGAATCACATAGTATGTGTGTTTATGGGGATTGACGATGAAAGGTTCGTGTGACCATGGAAGTAAAAAAAATTCGGTCAAAAAAAATTTACGAACAAGTGGCGGATCAGATACGCCAAATGATTGCAGCAGGTGAACTGAAGCCGGGAGATAAGTTGCCGCCGCTAAAAGAATTGTCTGTACAGTTCGGTGTGAGCCGTGCAACAGTCCGTGAAGCTTTTAGCGCTCTGCAGGGGATGGGTCTGATAGATCTTCGTCACGGGGAAGGGACATTTGTCCATACGGTTGATGTGGAAAGAATTACACAGCCGATGAATGCAGCCTTTTTGCTTGGCGTAAATCACATGAATGAATTGATGGACGTTTGTTTTTTAATGGAAACAGGGATTGCCAAATTTGCAGCAGAACGAAGGAATGAAGAAGATCTTTCGAAATTGGCACAAATGTTGTTCAATTTGGAAATAGCAACAGATCCGGAGATTCGGGCCCGTGAAGATATATATTTTCATATCTATCTTGCAGAAGCAACTCATAATTCGATTTTTATGAATTACATGTCCATTATTGCGGAGCCTTTGCGCAGTGTGATTCAACTCGTACATAATGAAACACAATATTTGCATATCGTTTTAAAACAATTGCAGGATATATATGATGCAGTGAAACGGCAGCAGCCCAATTTGGCGGAGCAAACCATGCGGGAATATTTGCAGGTCGTTCATAAAAACTGGCTGACTACAAGAGAAAAGAACCTCAATATATGACGTTTTTTTGAATTTGGTGATATAATAGTACTATACAATTGCATAAAGCCGAATCTCAAAACAATGAGAACGGAGGAACCACTTTTTGGGGTGAATTCTGTTTGTTTGCAGAAAGGATGTATGTTCCTTGCCGTCCTAACCCGTCAGCTAACTTCGTAGGCAATTGCAAGGAGGTCAGTAGGACCTTCTAAAATTGTAGGTCTTTTTTGTTTTGCACAAAAACAGGAGTTGATTGAATATGCCAAATGTATTGGTATCAACCATCCGAACAGTCGGAATTGTTTATGCACAATCCCTTGTCCAATCAGAAAATCGCGTGTCGATTTTGGATTGCCGATCGGAACACTCGAAGTGGGTTCAAAAACATAGTGAAGGATTGCATGTCTTACAGGTGGAATCAAAGCGATCGGCATTTCATGAGCACTCATCTTTAAGGCAGTTTGATGTTGCAATAGTATTTGAAGATGATATTGTGGAAACGGCTCTTATCGTACAATCATTAAAGGAAGCGAAAATTCCGTATGTAATCGTTGTTGCAGAAAAAAGGCCGAATGCAGCCGCATATCGAAGCGTTGGCGCGGATCGAGTGATTTCTCCCGATATGATCTTGAATGAACCGATGGAGATTTGCCAGCCGTCTTTACATGTTCACAATCAACATCAGTACGGATCGGACCATCTGTATCTGGAAGAAGCAGCAAAATAATTTTTGATATCGGAATGGTGAATTGTAAATTACTATGATTTGCCATGGATTTTATGTTTGACAAAATGAATAATGTTTGATATATTGATAAACGTCGCTTCGACAGTATGTCATTGAAGATAACTGGAATACTATTGATGATTGGAATACTATTTAAGAAGTTCCTTGAAAACTAAACAAGTGCAGGGAGTTATTATGTAACTCCTGTCATTAGTCAGTATTGATTCTGACAGGGTCAAATGCTTCGGTTGCTAAGCGATTTTTTGTGGAAACTTCAACGACCTTCGGTTGCGGAGTAAATTCACACGAAGTGCTGAAGCACTAAGTGTTCATTTGAGAGTTTGATCCTGGCTCAGGACGAACGCTGGCGGCGTGCCTAATACATGCAAGTCGCGCGGACGATGCAAAGCTTGCTTTGCATTGTTAGCGGCGGACGGGTGAGTAACACGTGGGCAACCTGCCGAATCGTTTGGGATAACACCCGGAAACGGGTGCTAATACCGGATAGTTTCTTCCTTCGCATGAAGGGAGACGAAAAGGTCCGTTCGGACCGCGATTCGATGGGCCCGCGGCGCATTAGCTAGTTGGTGGGGTAACGGCTCACCAAGGCGACGATGCGTAGCCGACCTGAGAGGGTGACCGGCCACACTGGGACTGAGACACGGCCCAGACTCCTACGGGAGGCAGCAGTAGGGAATCTTCCGCAATGGGCGCAAGCCTGACGGAGCAACGCCGCGTGAGTGATGAAGGCCTTCGGGTTGTAAAACTCTGTCTTCGGAGACGAACCCGTACGGGAGGAAATGCCCGTGCGTTGACGGTATCCGAGGAGGAAGCCCCGGCTAACTACGTGCCAGCAGCCGCGGTAATACGTAGGGGGCAAGCGTTGTCCGGAATCACTGGGCGTAAAGCGCGCGCAGGCGGCATTTCACGTCTGGGGTGAAAGTCCAGAGCTCAACTCTGGGATGGCCTTGGAAACGGGAGTGCTTGAGCGTCGGAGAGGTAAGGGGAATTCCACGTGTAGCGGTGAAATGCGTAGAGATGTGGAGGAACACCAGTGGCGAAGGCGCCTTACTGGCCGATTGCTGACGCTGAGGCGCGAAAGCGTGGGGAGCAAACAGGATTAGATACCCTGGTAGTCCACGCCGTAAACGATGAGTGCTAGGTGTTGGAGGGTACCACCTCCAGTGCCGAAGCTAACGCATTAAGCACTCCGCCTGGGGAGTACGGTCGCAAGACTGAAACTCAAAGGAATTGACGGGGGCCCGCACAAGCAGTGGAGCATGTGGTTTAATTCGAAGCAACGCGAAGAACCTTACCAGGTCTTGACATCCCGCTGACCGGTGTAGCGATACACCTTCCCTTCGGGGCAGCGGTGACAGGTGGTGCATGGTTGTCGTCAGCTCGTGTCGTGAGATGTTGGGTTAAGTCCCGCAACGAGCGCAACCCTTGATCTGTGTTGCCAGCATTCAGTTGGGCACTCACAGGTGACTGCCGGCGACAAGCCGGAGGAAGGCGGGGATGACGTCAAATCATCATGCCCCTTATGACCTGGGCTACACACGTGCTACAATGGGCGGTACAACGGGATGCGAAGCCGCAAGGCGGAGCCAACCCCTGAAAACCGTTCACAGTTCGGATTGCAGGCTGCAACCCGCCTGCATGAAGCCGGAATTGCTAGTAATCGCGGATCAGCATGCCGCGGTGAATCCGTTCCCGGGCCTTGTACACACCGCCCGTCACACCACGAGAGTTGACAACACCCGAAGTCGGTGGGGCAACCATTTGGGGCCAGCCGCCGAAGGTGGGGTCGATGATTGGGGTGAAGTCGTAACAAGGTAGCCGTATCGGAAGGTGCGGCTGGATCACCTCCTTTCTAAGGAATATAAGTCCCTTATGGGGATGCGAAAAAGAATGTTTGTGTTACACGAACATTGCCCTGCACTTGGTTAGTTTTGAGGGAACCTCCCTCAACTGGAAACATCTGATGGTTGCATCGCCGGATGCAGCGTATTAAGATGGATTTCCTGCTTCCGCAAGGAAGCGTGAATATGGAATGGCTTTTTTATGTTCTTTGTTCTTGATGTTCTTTGAAAACTGGATAGCGAATTCTATCGTATACAGGATGAATACAATGCGTGGTAACTGCGCAAGCAGTACACAATTTCATCAAATGTTTTACCCGAGCGCTTAACGATTTTTTGGTATGCATGTTTTATGCAGCACCAAACTGCGACTCGCTAGCGGCGAGAAGTGCTAGGAAGAGATTTCGTGAAGAAGTGAGCGTAATGGAATTACGTGAACGATGAACGAAAGATCTGACAACGCAATTCGAAGCCGATAGGTAGAGTCGCCTAGGTTTGGAAAAGGGAAAGAATCATTTGCCGCCAAACTGCGACTCGCTAGCGGCAAGAAGTGCTAGGAAGAGATTTCGTGAAGAAGTGAGCATAATGGAATTATGTGAACGATGAACGAAAGATCTGACAACGCAATTCGAAGCCGATAGGTAGAGTCGCCTAGGTTAAGTTAGTAAGGGCGCATGGTGGATGCCTAGGTGCCAGGTGCCGATGAAGGACGGAGCGAACGCCGAAACGCCCCGGGGAGCTGTAAGCAAGCGTTGATCCGGGGATCTCCGAATGGGGCAACCCCCTGCGGTTCATACCGCAGGATTCCGATCTGAATCCATAGGGTCGGAAAGGTACACCAGGGGAACTGAAACATCTAAGTACCCTGAGGAAAAGAAAACAACAGTGATTCCCTAAGTAGCGGCGAGCGAACGGGGAATAGCCCAAACCGCACATGCTTGCATGTGCGGGGTTGCGGGGCGTCTCATACGAAGTTATCAATCCATTGGGTAGGAGAACGGCCTGGAACGGCCGATCGCAGAGGGTGACAATCCCGTATCTGAAACCAAATGGACTTCGAGACGAACCCCAAGTACCGCGGGACACGTGAAATCCCGTGGGAATCCGGGAGGACCACCTCCTAAGGCTAAATACACCCTGGCAACCGATAGTGAACCAGTACCGTGAGGGAAAGGTGAAAAGCACCCCGGGAGGGGAGTGAAACAGAACCTGAAACCATGTGCCTACAATCAGTCGGAGGGCCATACCACCCCAAAAAGTATTACTTTTCGGGGACCCCGGTTAGCCTGACGGCGTGCCTTTTGTAGAATGAACCGGCGAGTGATGGTCGCAAGCGAGGTTAAAGCGAGAAGCTGGAGCCGTAGCGAAAGCGCGTCTGAAAAGGGCGGCAGTTTGCGGTCATCGACCCGAAACCGGGTGATCTACCCCTGGTCAGGGTGAAGTTGCGGTAAAACGCAATGGAGGCCCGAACCCACTGACGTTGAAAAGTCAGGGGATGAACTGGGGGTAGGGGAGAAATTCCAATCGAACTCGGAGATAGCTGGTTCTCCCCGAAATAGCTTTAGGGCTAGCGTTGGAGCGAGAGGGATGGAGGTAGAGCACTGATTGGGCTAGGGGCCTGTCCAAGGTTACCGAACTCAGTCAAACTCCGAATGCCGTTTCCTTATCTCCAGCAGTCAGACTACGAGTGCTAAGATCCGTGGTCAAAAGGGAAACAGCCCAGACCATCAGCTAAGGTCCCCAAGTTCCGGTTAAGTGGGAAACGATGTGGCGGTGCACAGACAACCAGGATGTTGGCTTAGAAGCAGCCACCATTGAAAGAGTGCGTAATAGCTCACTGGTCGAGTGACGCTGCGCGGAAAATGTAACGGGGCTAAACCGGACACCGAAGCTATGGATGTGCCTGTCGGCACGTGGTAGGGGAGCGTTCTCAGCGAGTGGAAGTCAGACCGGAAGGTCTGGTGGATGGCTGAGAAGTGAGAATGCCGGTATAAGTAGCGAAAAGACAGGTGAGAATCCTGTCCACCGAAAGCCTAAGGGTTCCTGGGGAAGGCTCGTCCTCCCAGGGTTAGTCGGGACCTAAGCCGAGGCCGAAAGGCGTAGGCGATGGACAACTGGTGGAAATTCCAGTACCACCGTGTCACCGTTCCCATCTATGATTTACATCAATGAATGGGTCCCCGCGAAAGTAATCGGAATACGCTTCGAAGCGTTCCGTCACTTTCGTGGGAGAATTAGCAATGGAGTGACGCAGGAGGATAGGGTGAGCGGCCTGTTGGATGGCCGTGCAAGCAGCAAGGCTGGGAGATTGGCAAATCCGTCTTCCATACGGTCAAGCTGTGATGCCGAGCGAAATTGTAGTAGCGAAGTCCCTGATTTCACACTGCCAAGAAAAGCTTCTAGCGAGGGGACCGGTGCCCGTACCGCAAACCGACACAGGTAGGCGAGGAGAGAATCCTCAGGTGCGCGGGAAAACTCTCGTTAAGGAACTCGGCAAAATGGCCCCGTAACTTCGGGAGAAGGGGCGCTCTGGTAGGGTGTTCTTTACGAATGCCTGAGAGAGCCGCAGTGAAAAGGCCCAAGCGACTGTTTAGCAAAAACACAGGTCTCTGCTAAGCCGAAAGGCGATGTATAGGGGCTGACGCCTGCCCGGTGCTGGAAGGTTAAGAGGAGGGGTTATCCCTTGCGGGAGAAGCTCTGAATTGAAGCCCCAGTAAACGGCGGCCGTAACTATAACGGTCCTAAGGTAGCGAAATTCCTTGTCAGGTAAGTTCTGACCCGCACGAATGGCGTAACGACTTGGGCGCTGTCTCAACGAGAGACCCGGTGAAATTGTAGTACCTGTGAAGATGCAGGTTACCCGCGGCTAGACGGAAAGACCCCGTGGAGCTTGACTGTAGCTTGATATGGAAGTTGGGTACTTCATGTACAGGATAGGTGGGAGACTGCGAAGCCAGGGCGCCAGCCTTGGTGGAGTCAATCTTGGGATACCACCCTTGAAGTATCCGGCTTCTAACTCGACGCCCTGAAGCGGGTGTGAGGACAGTGTCAGGTGGGCAGTTTGACTGGGGCGGTCGCCTCCCAAAGCGTAACGGAGGCGCCCAAGGGTTCCCTCAGCGCGGTTGGAAATCGCGCGGCGAGTGCAAAGGCAAAAGGGAGCTTGACTGCGAGACTTACAAGTCGAGCAGGGACGAAAGTCGGGCTTAGTGATCCGGCGGTGCCGAGTGGAAGGGCCGTCGCTCAACGGATAAAAGCTACCCCGGGGATAACAGGCTTATCTCCCCCAAGAGTCCACATCGACGGGGAGGTTTGGCACCTCGATGTCGGCTCATCGCATCCTGGGGCTGAAGTCGGTCCCAAGGGTTGGGCTGTTCGCCCATTAAAGCGGTACGCGAGCTGGGTTCAGAACGTCGTGAGACAGTTCGGTCCCTATCTGCCGCGGGCGCAGGAAATTTGAGAAGTGCTGTCCTTAGTACGAGAGGACCGGGATGGACCGACCGCTGGTGTCTCAGTTGTGGTGCCAACTGCATCGCTGAGTAGCCAAGTCGGGACGGGATAAGCGCTGAAAGCATCTAAGCGCGAAGCCCGCTTCAAGATGAGATTTCCCACTAGGAAGCTAGGTAAGACCCCATGAAGAAGACATGGTTGATAGGTCTGGAGTGTACGTGTGGCGACACATTGAGCTGACAGATACTAATCGGTCGAGGACTTAACCTATACGATAAGGCATAAGTGCGCAAAGGGTACGGTAGAATTCGCATCTGGTTTTGAAAGTACATTTTTGTTTGGCCCCATGGTCAAGCGGTTAAGACACCGCCCTTTCACGGCGGTAACAGGGGTTCGAATCCCCTTGGGGTCACCAACAGAAAATAAATATATTGAAATTTATATTTGTTTTTGATATTATAATGTCTGTCGTTTGTAAAGGCTCGGTAGCTCAGTCGGTAGAGCAGAGGACTGAAAATCCTCGTGTCGGCGGTTCGATTCCGTCCCGAGCCACCATTTGCGGGCGTAGTTTAGTGGTAAAACAAGAGCTTCCCAAGCTCTGGTCGAGGGTTCGATTCCCTTCGCCCGCTCCATTCACTGCAGGGTTAGTGAGTAGTCGCGCCATAATTTTCATTATGGTGAGGAAAGTCCACGCTCGCCTAAGCTGCGATGCTTAGAGTTTGGATGCCTAGCCAATCAATAAGCTAGGGCAGTATGAATATACTGACGGCGATGAAAAGGACTCTCTGAGTTCTGATTAGTCTTAAAGTGCCACAGAGACGAGTCTTTCCAGCGATGGGAAGAGTGGAACGAGGTAAACCCCATCTGCGAGAAACCCAAATTATGGTAGGGGAATTGCCTGAGGGGAAATGAACCCAAGGGTGGATCGTCGTATGACGATAGATAGATGACTACTAATTCTGTGTGAGGCTGGTTGCCGTTTGCAACACGGAATTACAGAACGTGGCTTATAGCGAACTCTGCATACCAACAAAAATTATTCAATTAGTATTCGGAAGTATAAAATACGTTTTAACTTTGCCACCTTAGCACAGTCGGTAGTGCGCATCACTCGTAATGATGAGGTCGCCGGTTCGATTCCGGCAGGTGGCTCCAGCATGGAGGGGTACCAAAGTGGCCAAATGGGGCGGACTGTAAATCCGTTGCGGAAGCTTCGTAGGTTCGAATCCTACCCCCTCCACCATGATTAGGGGCGTAGTTCAGCTGGTAGAACGGCGGTCTCCAAAACCGCATGTCGTGGGTTCGAGTCCTGCCGCCCCTGCCATTGTTTTATTGCTGTTTATTGTGCCATTCTTATGGTGGGTGTGGCGAAGTGGTTAACGCACCGGATTGTGGCTCCGGGATCCGTGGGTTCGATTCCCATCACTCACCCCATTGATTGGGGATTAGCCAAGCGGTAAGGCAACGGACTTTGACTCCGTCATGCGAAGGTTCAAATCCTTCATCCCCAGCCATTTGAGCCATTAGCTCAGTTGGTAGAGCACCTGACTTTTAATCAGGGTGTCGCTGGTTCGAGTCCAGCATGGCTCACCATCGATGGCGCCATAGCCAAGTGGTAAGGCAGAGGTCTGCAAAACCTTTATTCCCCAGTTCGAATCTGGGTGGCGCCTCCATTTCATGTGTTTTAATAGATCTGTGCCCTTAGCTCAGCTGGATAGAGCGTTTGACTACGAATCAAAAGGCCGGGAGTTCGAATCTCTCAGGGCACGCCATGATGCGACTGTAGCTCAGAGGGAGAGCACCACCTTGACACGGTGGGGGCCACAGGTTCGATTCCTGTCAGTCGCACCATTTTTATTTTACGGTTTTTGGAATTGATTGAAATGTATATTTGACTTAAACTTATTTTTTTGATCGTGGAGAGATGTCCGAGTGGTTGAAGGAGGCGGTCTCGAAAACCGTTGTACGGGACTACCCGTACCGTGGGTTCGAATCCCACTCTCTCCGCCATATGCACCCGTAGCTCAGGTGGATAGAGCGATAGTTTCCTAAACTGTGTCAGCCGCAGGTTCGAATCCTGCCGGGTGCACCAGAAATACAGTTATATCAAGGCCTTTCAGCATTTTGCTGAAAGGCTTTTTTCATCACTGATCACAGGGTGATCACAATCGCTTTTCCGGATGCTTTATGCTAAACATAGCGTGTGAAAATCGCTTTTTTCCGTTAAATATTTTAAAGAAATTGTTAAGAATTTTGTGGTATTATAAACTAGAGAATCTATTTAAATTTCTGTGAGGGAGCCGTTTATGGAAGCAGATGCTCAAGTTCTTCTAACGAAAGAAATCGCCCAAAATATATGCGACATCTTAACGGAAGAATCCGGATATCCAGTACTGGTGACAGATAAGGATGGAATTATATTTGCTGCGTCCGACCGGAAACGAATTGGAAATTTTCATCCGGTCGCCAAAAAAGTTGTCGATGGTGTCATTGATGAAGGTATCGTTACGAAAGATGAAGAAATTCGTTCAGGTGGAGTTACAAAAGCGGGTATCAATATACCAGTCGTATACGATGGCGTACGAATTGCAAACATGGGAATCACTGGGGATCCTGGAATTGTTCGACCGGTAGTTGGCGTTGCTTCCCGGATTACACAAATGCTTTTAAAAAATGACGAGCAGGTAAAAGTTCTTTCTCACACAATTGAGGAATTGAATACGTATCTGCAGGAAATATCCGCAACCGTGGAGGAAATCTCTACATCTGCACAACAAGTGGCATCGGCCAGCCAAGATACATATCGAATTACAACGGAATCAAAAGACAAAATGAAAAGCATTTTTGAGGTTCTGAATATTATCAAACATATTGCTTCACAAAGTAATTTAATCGGTTTAAATGCTGCTATTGAAGCAGCCAGAGTTGGAGAGGCAGGAAGAGGATTTTCAGTTGTTGCGAATGAAGTGCGGAAGCTTGCAACATCGAGTTCAGAGTCTGTCGAAGCAATTGGAAAAATTGTAAATGAGGTTCAAAATTTATTCCTGCAAATAACATCTCGGGTCGAGCAAAATAAAGAAGTAACGTATGAACAATCAGTTGCGCTAACATCAGTTACACAAAGAATTCAATCTATTGAACATACAATTGCCAAACTAATGGAGTCGATTCATTCGTAACATTGGATATTCCTAGTTTTCTAGTTTTATTGAATTTTGTTCTGCTTCTTTTTAAAAGAGGCAGTACATTTTGACTTCTTGCCAAACGGTATCCTCCTAAGAATTTACTTTTATCATTCGGAATGATACTCTTAAATCAATTCTCTTGGAGAGATCCCTGACGGAATGTAGCTCAGCTTGGTAGAGCGCACGGTTCGGGACCGTGAGGCCGCAGGTTCGAATCCTGTCATTCCGACCAAACCTTATAGAATACTGTTTTGATGGATTTTATGGATCGAAAAAATCATGTGTCCAAATGAAAATGAAATAGATCGCGGTGCACCACTTTATTGTTTGTGAAAAACAGTAAAGTGGTTTTTTTGTTTTTGAAACAGATTTGTGATTCATAATGTGAGTATTCTTGGCTTTGAGCATACTTCAGTCCGTTTAAATGAAATCAAATAAGATAGTTCAAAAGGATTATAAAAATAAGTCATTCTTGCTATTTTTTACTTTTTTTAGAAAAGGTATACTACCTACAAGTTAAATTTATTGCTGTACATCACGTGAAAAAAATCACAATCATTTAAAATGATCTGCAATTTAAAATTCTGATACAAGGGAGCTGGTTTCGATGAACAAAGAAGTAAAAGAATCTCTTATCATTTTATTAGATAACTGGGAATACATGCAAATGAGCGATCTAGAAAGTGTTGAAATTGATGCTTACCGTTTTGGAGATGCATATTATAATTTTCTTGATCAGATTCGTAGTTGGACTAAAACAATGGATAATAAGCCTGACCTGATTGATGCTTTACAAATACCTGAAGTATCAGAAATTTTAGAACAAATCCCCGGACCTTTACGGTTAAACTTGGAAATTGAACTGGATTATATGTTAAGCGGCATAGAAAGAATAGATGCTGCAAGCTATTATGGATAGTAAAGCAATCCCAAAAAGTCATTTGAAAATCTGACCATTATATTAATAATTTTCGCAAAGTTCGTTTTCTGTTTGGAAAAGGAACAACAAAATTCAGCCGAGCTATTCTATAGCCGTCGCCAGTTACAGACGGTTATAGAATAGCTGTAAGTTTGATGAGCACTTGTTTTATTTCGAATATAGATATCGGGTAAATGTAAGAAATCCGTTTTCACTTGATGTTTTGATTATTACCCTTTGAAGAGAGAGGTATAGGTTCTGTAAATTCACCGTTACCAAGTGCATATGATACATACGTTTTACCGCAGACTGAACAATGAAACCGTTCATATTCCGAAGAAAAAGCGACTTGTTCCAAATGGCCTTTTGGCCCGCAGTGTGGACATAACATACGATCAACTCCCCTAAATTAAAATATTTCATGGGATTTCAATAAGTTTCTACACGTATTGTTTTCTCTTCCTCAATTTCCATTCCTGCATGAAGAGTGTAAAGAATTGGATAAGAAATCAATAACTCGGTTAACAAAGCGCTATTGGATAAAAGGCAGCTTGACAATTTGCATCATATGCAATATTATTTTTATTACTGAATCCAACCTTTATTCTTGGATTTCATAAATATTTGAATGAGATAATCGGGATGTGGCGCAGCCTGGTAGCGCGCTACCTTGGGGAGGTAGAGGTCGCAGGTTCAAATCCTGTCATTCCGACCATAAGAAAACCCTTGTATATCAAGGGTTTTCGTGCTTTTTATGATGTTGACGAAAAAGTGTTTATTTTGCTGTTATTGACGACTTGTTGACGAAATTTTTCGGGTCAAATTTATCTAATTGTTCTGCAAGGGCCTTGGATGCTTTCTTGGTTACGTGGGTATATATATCTGCAGTGGTTTTGAAATCTTTATGGCCCAAACGTTCTTGCACCGCTTTGAGTGTAATGTCTGTATCAATACCTTGTGCCAATCCAGCTTCTATAAGTAATGTACCTGCTGTATGTCGAAGATCGTGTAAACGAATTTGTTTCAATCCATGACGTTTTGAAATTCGTTTCCACTGTTCTGTCGGCACGGTGAAATAATATGGTTTACCGAATCCGCCGTGGAATACGTATTGGTGATCTTCGCCTTGCCACATATCCCCGAGCTTTAATTTTTCTTTAATCCATTCACGATAATATATTTTTAATTCCTCCATATACCAAAGAGGCATATCTACAGTACGGAATGATTCTTCAGTCTTCGGATCTTTTACTACTGCTTGTCCATTTTTTGTTAATGCTAATGATTTTCGAATTGTTATTGTATTATTTTCAAAATCGATATCAGACCACTCTAATGCGGTGAGTTCGCCACGACGAAAGCCCCCAAGAAATACATCTTCCATTGGTCTTGTTCTTGATATAAGGCTTCGATTACTTCTTGAGCTTCATCAGATGTATAATATTTCATTTTTTTGCGTTCTACTTTTGGTTGGCTCACTCCATCCATTGGATCACTACTAATTACTTTCCATTCTACGGCTTTATTAAAAACACTTTTCATGATTTTATATATATCTTTTATGGTTGCGGCTGAAAGCTTCCCTACACGACCATCCTTCCTTATATCGTTTTGTTCAAGTTTATTTAAGTATGTTACAAGGTGAAGAGGTTTTATATCATCCAATTGTTTATGGCCGATCTCAGGTAAAATATGAGCATTTAGTTGCCCAATATATTTCTTTAACGTTGTGGGTGAATAATTTGTTTCAGCAAATTTTTTAAGCCATTCATTATTAACAAATGAATCAACCGTCATTTTCTCAGGTTTTATATAAGTGCCCGATTCAATTTCAGTTAAAAATTTAGCATATTCCTTTCTTGCTTCTGTAATATTTTTTGCTTTTACTGTTTTTCTGTGCCTTTTTCTTTTCCCATTGGAATCAAAACCAGCTTCAATTGTTAAACGATAAGTTCCTTCCCCTCTTTTTTCAATTTGCGCCATTTTTAAATATCACCTCATTTGATTTTTTGGTATAATTTTCATGTAAAATTTCAGAAAGGCGACTTCCTATGGAGTACAAACTAAGTCGTTGGCTACTTCTGCAATTATTGAATAAAAAGGGTATGACGCAACAAGAGTTAGCTGAGCGATTGGATATGCCTAAAAGTCAGATCGATGCTTACTGTCATGACAATAAAAAATGAGTTTTGAAAATGCCATGAGTATTGCTGCTGAATTAGGATGCTCGCTTGATAATCTGTATGAATGGGTTGCGATACCTTATTCAAAAAAAAAAACGCAGAAGTAGGACGGAGTAGGTAATCTACTTCCGTGGACATAGGTTATCTGAACAGATAACTAAAAAAACGTATGTACGCTTAAACGATTAAAAAAAATAATTTGGCTATTAAGTTAATTCAGTTTACTGTTTTATGACGAACGTATTTTGGCGATACTGGTACAAAATACGTTCGGTGGTGTATGTATGGCGAAGCAAAATTCATTAACACTGATTCAGTTTCAAAAGCAATTTTCAACGGAAGAAGCTTGTCATGAACATCTGTTTAACATGAAATGGCCAAATGGATTCGTATGTCCAAACTGCCAGCATACAGCAGCTTATAAAATCCAAACGCGTCGGCTTCCGCTTTATGAATGCAGGAATTGCGGGCATCAAACCACTGTTTGTGTGGGAACCATCTTTGAAAAAACACATACTTCCCTGCGGAAATGGTTCAATGCGATTTATCTCGTCTCCCATGATAAACGTGGTGTTTCTGCGAGCCTGTTGACGAGAGAATTAGAGATCTCGTATCCAACCGCTTGGCTCATGCTGCATAAAATCCGGAAAGCAATGGGGGATCGAGATTCTTTTTATATGTTGTCCGGTTATGTGGAACTCGATGACATGTATATCGGTTCCCCAACAGAAGGTGGAAAACGTGGCCGTGGAACCGATAAAAATCAAGTTCTCGTTGGCCTTTTGTAACCGTCAAGTACCTTTGAGCAGATTTCGCTAAATAAGTTTTAACACCTAAAAGTTTCCAAATATGGTTTCCCTGTGTTTGAGACGGAAGCTATCTCCACTTAACTGTATCACCTCGCTCTTATGCAAAATTCGATCCAGAATAGCAGTAGTTATGGCCGGATCGCCCAATAATTCACCCCATTCCTCTGGTCCCTTATTGGACGTTAGAATGATCGACGATTGATCATAGAGTTTATTAATAAATTGAAAGAATATGTTTGACTCATTCTTATCCATGGCCATGAACATAAGATCGTCAATGATCACAAGATCCGAACCTAGAATACGTCTCATGCGAGCCTGCGATGTTCGTGTAATGTCTTGTGTCTTGAGTAAATGGAGGAGGGTATCCATAGCCACAAAGCTGACGCGATGGCCTCTCTCCAGGGCTTCCATACCTAACCCCACCGAGAGGTGGGTCTTTCCGTTATGGAAAAATTACCATAACGGAAATTATCGAAAGTATTTAGTTATGGAAAGATTTTCGGTAGCGCCTTAGAATCATCTCTATGCATTTCCGAAAATCTTTCTATAATAATTATGAATGGCAAAGGTCCTGCAACCACTGAAGGATATCCGTGTTTTCCTCCCATTCCGGAGTATCCTCACTGCTTACTTGAGGATATGCTGCTTCTAAAGCCTTTCTTTTGAGCTCCGTATCAAACCTCAAATAAATCTCAGTTGTTGTCACACTCACATGCCCCAATAAATCACGGATATAGATCAGATTGACTCCGGATTCCAACAGATGTAGAGCTTTTGAGTGCCTCAGCATATGCGGATGCAGTTTATTTGGAAATCCCTCATCAAGGTTCCTAAGCTTTGCTTGCTTGAAATACTTTTCGAGGATGTATGTGATACCAGGTCTAGTAAACGGTTGGTATCTACTATTGTGAAACAAGGGACTTTGCTGTCGCCCGTTTTCAAGAAGATGGTTTTCAGCCATATAGTTTTCAAGGATGCTTCGAGTCTTATCCATAATCGGAATGTTCCTTTTTTTGTTGCCTTTGCCGGTCAAAGTGATTGTTGCGGGTTGGGCCAATCTTACGTCACAGACCTTTAGGTCGATCAATTCTTGGACTCTTGCGCCAGCATCGTATAAAACGACCATTAATGCCAAATCGCGGCGCCCTCTTTTCGTGGATGTATCAGGTTGTTCGAACAAATAGGCAAGTTGATTCTTAGTGAGATGTGCTATTGTCTGTTGTTGCTTTTTCTTAAAGGGAATGCCGAGTATTTTTTGGCTCTCAAATAGGATTTCTGGATTCTCGCACTGTGCATATCTGAAGAAACTGTGAATGGCAGCTAACCGCTGGTTCCGGGTGCTGGTACTCACACTTTTAGAAGATTCGAGCCAGTTTAAAAAATCTTTAATACTTGACATGGTCACTGAAGTGAACGAAATCTTTTCCGGCCTGATCTGATGTTCCTCTTGCATGAACTTAAGATATTGCTTGAAGGTATCGCGGTAGGATTTAATCGTATTGGTGCTGACGTTTCTCTGTCCGGGCAGAAAATCTGTCAGATACCGAGCAAGCGTCTTCGCAAAATCAGTCTGCTTCATACGGTTTCACCTCCGGAATGATGTATGAGCAGCTTTTTTCGATTTTACTTATTAGGTCGGGATACAAATCGGCGGTCAGCCGCAAATATCTTTGACTACCACGAATGTCTTCATGACCGAGATAAGCCGAAAGATAAGGAAGACAGTTATTAAGATCCCTTCCGTCCACAACCCACTTTTTCAAGCAATTTACGGCGAAAGTATGTCGAAAATCATGAATGCGGGGGCCTTTTCCCCTCCCCAGATGTGAAATGCTTGCTTTCCGGAGCACATCCCTAAAGAGCTTGTACAGGGTTGCCTCAGAATAATGTCCCCTATACGGAGAAGGGAAGAAGTACGGGTTCCCCAGCTTACCGATGTCGGCAGTTTTACAATATTCCCGGCATCGCTCTTTGAGACTTTCTGACATAGGTAATATCCGCTCTTTGTTGAATTTAGTATTACGAATGTATAAGGAACCATTTTTCAGATCGACATCTTGTATAGTTAATTGCACCGCCTCGGAAATTCGGAGACCGCATCCGTAAAGCATACGAAGTAATAGCGGCAAGACCAAATGCCGATTAGGCGTGCAGTTGTTTGGCGGAAATTGATCACACCCCTCAAATATTCGTTTCACTTCGTTATTCGAAAATATATAAGGGATGTAAGTATATCTGTTTACAGTGTTCATGGCTTTGGGATATACATACGCTGAATAACCTACGCGATTCATGTACTCTGCCAACCCCCGCAGCAATGAAATCCTACCACATTGGGTGGATAGGGATTCATTGGGCTTGCGAGCAGTCCATTCCATCACCAATTGCTTACTTAGAACGGCCTCAGTCAGGTTGTGGCTGTGCGCGTAAGAATCAAAATTTTTAAGCAAAGCGGTACCTTTCTTAAATGCATACCCAAGAGCCTGCTTCTCAGCGATGTAGCCTTCAATTGGGACGGACAGTGAACTCTTGTACCGGCGAGATTCAGTCATGAAGCATCACCTCCTCCGGATCAAGCGCACAGGACATTAGCCCTTTCATATCGGTGTGCAGATAAACGGAAGTAGACTTCGAGTCTACATGACCTAGGATTTCAGAGATAACGGCAAGGGATGCTCCCTGTTCCAAAAGCGTACTCGCTAGTGAGTGCCTTAACGAATGGAGACCGTGCCGTTTCCCGAGAGGAACAGTAATTCCAGCCAAGCGTGTGTATTTTGTAATAATGTTATGGAGATTGGCGTTTTCACCGAAGGCTTCAAAAGGGGCATTTAGGCGAACAAATATATAGGGTGTATCGCAGACAGGGCGGGCATGTTGGAGATAATCGATTAATGCCCAGCCCACGTCGTGCAGAATTGGATAAGTAACTTCGACTTTTGTTTTTTCCTGTGTAATGGTGATAGTTTTGGAAGTCCAATTTAAATCCGAGAGTTTCAACGCCTTAATATCGCCGGCCCGTATTCCAAGCTTTGCAACCAAAAGAAGGATAGCATAGTCTCGTTTGCCGACAGGGCTTGCCCGATCAATAGCACCAAGCATCCGTTTTACCTCGTCCGGCTCCCAGGTAGAGGGAACAGCGGGGTATCTATATTTAGTCTGCTTTGGCATGCTAAGCGATAGGTCTTCTTTGATGTATCCGTGCAGATAGAGAAACCTCAAGAACACTCTCAAAGTAGTCAGTATTGACGCGATACTTTTTTCATGATTTGGACAAATACTAATGACATAATCTGAGATGATTTCAGGCGTGATTTCGCTAAAGCCCATCACCTTGCGTAGTGACAGATAATCGACAAAAAAGAATAATCGCTGCAGTCTGGTACGCATGCCCCGTAGGGAGTAGTCGTTGCTTTCGCATTCTTTTTCGTACGCGGTCAGAGCCTTCTCAAACTGTGGTGGCTTCATATACCCCTTGCGCTTCTTGATCCTGCGAATGACAACACCATGAAGTTGGTAATCGCCGAGAAGCCGGACTGAGCGAATGGCTTGTTCAGCTTTTTTGGGGAAGGTATCTAGATAGTAATCTATTGTGCAGCCGTATTTTTCTTTCAAATATTCTTTTCCAAAGTCCTCGGAAAAAAATTGCACATTTCTGTCTCGTGCGAATGCACAGATCCTTTTGAACGAAGCACGCAATCCACATAAGGTGTTATATGCGTAATTCAATCGCTCAAGTTCTGTTATGACCTCCGCCGCGAGTTCATCAATCAGTTTTCTTGTTTCCATGGGCTTACCTCCAATAGACATGATTAAATTCATGATCTATTCTGAGGTGTTATGGAAAGAAATCAATGAATAATCATTGATGTTACGGGATATACGCTCAGTTCTTTCCATAACTAAATACTTTCGATAATTTCCATTATGGAAAAATTACCATAATGGAAAAACGCATATTTCGATTGGGCTTGGGATAAAAGCTTGTATGGAGGAATATAAGGTCTTATTTACCTCCGTCCCTTCGCTCATTACTCAATTAAAAGAAAGTCGATCTAAACAGACGCTACGTTCTTTTGGAAACAAGTTTGCGAAATATGATCTGGTGATAGCTGATGAGCTCGGCTATATCTCTTTCGATAAAGAAGGCTCTGAACTCTTATTCACCCATTTATCTCTAAGAACAGGTAGAAAATCAACTATTATTACAACCAATTTATCTTTTGAAAGATGGAGTGAGATATTTCACGACCCAGTACTTACAGCAGCAATGGTCGATAGACTCACGCACAAATCCTACCTTATTAATATGAATGGTAACTCATATCGACTCAAGGAAACAAAGGAGTGGATGGAGCAATAAAAAAACGTTAATAAAACTTCCTGACTCATAAAACCTTTGTGGGGAATTTCGCATTGGCGCAAATTTAGTAATTGATTCCAGTCGCCCTCGGGCTCCCTTCATCAATTACCAAATTTACACATATCATATATGTATATTTTTTTATTCTCAGGTGGGGGAGTTTTCAACTGCGACAGTGGTGGAATTTTCAGTTGACAAAAACAATCCATGCATGGCTCCTCATAATATATTAGAAAAAATATCAACTTGCTCAGATTTTAACCTATCAAACCCATATCGCTGGACAAATCGGCTAAATCGTTCTCTCTTTTTCCCATGGAGTTGATACAGTGTGATTACCTTTAAAACAATGGTAATTAGGTCGTGTTCAGGAATATCCTGCAAGAGAAGTTGTCCGACATCTGCTTGTGTAGTTTTTGTTTCCCCGCCGATATATACTTCGAATCTGTCTTTCCGTTTAATAACTCCGATATCTTTAACCAAAGGCTCACCGCACGCATTGGGACAGCCAGTATATCCTACACGTAAAGGGAATGGAACCTTTAAACCAGCGATTGCGTGATTTAGTTTTTTGGCGACATCTAATCCTTCTTCTTCAGCGCCTTTACAAAAATTACAAACTGATACATTTTTGACTACAAATCCAACTTCATATACTTTCAGCCCATATGCCAGCAATTCACTCTTTGCATGTTCCGCTTGCTCATCATCTTTCATTTCAACAATTAGCTGTTGAAAAGTTGTTATCTCAATTTTTGCTTCTTCGCCAACTATTTCCGAAATTTTTGCTAAATCACGTGCAGTCAGCATTGGTCCCCCAACTTGAATTTCAGGACTTACAGCAAATTTCATGGTGCGTTCCTCCTACCATACATAGGTTTTTTCCGATTCTCTCATTTAAAGAAAATTTTTTCTATCAAACTAGAAATCTATGAATAAACAATTCATTTTCAGTACAAACTTTTTATCAAGGGTTTTGATAGTATTTGTATAGGAAAAAGGGGAATCAGCCATGAAATTCAATCAAGTATCGTTTATAAAAAAAACACGCCTATTTGCAATCTTTCTGGGTATAAGCATGATTTTGTTTCAAATATACAATTTGAAAAATACAAAGGCAGTTGCAGAATCCTTTGATGTTTACAAACAGACCTTTCAAACTTCCCAAGCAAACTTAGAGCAAATTCAACTGCATCAATGGTCAATTTTGAATCATGCTTGGATTTCGTCTTCTGAAGTTTCGCAACTGACAAATAAAGTGGCAACCAGTTTATCCCTGCAAAATCCAAAACGATTCTCTGATTTTACAGAATTGCATCGGTCATTCACAATACAGGGTCAGCTCGACCCCGGAACCAACGTACAAATCACCGTCACCAGCATTCATCATTCCGGAATTCCGACAGAGACATATTTAAGTTTAAGTTTGCGAAAAGATACAAACAACTTGAACCAACTGGCAATCCTTAAAAAACGTCTGGAACAAGTTTTGATAGCAAACAAAATACAACCGCAACTTAACGTAAATTTGGTCGGTTCGGTTCCTGGAAAGATCGAAGGAAATGCAGCAAAGGAAAAAATTCAAACGATGTTTCGTTCTGTCGGTGCAAATACGATAGAAGGCCTTTATTCAAATCTAGAAACCAGTATAACTGGATTCACACCTTACATTCATTCGTATTTATATACAAATGAAAAAAAGATGAATGTACAAATTGCGCTCCACTATAACAATTTGCAGAAAAATACTCGTTTGGTTATCGGAACACCAATTATCACTATTGAATATTAAAGTAGGCAATTGCATTAGCTAATTTTAAGAAAAATAGTAGATAAGCTTCACAGACTTATATTACTATACCATCGTATCGTATTTCAATGCGTGCATTGAAAAATTATGAACCAATATTTCCAAGAATTATAGAATTACAAACATGTATTGTGGGATGTCGAAAATGATGCGGTAATCACATAGGGGATCACATCAACAAAATACGGAAAACGTACGTTAAAGAGTTTCGGCTTCAGTTTTTTATAGGTAAAATGGTAAAATCTTTTTGTTGAACAACTTGGTCGCATCCCTATATGACGCTCACGATAACGGCATTTCCGAAAACGATCCGGATTACGACAAATTTATGAATCGGGTCGCCAAACGACGACCTCGACTGGTACAAGCAGATGAAGACACCGCTTATCATCCGTTTGTCGCATAGGAAAAATCGCGGCGTTTATACACAAGCGGGGCCGGGCGGCTCGACTTGACTTCAATACTGCTGCACTTGCTGGGAATTGATACGAGCGCATATCCGATGATGGGAGCGGATGTGACGCTCGCCAGCAATCAATTGGTCTTGTTTCGCGGCCATTCCTTTACGAACGGCAAGTATTTTTTCATTACCAAAGACGGCACATTTGATCATGGCACCGCGTACGATTTGAAAACAGAAAAATCCGTTGACCGCTCACATGTCAAAGATTTGTATCAGGAAGCCAATCGTAAACTCGAGATTTCCGACGACATTTTTTCGGCAATTTAATCCCGTATTTGCGGAAGCAATTAAGTGGCATGGGTGGTTGAACCATACGATGACGTACTTCTCTTACCTGTTGATCAATTGAATTGGCTGTAAAGTAAAAAAAGAAGGCAATTTGGCCTCACCCATTATTGTCTTCATAACTTTCTCATAAGTACTACATCGTCCCTTCACTTTTTCCGGCTAACCTAAAGTCACACAAGGGAGGTGGCAAAAACATGGAAGAATATATTTGCACCACATGTAGCAAGGAGTGGGAAATGTTACCCTCAGGATGCTTGTTTGAAGAAAATTGGATATGGAAAAAGCGAACGGATCATCCGGATCATTGCCCAAATTGTCAAACCGAAATGCTTGAGGAATGGGAATTGTTCGAAATTTAATTCTTAGTCAAAAAAGGATCTGTATTTCCTTTTTTAAACGTCGATGAACAAGTGTCGGCGTTTCTTTATTGTGTGCGATGCAAAAGGAAAACGAACCAATAGTGGAATTGGCTTTTCAATCACAGTCGTTACTTTGCTGTGCGTGAGGATTTCTCCGTTTTTCTTATCTTATTTTCAAGTTAGATTTATATTGCTTTCATGAATCCTAGTGCGTAATGGCGTAAGTAACGCGTTATAATAATTACATTTTCAGAAGCTTACCAGCATAAGTCCAACGAAAGGGTTTGGCCAAATGTTCGTTATAGTAATCAATAAATGCGGCAATACGCTGCTCTAAATCTTCGACTGACACAAAGCTGGCGCGTTTATTCAGAAGACGGCGTGAGAGTATGCTAAACCAACATTCAATTTGGTTGAGCCAAGAAGAATGTTTAGGCGTGTAGATCACGCGAATACGATGGCTAGGATCGGTAAGAAACGCGGCGCGGGATTCCATCGTTTTCAGAACGCCGGACTTGCCCTTTTCACCAAGTGCTTCTTCCGGTATGCCGCACTCCGCAGCTACGAAACGAACCAGAGACTCGGACTTATGCGTGTTCAATTGATCCATCACGAGCAGGTAAGGTGCTGTTGGATCATGGCGGACCACTTGGCGGATATGCTCCACAAAGTCGGCTTCATTACGTGTCGCCTGAATCATCGGAGCGATCAACTGGCCCGTGACGACATCGCGTGAAGCGGTAAGACTGGTCGTGCCATGCCGGATGTATTCCTGCTCGACGCGCTCCACTTGCCCCGGTTTCATCGGTTTCGTGGCCTGTGCGCGTTCTAACGCCTGAATACCCGTTTTTTCATCCGTGCATAAAACGTGTACTCCTTGTTCAGCGAGTTCCGATGCCTCATGATAAGCGTCACACACCTGTTTCACTTGTTGATGGTACAACTCGGGATCATCGATCTTCGGATTGAGCCATCCTTTCACTTGATGGGGTTTCAAGTCCGCTTCGTTTTAAAAAACGCCCGACCTGACGCGTCGAAATCGAGGAAACGATGCCACGTTTTACCGCTTCGCGGGCAAGCAATCCGGGTGTCCAATGACTAAACGGCAGTTCCAAGCTTTCGGGTGTCTGGCAGGCTAAGGTCAGGATATGGGCGACTTCCTCGGCTGTAAACGCAGACGGTCTACCCGATCGTTGTTCGTCGGTTAAGGCCGCTTCAATTTTCGCTTTCAGCGCATGAGGGCGATGGGTTTCGACTTGTTCCAGTTCCACCGCAAAAGTTGACCAGCGCTTCCTCCACCGCTTTACGGTATCGACACTGAGGCTGAGACGTCGAGCCAGTTCGCAATTGTTGACCTCTTGTGCCGAAAGTAAAATGATCTTGGCTCGCTCGATGAAATGCAGCGGTGTGTGGGTTCCTTTGGCCATCTTCTCCAGCACTTTTCGTTGCCGTTCGCTCAGTACGATTTTAATTGCGGTTTGTTTATGCAAAATATATCCGTCCCATTCTATGAATCTTTTGCTTCACAGTATATCATAGATTCATAGTCATTGGATAATTCAGCCATTTTACACTAGTTTTTTTATTAATTGGTTAAAAAGCGCAGGACTGACTCACAGGAAAAAAGCGGCGTGCCGTTATGCACGACTCCGGGTACCTTATGGAGTATCGCATTCGGAATACGTCCTTTCAAATATTGCGCATGGAAAAGCGGCACGCTTTCGTCACAGTCGCTGTGCCAAAACCGAATAGGAACTTGAATTTTATCAAACGGAATCCTCTCATGGTTTTGTTAAAATTTGACAATCATCTATTATGCCGTCCGTTCTCCGCGCGGCCTCAATGGCAAAATCCCGAAATATGGGAATCATGTCTTTAGTGATCATATTCCGATCAGACTCGGGAAGACATCCCAGAAAATATGTCACGAATGCGTCTGGATCAGACCGTACCATACCGACTAACTGATTTGTAAATGCAGCCAGCAATTCACCACCCCCCACACACATTTGGATCTCTTCGGAGACGGTGTCCAGAGCCCCCGGCACATTCAGGGGGCCGATCCCACAAATGACAGCCGCTTTGATTACTCGATGCGGCATTGCATATGTACAGGCAATCGCGTGAGGGTCTCCGCCGGAAATGCCAACGAGTGAAAACCGCTCAATTCTGAGATGATTAGCCAGCTGCTGAACGTCGCCAGCCCAATCCAGAATTGTCCGATCCGGTTTCGGATCGGACAAGCCGTATCCCGGACGCTCGGGTGCGATCACTCGAATGTTCCCTTGCGTGATTTTGGTAGCCAGGTGTGAGAATAAATGAAACCGTAATCCAGGCGTCCCATGGAACACAAATATGGGGTGTCCATCCATTTGCCCGAATTCCGCGAATCCCAATGTCCTTCCATCGCTGAGTTTTATACATCCGTCAATCATTGGATAACACCTGCATCTTTTATGCACTCTCATATCACCAAATCTTTTACGGCTATCGTTAATCTACTATAATAAAGAGGCCATATTTCGACATCGGGAAATTTCCCTATTTTAGAAGAATCATAGGCAGTTGGCGCGCTGTTTGGTTTTCCGGGCAGACGCACGTCGACATGAATTGTCTATTGTAGGAGGCTTGCACTTCATGACAGGCACACAAAGAATGGTAGGAAGATTGTCCGAGGTTCAGGTCATCGCGAAGGCTGTGGCACGCGTGGCTAATGGAGAGGGTGGCACCATCCTGGTTGGGGGCGAGGCTGGGATTGGCAAAACTACGCTTGTAAACCACGTACTGCAGTCCTGCGCGGAAACATCGTTGTCCAGCATCCCTTGTCGGTGCCTTGGACCTGGTGAGACGATACCATACGGACCATGGCGGGAAGCGTTTTTAAATCTACAGATGCGCGGCGGGCGGTGGGATCCATCCCTGTTACCGGCACCATTCGGCAGCGCTCCGGCTTTGGCGGATTCGTTCGAAGTTGCGCTGTCATTGATTCGCTGGCTCCAAAACGCGGAAGGACCGCTTGTTATCATCATCGATGATTTGCAGTGGTCAGACCGTGCGTCCATGGATTTACTTCGACACCTATCCGGTCGGCTTCATGGAGTGCCGCTGCTCGTGATTGGGGTGTATCGATCCGAAGACTTACACCGCTCCACAGAGATGCATCGCTATTTCTCCGATATGCTGCGGACCGGCAGCCAACGCATCTTGCTTCAAGAGTTAAACCGCGCGGAGGTGGAGGAGCTAACAAGGGTAACGATCCCCCACCTTGACAGCCCCTCTCGTTTGGCCAATGAAGTCTATCGGTTGACACATGGTTTCCCACTGTTTGTGGCAGAAATCTTAGAGCAATTCAAAGGTGGCCAGCATGTGACAGTTCCTTTGTCAGAAACGGTCCAACAAGCCATTGACAGCAAACTCAATCTCCTGGCCCCAACATATGTACCTATATTGGAAGAAGCCGCCCAAATTGGAGAATTGTTTAGTTATCGTCTGCTTGCGGACATTTCCATCAGCACACAGGAAGCGGTAACTGCTGCGCTTGGCGATGCCAAACGGTTGGGAATCATCCGAAACATGGACGACCAACCGGATATGTTTCAATTCCGACACGCGATTGTCAGAAGCCATTTGATGGACCGGATGCTTGGTATACAACTGGTGCGGTGTCACCAAACGATTGCCGAGGTTTTGGAAAGAACCTCACCCGATGCCATCGACGCGATCGCATTTCACTATCGGCGCGCCAATGATCCGCGGTCCGTCCAGTTTCTCGTCATTGCTGGGGACCAAGCGCTTCACATCGGCGCGATCCTGGACGCCGAAGAACGTTATCGGCAAGCACTTGAGTCAACACCTAAAGGGGGCCCCATGCATGCAGAGATTCTCCTCAAGCTTGGTTTTTGCATGCAACGACGGAACGGAACCGATGCAGTCCGATATTTTGAAACCGCGCTTGACGCGGGGCGGCAAAGTGAAGACTTGCCGGTAGAGGCATGGGTTCGCCATCTCTTGTATGAACGCGCTTATTTCCGTGGAGATAGAGTAGTGCTTGATGATATTGCAGCACTTTTGACCTTACAGGAGCAACTGCTGACCAACGAACGATACATCAAGCTTGAACAGCTATTCTTTCGCGGTCACTGCGAATATCCGAGGATCGTGACGGTGTACTGGAGTTTTCTATATACGCACGGACGATTGGAAGAGGCTGAGCAATTGCTTAACGATTTACAGACGAGGGTTGGTACGCACCATCCGCAAGTGCTGCGTATGAAAACGAGGCTCTCCGCGTTCTTGGGCAGACTTGATGAAACCATTGCCACCGCGCGTGAACTGAGTAAGGCGGCATACCAACAACATGATGACTGGTCCGCTACCATCTTGTTTGCCAATTATCTGTACCATACATACCTGAGCAAAACCGACCAACCGGATAAAGTGGATGCTGTTATTCAAGAGCTGCTGCTTCTGGAAAACGAAATTAACGGGAAAAATGGACTTGGCTTCATGCCTAAAGACTATTCCGCCTCTGGATTTTATCATTATACGAGAGGCAATTGGGCAGAGGGGCATAAACACCTGTCGGAATACGTCTTGGCGGAATCGGAACCGGATCCCCTCATTACCTGGTTTGCTGCAGTTATGCTGGTGGAAACTGGAGATAATGAACATTTGGATGCCGTGTTGTCTAAATTGGCGCCATTTCGTCCGGCCGACCCGCCATCGCCTTCCACAACCGTTTTTATCTGGGTACATGCGATTCGCGCACAGGCCCATCTGCTTCGGAATGAAGTGGAATTGGCCAAAGCATGGCTGGATGCGGCTGACGTACATCCCCTCAGTCAAGTGTCAAAACTCCATCGCCCACTTCTTGATATTGCCTGGAGCGATTATTACCGTCAGACTGAAGACCAGACAAGGGCGATAGAGGCTTGCGAACGAGCCTTGACTTGGGCAGAGTCCGTACCGATTCCATGGTTCGTCATCAAGGCCCGCCGCCGATTCGGAGAACTACAGGGTGAGCATAGCCAATACACTGAGGCATTTAAGTTGCTAGAAGATTCCGCTGCCCTTGCGGAAACATGCCGATTGCCTTATGAAACGGCACTCTGCCATTTATCAACCGGACGTGTATGGAGAATGTTCGAGACCACTGCGGAAATAACGGATCACTCAGAGGTAGCTGCACGACGCGGCGCTGTGGTCAAGAGCCTGCAAACGGCATTGGATGTGTTTACCCGTTTGGGTGCAAGAGAGCAGGCAGAGACGGAGCGTTTATTGGATGGAGTCCACGCTGCTGCCAAGGCGGTAATTGCAAGCACAAGCCGAGCCGTTTCTGATGTCCTCACGAAACGTGAGTGGGAGGTGGCTCGGTTGGTTGCGGAAGGACTGACCGACAAAGAAGTAGCAGCCAAGCTATACGTTTCTCCTCGCACCGTGGATCACCATTTGCGCAACATCTTTCGGAAACTGGACGTTCGTCACCGGGCCGCTTTGGCAGCACATCTAATGAAACAAGAAGTTTGAAATAGGGAATATTCCTGATTTCTCTCTTATCCAGCCTCGATAAAATTGAGATAGAATCGGCTGCATCTGGTTGCTATGCATGAAAGGGTGAATGAAATGGCGACATTTGTAATTTGTCATGGAGCATGGGATGGTGGATGGTTTTGGAAGGAACCGGCATCCGAACTTCAGAAGTTAGGGCATGTCGTATATAGGCCGACGTTTACAGGGCTGGGAGAACGAAAGCATCTTGGGACGCCTAATACCAATCTAGAAACGCACATAGAAGATATTCTCAATCTGTTTGAGTTTGAACAACTCGATCACGTTTTTTTGGTTGGACATAGTTACGGTGGGACAGTCATTACCGGGGTGGCAGAACGGATTCCGGAGAAGATCCAGCGACTCGTATATATTGATGGTTATGTGTTGGAGGATGGTCAATCTATGGCAGATCTTTTTGGGGATTCGCCGTTGCCTGATCAATTGAAAACATTGTCCGAGGTATATGGTGACGGTTGGGAAGTGCCGTTCCCATCAGAGCAAAGGTATGATTCCAGAGTCTCTGCACAGCCATTGCAAACGTTCCTGCAACGTTTGGAAGTTAAAAATCCGCAAACCAAGCAGCTACCTCGAACGTACATTGCTTGTACCGAACGTGGAGAAGCACCTCAGTACGGTCCAATCGCAAAAATCGCAGAACGGGCAAAGGTACTTGGATGGCAATATTTTGAGCTCCTTACAGGGCACAACCCCAACTTGACAATGCCCCGTGAGACAGGACTATTGTTGGATCGTGTTTCAAAGGGATAAAAAATGAGTACGAAACGAAGAAGGCAAGCCGGAGAAGGTTTAAGCTTGCCTTCTTCTAAAACTCATGGAGACAAGGCTGACCCCTATTTGAATATTTACCCGTGAGAAATCCGCGTTTTGTTAGTGGAACCCCTTAAAAGCATATCAAGCTATTCTCAAAATCAAAATTCTAATGAATATTATTAAAGTTTTAAAGAAAAATAGGGAATTTTCCTAATATTATTTTATACATTTCAATATTATAATTTTTTTCGCCTTAGTATTTCTTTCGGCAATCGTTTTTAGGAAAGTAGTAAGTTTCTTTCAAGGTAGTTTTCTAAAATTAGAGATTTTGTAATTGGTTTATTTCAATGAGGGGGATTTAGCGTGAAAAAGCAAGTAAACACAATTCTTTCTGCATTTGCCGTAGCTTCCTTAACGTTTGCGATTACGGGATGCGGAAGTACAAATAGTACTTCCGCTGCAAATTCGCAAGCTGCACAAGGAGACACTGCTTCTGCAAACCAGTTGGCGCCGAAAGATCTGTTGTATCAATACTCCACCATTAACGGCTTGATTGTTGGCGTGGATGACGGAGATATGACACTTGGAGAACTGAGAAAGTATGGCAGTATGGGACTGGGTACCATCAATGCGCTGGATGGTGAAATGATAGAAATGGACGGGAAATTCTATCAAATCGACAGCGCGGGTAAGCTGCATGTATTGGATGATGCAACGAAAACACCATTTGCTGTTGTCACAAACTTTTCGCCGACGAATACGACCACAATTTCAAATGTTAAAAATTTCAGTGATTTGGCGGCTAAACTGCAATCCCATTTTACAAAGAAAAACGATTTTTATGCTGTGAAAATTACCGGTACGTTCAATTATGTAAAAGCGCGGACCGTTCCCAAGCAGCAAAAGCCATATCCGCCGCTTACAGTTGCAACAAGCCATCAATCTGAATTTGAGTTCAAGAATGTGAAAGGGACCCTCTTTGGCTTCTACACGCCCAAGTTTGCAAGCGGGATCAATGTGCCGGGGTGGCATCTGCATTTTATTACAGATGATAAAACAAGCGGCGGGCATGTGCTGGATCTTCATTTTGATTCGGCAAATGCACAGTTTGCAGAGCTTACCCAATTCCAAGTGAGTCTGCCGCAAAATAAAGATTTCCAAAACGTAAACCTGGCAGGTGATACAAGCAAGGACATAACAAAGGCGGAAAGCAATCACAAATAAATTAGGAGTCTGGATCACATGCACAGTTTATTGGTATTCATCCACATTGTAGCTGCAGTTATGGGTTTGGGCGCTGCCTTTGGATTCCCAATCGTGGCCAAGAGCGCGAAAACCGCGTCTCAAGCAAGGTATACGTTGGAACTTCTAAAAAAACTGGAGCTTCTTCCGAAAGCAGGGAGCCTCACGCTTCTTGTCACAGGGATTATTCTCGGCATCATGACCCCATCTTTATTTACAAAAGGGTGGTACATCGCATCTCTTGTCTTATATTTTGCCGCCCAGGTAATTGTGATCGGATTACTGCCGAGGAAAATGAAAGAACAGGCTGACATTCTCGCCCAACATACCGGCGAAGGCATTCCGGACTCATATATTGCTATCGGGAAGCAGGCGGGAAAGCTGGAAAGAATTACGCACTTGCTAGCCTTTCTGTTGATTTTGCTAATGTATTTTAAGCCGTTCTGAGCCAGCTCACCCAATGATCAAAAATAAAAGCAGTAAACTACTATTTTTCTGTTGTAATCGGATAAGGGTAATACGAGGAGTTTTCCATCAATATTTGCTTGTTTTCACCAACCAATAAAAAGAAAGGAGAATTGGATTTGAAGTGTGATAAACATAGAAGGTTGAGCAAATTTTTCTTTTCTTTATTGTTAGCGGTAATTTCACTCTTCAACGGTATCCCTTATAGTATGGCAGCAACAGGGAATTGGCAGAGCAGTACAAGTATTCAGCTAACTTCTCTATATGGTGATGCGTATGGAAACGGAACATTTGTTGCGGTTGGAAGCGGGATTTTATACAAGAATAGCAGTGGATGGGTAGGTGCAGATGTTTACAATTATAATTGGGAATTAAATGGAAGCTTTGAAGCGGTTACATTTGGGGGAGGGCAATTTGTCGCTGTCGGTGATCATGGAATGATCTACAGTTCGACAGATGGGAAAACATGGAAATCACAAACGGTTAGTGATTCTACCTATATTTCGCCTAATAATCTATCAAATAGTACCTTAACTGGTATAGCTTATAGTGACAAAACGAATATGTTTGTAGCTGTTGGGACCGGAGATGTTAGCGGCTCGATTATCTTGACATCAACAGATGGGTCGGACTGGCGTTCGCAAAACGCACCGGATCTGGCAAATTTGCAATTGAAAAATGTTGCATATGGAAACGGGGAATTTGTAGCGCTTGATGGATATTATAGCGGTGCAATCTTAACGTCCGCTGATGGATCAAATTGGACTGAGACGTATTCAGGTAATACAAATTTGAACACAAACGGTGACCAAATAACATTTGGAAATAACAAATTTGTTGTACTTGAACACTATATTGATTCAAGTACATGGAAGAAGGTATATTTGTTAATCGTTTCAAATGATAATGGGCAAACATGGTCCTCTCCTCAAGTGGTCTCGGCTTTTGGCGGCATGACGGATTTAAGCGGAAACAATGACTTTACATATGCCAACGGTTTATTTGTTTTAGTTTCCAGGCGAGACGATGAGATATTTACTTCATCTGATTTAGTAAATTGGACAGGTCAGCCGGTCATGGGTGGACCCGATGTAAGCAATATACTTTTAGAAGGCGTCACATACGGCAATGGGGAGTTTGTAGCAACAGGCATACTTATCAACAATGAGTTTAATACTCCATCACTGTTCTTGACGGCTTTTAGCCCGACTGTCACGCTGCAAAGTTCACGGAATCCGTCATATCCGGATCAATCTGTTGCATTTACGGCGTCCGTTCCGGTTCCTGGAGATTCTGCGCTCGGACAGCCAACCGGAACGGTAACATTTACGAATGGAGCGACTGCACTTGGGACAGCAAATCTGGATGCGTCGTCGGGGCAAGCGAGTATTACCGTATCCGGTCTCTCGCTTGGCAATCATTCGATCACGGCAGAGTATAGTGGAGACTTCAACTATTTCAATAGTACTTCGGCTCCTATCGTACAAACGGTGAATGCGCGGCCAACACTTACAGGTATCACGTTAGATACAGATTCCTATACGCTTTCTGTAGAAAATACGCATCAAACGGTAGTCACAGCCGTATATTCGGATTCCAGTAAATTTGCCGTAAATTCAGGTGTTACATTTAGCGTAAGTGATCCAAGTATAGTTTCCGTTGATGCCAATGGACTCGTTACGGCAAAAGCGGCGGGGCAAACCGTGGTAACGGCTGCTTACCAAGACCAGTCGGCGCAGGCAACTGTAACGGTTACAGCAGCAAATAGTGGAAGCCATAGCAGCAGTTCAGGCGGAGGTGGCGGATCATCCGGCAGCCCAATCAGCGGCAATCTCGGGGGCGGCGGTACACAGAAAAATCCTTTTACAGCGTTGATAGGAGACAATAAACTGGCAGCGACTTTGACGGATGTCAATGGCAACCCTGTAAATGTGCCGGAAATTTCGATCGACTCACAAGGGAACTTCTCCATCAATACTAATTTGCAACCTGGACAATATACGATGAATGTCCATGTGGTCTCTCCTTCCGGACAAGAGTTGGCAGGTACCACAGCGCAGTTAACGGTCAACGGCAATCGGCAGGTGGATGTGCATACGGCGTCGATCGACCCGTATGGTATTGTGAAGGATGCTGCTACGAATCAACCATTGGATGGCGTAAATGTACAACTGTATTGGGCAGATACACAGCTAAACAGGGATAACGGGCGTACACCCGGCACTGTTGTGGATTTGCCAGAGTTGCCGAATTTTGCGCCAAACCAGAATCATAATCCACAGGTAACTAAAAATGGTGGTCAATATGGTTGGGTTGTATACCCAAAGGGTGACTATTATATCCTTGCTCAAAAAGATGGCTATGAAACATATGACAGCCGCAAAGACACGAGAAGCCTGGCCTTTGGTGATACCAGTTATCTGAAAGACGGAATTCTGCATGTAGGGGAAACTGTGATTCACTACGATTTCAGTATGATCCCGCTAGCAATTCAAACGCACCAAGCCTATATGTTTGGATACCCGGATGGCACATTTGGACCGGATCGTTCCATTACGAGAGCGGAAATGGCAGCAATGCTTGCGAGAATTCTTCAATATACCAATTCAGCAGCAACTGTTACTAATTCGTATTCAGATGTACCTGCTGCACATTGGGCAGCCAAATCAATCGCTGCTATGACGGCACACGGGATGATGAGTGGTTATCCAGATGGATCGTTCCATCCAGATGCACCGATCACCCGTGCGGAGATGGCAAGTCTCATCCAGCGGGTAAAAAAATTGACTCCGAGTCAGGCAGCGGCATTTACGGATACAGCAACGAATTGGGCGCAAGCTGCGATTGGAGCAGTCGAACAGGCAGGGATTATCCAAGGATACCCGGATGGAAGTTTCCATCCAGAGCAGAATTTGTCTCGTGCCGAAGCTGTGACAATGATCAATAAAATGCTTGGACGCGGTCCTTTAGAGGATGTAAAAACTCCTACATGGCCGGATGTACCGACAACCTATTGGGGATTCGGCGAGATTGAAGAAGCTTCCATCAATCATTCGTACACCAGATTGCCGGATGGCAACGAACAATATTGTGAATTTGCACAATAAATCGGCTTAGGATTTGCAAATTATTTAGGTCCCATATCGAAAGATTTTAGGCCCCTTTTTCAGAATAAATTAGCCAATGATTAAAAAATTTGCACGCTTTCGCGGTCTTCTGGCGAGTATTTCATTCCACTATTATCCAATCCATCCTACTTCAACTACACTTTATCCCAATTCCGCTCTTGTTCAAATCGTTCATTCCCTATATACTCGTCTAATACGTGATCAAGTTTGCTTTTTTCCTAACGCGCTATCGCTTGTTGCACCCAGTAGAAAGGCAATAGCATTTAGCTATTGCCTTTCTACTGGGTCTAAGAAGTAATCACTTGTCACTCTTTGTTAATCGACTTTCACTTCGTATTTCTGTTTTGGATGTAAATAAAATCGAGTTTCCCGAAGGTATAACAGCCATTCACAGCCAAGTTCTATTCTACAAGGGATATACTCATAGCCTACCTTAATCTCGAAACAATCGCCGCAGTGAAGGTCGTAAGAATGGTCTATCTTTTGGATTTGCCAGCGTTCCTTGGCAGGACAATAGACGAGGATTCCTGGTTTTTGGGTTCGGGTCATCATGATTCTTTCCTTTCCTGAGAATATTTGGGGATCAGGGTTGTCCCCTTTGACTCGTTCTAAGCCATCCAAGCTATCTCAATGCCAGACCGCACTCCGGGGCGATGATCCGGATGACTTCGGCATCGATCTGTTCTTTTTTGTTTTGGCTGCCATATAATAGGGCGTGCATAGCCAATAAATTAATCAGGCGTGGATATCCATTGGAACAGGCACTAACAGCTTCTATTGCGTCTTCCGTGAAAATCGGATATTTCGCCCCGGCATAGGCAAGGTGATGCTCCATATATCCCTTGACCTCTTCCTTATCCAGCGGCTCGACCTGATGTCGAACCAAAAGCCGCTGGGATAAGGATCTATGTGGGTTTAACGACAGACGGTCCCGTAAGTAAGGCCAGCCGCATATAAGAAGGACAAAAGGATTCTGGGTATCCATGTGAAAATTAAAGAGCAGGCTCAAATCTTGTAAAAAGACATCTTTGGCCATTTGCATCTCGTCAAGGATGAAAACCGGCGTAATCTTTTGTTCGTAGAACAAACGGCTAATCGCCTGTTGGATTTGGCGAAACAGATCCACTTTCCGACTTTGTGGCTGTTCTCCTAGGCCGAAGGCCAATCCACGGTAAAAGTCAGTTACTGTTCCTGTAGACAACGGGAAATAGATGACCTTGTAGAGCGATTGGCCCAAGCCTTCGGCAAATGCACCCAAGGCGTAGGTTTTACCGGCTCCCGGGTCGCCGACAACAAGTGCCATGCCGCGAACCTGCTTCATGTAGGTTAAACATCCCATTGCTTCTTGAAAGGAACGGGAAGTATAGGGCGACATACCTTTGGTTTCCTTGGCAAAAGGGATTTTGGAAAGGGAATAGAATGCCATGATCATTCCCTATCTTCTCCTTTCCTGTCCATCCCTTGCATATCAGCGAAGGAGATGGCGGGTCGTTTTCGTTTTACATGAGCATTATCATGAAAATTCACTTCAGAAGCGCGAGCGACTGGTTTCCCGTCCTCATAGATATGCACGCCTTGTTCATCGTAACGAATCTCGATCTTTTGACCTATAAATCGCTCGGGAACTTCATACAGCTGGTTATTGAGCGAAAACGTTCCGTCATGTTTGACAGTTCGATTCTCCCGTTTAAGAAAGATAGGATCTAATTTGGCAGGGTCGTCGACCATCCGTACTTGATCAATCTGGGACAAGTACACTTCGAGCGGCATTTTTCCATTGAGAGAAGAATGTGGCTTGCGATGGTAGTCTTCCTCCAACCACTTCCAAAACCGTTCATTCAGTTCTTCCAATGAAGAAGCCGGTTTTGCTTTTAACAGCGAATAGAAACGCGTCTTAATCGTTCCGAACAGGCGTTCTATTTTCCCTTTGCTAGCGGCATCATAGGGCTGCGTGTGCAGGAGGTGTATGCCTAATTCTGCACAAGCCAAATGCAGCGTATCGGAACGAAAGATCTTGCCGTTGTCGGTATACAGCATCTTGGGAATGCCTCTGCGAAGCAAAGCTTCTTTCAAGACTGTGCGTAGCCCGTCAAATTTCTCGGATGGGACAAATTGCGCAAATGTGCATAGGCGAGAGCAATCATCGATCACCGCAATTAAATACGTCTTGATTTTTTTGTCGCCTGTACGAAGATATGGCCCATCTGACAGGTCGGTTTGCCAGAGCATATTGACCGTATCATGAGAAAACCGTTTTCGTTCGGGCGAACGCACTATCCCCTTCCCCAGCAATCCCTCCTTTTTCAGTAAGCGATAGATAGAGGTATAAGATACATCCTGCGGTAAAATCTCTCCTTGTTGCACCAATTGGTCATAAAACACCGTCACTGGCATTCCTTGATTTTCTTTACGCAGGGATACCAAGTGCAGCTGTAATTCACCGGATAACGATCGGGATTGTCCTCGATCCGAACGTGCCTGGGGCTTTAACGCGTCAAAACCATTACGGCGATATTGCCTTAGCCAAGCTAAGATTGTCTTGGGTGTAAATTCTTTGGAACCATAGTAAGGGACTTCGTGGGTTTTGGCAGACACCTCAGCCAAATATGTGGCGCGATCCACCTGTTCATTGAGCAAGGGAGCGATGATCCCATAGCGAAAAAGGGCCACGCGTTCCCGGTTTTGTTCATCCATTGGTTAAGTAGCCTCCCATTGTCTAAATTGGAAAGAACTGGCGCGCTTTCTCGTTCTTCCTTTTCGAAGGCTAGCCGGCTAACCATTACGATGCATTATAAAACCCGTACACGGTCCCTGACGAGGAAAAAGGTATGTGGAAACATTATTCTGTTTTGGCCACGGGTGATCCGTGATAAAATGAATGTGCCATAAAGCTGCTAATGTAATGATTGTGCCACTTTCGAATGAAGGTGACTCTGGGGAGAGTTTCAATCATATTCAGAAGCATTATGGCTTTTTCTATGGGATCTTCTGGGAAGATCTGTTTGTTCCCCTCAAGACGAAAGAACATCTCGATGATTTTGCTTTTGGCCATCAACCGTTTCCGGTAAAAACAAACTAACTGGCGGCTAAATAGCAGTACACAATAAGCCCAGAATAGTTGTAAGGTCTGCAAGATGGAAGAGAGCGTGTTCTGAAAGTAGGGAAGCAGAAAATCCGGAAGAATAGCGAATGTTTTGTTACATTTGGGATTCGGACATTTGTAACGGCAAATGGGAATCCGATATTCTGCATCGGTCTCGATCGCGTAGCGGTTATAAAAACCATGGCGTTTTAACTTCTGTTGGGACTTACAAATCGGGCAAGATTCAATCACAGGGAAATTATTGGCCCTGCCGAGCTGAAAATAACAGGGAAGATCAACTGGAAAATGATGGGTAATAATCACTCGAAACACCGCCCTTATAATTTGCAAAAAGTTTAGCAAATTGAGGCGGCATTAAAATAGCGGTAATCTGTTCCAATGTGCAAATGAGCACTTGTTTCCTGCGGAAACAAAGTGCTCATTCACAACAATATACAGGCAGTGCAGGAAAGTAATCAATAGAAATAGGCGTGACCGGCAAATGTGCGGTTGCGCCCTTTTTATGTGCGCCACGCATGGCGATTAACTAGGTGGTGAAAGTCCACTATGGGGGCTTGTAGTTGCCAACCATTAGCCAAGAGCAAGGGTGTCCACCGCGAGGTGGAATCTGAAGGAAGCTGGAGGCAAAATTCCGACCTAAGGAACACGAACATCATCAGGCATATGGTATTGGATGAGTTTGCATAACAAAACCAAGTCCTATTAACTACACGGACATACCAGTGTAAATGATGTGGGTACATGGAATGAAAATGAATCGTCTTACCGTGGGAGATCTCATGGACGTGAGGAGATAAAATTTTGAGTCACGGTTGAAACAAGATTTACCATGAGAAGTCAGCAGATACCATAGTACCCGAGGAAGTCGACATCATCGGGGAAGGGTTGAACCTAAGGAGGTGGTAGTCAATGAATGTTACCAAAACAGGAGCGAAGTGCAGCCAACTTCCAGCAGACGACAGTCGTAAGGAAGGCTCACTGCAAAAGAATAGTGCGGAACACGAAGGATATGCGGGAGTGCACAGTTCTGAAAGGATAACTGAAAACAACATCACCGGCGCAGACATGTCGAAAAAGAAACTGCTTGAGAAAATCGTGGATAAAAACAACATGAACTATGCGTACAAGAGAGTTAAATCCAACAAAGGGGCGCACGGAGTCGATGGGATGAAAGTAGATGAGCTTCTGCAATATCTCAAAGAAAACGGAAGCCAACTCAGGCAGTCCATTCTGGACGGTAAATACCGTCCTAATCCCGTTCGAAGGGTAGAAATACCAAAAGAAGAGGGGAAGAAGAGAAAACTAGGAATACCGAAGGTTTATTCATACTGCACACTCCTCAAATATGTTTTGGATTTGTAGTGAAAAAAAGAATTAGGCTATGTAAATCTTATGTTTTTGAGCGTTTTGAAATATGGCCTGAATGGGAAACCCAATCCGACAGAGTCCTCTTAGTGTGTTCATCAAGTTTAATTTTCCATGGCCATCCTGGTGCTGTTTTGGTTGCCTTTAATAAACCTTCATGACCTATGCAGTTCATGTAATTAATTGGTTATCATCATAGGACACCGAATAGTCTGAAATATTTCAAAAAATATCATAAAAACTACTTGACTTTTAGAAAATGCCACAATAATCGCGAAGGATACCTTTAATTACCGGGTATATCTTTAGATTATAGGTGGGCTTTTCATGTCAGCATTACAAAAACCAAGATTTAAAGAACTCAATCATGGAGAATGTGCAGGAGCACCCATTCTCAAAAGCCTTTGGGATCGCTTTGATTTATCTCTTTTGCTTACTCAATCGGGTATCATGAAACGCAGTGGAGCTCCGTCATGGTTCATTTGCTTTCTCTATGTCGTTGGTCTTGTTTCGAATTGTTCTTCTGTTTTTCAGATAGCTGAGTTGGTCGATAAGGACGCATTACTCAAGGCGATGTTTCAGCCTTGGAAAATAGCTCAATACACGTTAAGCCGCTTTTTCACGAATGGGTTTGCATGGGTGACATTCGCAAAGAAACGTGTCGAGCGGTTGCAGCATGATCCTTTGACCCGACTCACCGATGGGGATGTGGTCAATCTCGATGATACTCACAGTGCGCATCCCTATGCCAAGCAACTTCCGTTTCTCAGTTGGCTCTTTGACCACTCAATGAAAGTCCATGTATGGGCGACAAATCTCGTGGCTCTTCAGGCGGTTCTGAAAAGCGGATTGGAGTATCCATTGTTTTACCGTATCTGGCATAAGCCAGAAGTAAAAGGTGAAGGTATTACCAAACTGGATCTTGCCAGGCAAATGTTATTGATGCTACGTGAATCCGTCACTTGCCATTTGTGGGTAGCAATGGATCGGTGGTACTTGTGTAAAAAATTTTTTACATTTCTTGAAGAAAACAATTTTGATTGGGTGACTAAAGCAAAACGTAACACAACTTTATTCCGCAAAGTTATCGAACCTGGTACCCGTAGGGAACGCTTCGTGCCGCTGACTCCAATCATGCTCATCCGTGAGGTGTTTAAAGACTTAACTCGAAAGGCGACATCCGGGTTGGTCTCTATTTCCGTTCCGGGGATTTACATGAAGCGTCCTTATACTGCTGTGAATCGCAAAGGTAAGCAAGTGACGAAACATAGATATGTTCCAATCGCCGCTGTAGTCGCCATGCGGTTAAAGGAGGATGAACAACTCAATTCGGCTGATGTAGACACCGAAGGTGAGGAGTCACCTGCCACTTATAAAGGTGCATATTTACTTATAAGTAACCGCCACGATGCCCCAAAAGAAGCGTTACAAACATATGTAAAACGCTGGAGGATCGAGGTTTTCTTTCGTACAGCCAAGCAAGAACTGGCTTTCGAGAAGTGCCATTCTGAATCGCAAGCGCACCATCATGCTCATTTCGAATTATTATTCACTGCCGAGACCTTGTTAGCTGTTGCACTTTTTGAATTGAACAAAGAAAAAACGAGCGATGATGAAGGCTACACCCACGGCGAAATGGTTCGCGGCCTCTTCCACACTCGTTGTCAGGTTCGCGTGAATAACCACAGAGGTATTCAGCGAATCTCTATTGATTGTGACACACAAGTGCAGCAATTTGCAAGACTCATTGAATTATTTTGGCCAGAGCATTACTTAATGCTTCTTTGGGCTACGCCCAAACCAGATATTTACCAGTTATTGTCTCGAACTGCATAAGTCATGATTCAAGGAATCATTACCCAAAATGTGGATGGCTTTCATCAGAGGGCAGGTAGTAAGAAGGTCTATGAACTACATGGTTCCATCAACCAGCTAGCTTGTCTTTCATGTAATAGGAAGTATCCAAGTAAAAAGTATCTTGAAGAAGACGGATCCTTTTGCGAATGTGGAGGGTTTCTACGGCCAACAGTCGTTTTATTTGGAGAGGAACTTCCAAAAGAAGCAGTACAACATGCCGATGGAGAAGTAGAAAAAGCTGATTTATTTATCGTACTTGGATCTTCTTTACAAGTATCTCCAGCAAACTACTATCCGATAAAAGCCAAGAAAAATCGGGTAAAATTAGTGATCGTAAATATAGAACCTACAGAGATGGATGGATATGCCGATTTAGTTATAAATAATCGGAAAATAGGAGATGTATTACAAGAAGTAAATAAAGAATTAGTAGGATAATGCCAGCAGCCATATCCGGTGGCAGTAAAAACTAACACTTTAGGAAAATCTTTTGGCGGTACATAATGAGGAGAATATGCGACAATAGACAAATGGAATAAATTTGTTGGCGGAGGGTTAGGCATAAAAATAGCCTTAGGGAGACTGCCATCTCCCAAAGGCTTGATCAATAAAATCAACATGATTATCATAATGAATCTATCTAAGTCGGTCAAGTCGTATCTTCGGTATTTCCAGCATGTACCTCCAAACTTAAAATTAACATGTCCTAGCTGTAGTAAGAAAAGTCTGAAATCGACAGTAGCTGGCTCTACTCAAATAGAAGGGCATAGCAAACAAACCATCAAACGATAACTTTGTGGAAAAATACAGGGAATTAGAATGGTTAAGTTGCAACCCCCATAATACGATAATCATGAGCTTTTGCCAGTAAAATTGCTTGTTCTACCGTGACTTCACGGTTTACTGGAAGAACATCGGATTTTTTATTCAAATCAGCGTTATAGAGTCTGTTCAAAAAGGCATTAGCATTCTGCTGTAGTTAACAAATAAGCTCTATTTAGATTTCCTAAAATGAAAAATTCAGGAAATCAGTGCCGATGGGCACTAGACTTTCTCAATCTTATAAAGGGTTACCCTGTTTTTGGGCATACGTATCCCGTTGTTGGCATCGCCTTTTTAAAAATTATCTTGTAAGAGTGTGCTACGCAGCTATTTGCAGCGATAGCTGCTCTACTTGAAACTCTTGTAATTTTTTGATCATTTCTACATGATTCGGAGGCAGAACGGTTGCTCGTACGTGTTGAATCATCCGTTCAATCAATCGAAACGCATCCCGCAGAATGAACCATTTTTCGACGCGTTTGGTTTCACGAACTGGTACCTTCTTGTGTTTCATAACGGATGTCAGCTGATTCGATTCCTGAGCAAACGCGAGTTCAACCTGTTTGCGAAAATTCAGCATATGCTCTTGCAACATGCTACCCTGCGGTACAGGGCCATAGAAGAAAGGATTTTCCGTGAAGGAATAGCCGAACTGCATCGCACAGAGACCTTGCAACGGGCAGGCGGAGCATTTGTTATCGTCTCCACGGAACCAAGCGGTGTAGGTATCTGTATCGAACTCCATCAAACACAAGAGCGTGACCTTCCTGGCATTCCGGCTTACCTTCAGAGGAGCAGTGTTCAGGAATGACAGTATTCTTTTTGATTTCTGTTACAACTGCTACATCATGCTTCAGCAGCGCTTCTTGCTGATCGTCTGCATCAAAATAGCCTAAGTCGGTCACCAAATACTCGACCTTCAATCCTTCGACTTTCTTCATCATTTCGATAAGTGGAAGCATGACTTTGACATCCGCTGTATCATTGGGCAGAATGATAGAAAATAATACAATTGGCCCTTTCGGGCTTGGGCAGACGATCGAATGCTTGCGATAACCAATGAAAAACTTGTTCTGGTTGGCTTTTGTTCGTTGTACACCGCAGGTTGCATCCGGATCGGAATATGTCTTCTCGCACGTACATGTACTCTGGTCGGGGCAGTCACAGCGTTTTTTCTTGTACCCGTTGACGTTGGCCCAAATCGGTCTTGAATCGATACCTGTCAGCATCGGCTGTAGGAAGTCTTTGAGTTTCAAGGCTTGCGCAATCAGGTCAAACAAGATGGCATAAAACAATTCTACACTGACTTTGGTACGAAAATGGCTTAGACTGCTGTGAACCGGTACTTTTTCCGTGCTAGGTACACCGATAAAGTTTCGCCAAGCCTGATTTTTTGGGTCTTTTAGTTGCCGCTCCAGTTCGCGGAATGAGGAAATCTCCGGACGTGTAAAGTACAAGTAGTGCATCCGGAAGCAGACTCTAGGATCAATTGGAGGTCGTCCGCCATCCTTATACAGCGGAGCGATCTTCTCTAGCACAATCGAATCATCTACATGATCGATGTAATCGATCAGTTCCGCATCAAAGCCGAGTGTGTTATAGTAGTGGTAGGGTAGCAGTTCAAGCTGCAAATCCATGAAAATGCACCTCGCAAATAGATAATTTTGGTTGTGTCGTTACTTCCATTTTACCATTTTTCGCATAGGTGTATTTTTATTTTTTATCCAATTTTCAGGGCTTTTTGAACAGGCTCTTAAAGAACATGAAACAAACCTCCTTTGATTTATAAGGCAATTTCGAGCGGCGATCTGTCGTAGATCGCCGCTGCTTTTTTATATGGAAGAACCCGTGAGAAGCTTGTTTTGAAGCTGCTTAATGGTAAGTTCATCTGCTTCATCGGATAATTCGGCGGCCATTTCGCCAGCGATCAGCATTGCAGCTTGATTGCCTGACATCCCAGTAATGGCGCGGTCACCAGTAGCTTCTTTGCTCCAGTCAAACCGACCATACGCCTGCTGCAGATACTTCTCGAAGTCCTGGACACCCACTTTATTGCGTGGGATGCACCTGTCGATAATCGTCCCGCCAAGAATCGAAAGGCTTAAAACCCCAATATTCTTCAGAATCAGATGGTCCTTATGTTTGGTCCATTCATTCTGGAACACATTCTTGACCGCATGCCAATACATGTTAATTAGCCGATACTGCGCATACGGGTCCGTGAAATCATGGATGTACTGGCTTTTTGTCAGTAGCTTTTTTACGCCTGTTTGCAGGCTGATAAGGTTTACGATGCGATTAAGCCCCTGAGTTCGCGATCCCTTCTTCGATCCGCCCAGATGGATAAGGCCGTACCACGGGGAATCCTTGTCACTTGCAAGCTTATTGGCAATCCAACGTTCCAAATGGTCCTTTATTTCCTTCTGTTCGTCCGTTAATTTGCTCTGCATGATTGCAAGATGGGATGAGTTAAGGCCTTTTTGATTAGCATTAATGTCGACGAATAAGGAGCGTTCTTTTTCGCGGTCCAATCCGATATGAATTTGGAAAGGTACATGGGTTAAAATCGGCTGCCTGCGGTCATCCCCTGCCGCATAAAACAATCTGTGGTTTCCATCTATACGGCTTACCGCAACCCCAGAGCCCAGTTTGGTTAAATCAAACCGCAGACGAACTATCTCTAGTGTAGGGTCTTCCACTGAAATTTCGATTTTTTCCAACTCCAATACCTTTTTGTTTCTAATGTTCAAAACGACTTCGGGAAATGCTCTCGGGTGGCTGGGGTCGGCACCTTTTTGCACGTATTCATAAGCATCGCTTGCGTGTTTTGGGGAAAGATCCCGCTGCAGCCCTTCAGGGTTGGATACCTGGTCGAAGATGTCGGCCTGCGATATCATTGCCAGGTGGGCCAACGGCGCATGCCCACGAAAACAAACCGTATCCAGATTACGTGACTTAAAGCCAATCATCTCGATTTGCGAAATACCTTCCAATTTTGCCATTTACCTCATCCTCCTTTTTGTTGTGAAACCACACGTTGCACTTCTGATCGTTCAACTTGAACTCTCAACTTTGATACCTGATGTTTAAAATGTATGACCACGGAACTACTTTATTACAATTTTTACAAACTGCTTGTACATAAGGTAATCATAAGAAAAACCGGGCGAAAAACCACGCCCAGTCCTTTTAGTTTAGTGGAGATCCAATATTTTGTACTCAATTCTTCAAGTTTTAAGGCTATGCTTTCCAAGAATTCTTCAAGTCCTTTGAATAAGACACCTATATATTTCCAATACCAAAAAATTGTTGGTCTAGTTTTAACTTTCGACTCATTTAAAAGTCCCATTCACTCATCCTCCACGATCATCCCCACACAAATAGCAATAATCACAACCTCATCCGGCCACAAAACCAGATCCTGCCCATCATCAATACTCTTCAACACAACCTGCTCACAATCCTCTGCTTGATATAACACCCCAAGAATAGCCTCTTCTTCATACACCGTGGCGACAATCTGTCCGTCATGTTCAGGCCAGCGTTTACATGCCCATAACAATCGATTTCCGGGATGGATCTCTTTTTCCGAAGGAAGAGTTAACGTAAAATCTGCAATTGTGATAAATTGTGCTTCTCCTTTCATTCCGGGTGCGATCCATTCTTCATCGCATTGATTCTCTTCTGTTAATATCTGCTCATTTGCAAAAAATCGTCTGTAGACGGGCAAAGCCACCGGAGCTTGGTCACCTTGAAGATCATAACCCAAAGCATCGTTTGTCTCACCATTGCCATATTCAACGACCTGCTCTCCAACAAAGTAAGCTAACGGGACATCAAAAGCTTTGCAGATCTTTACAACATCATTCAGATTGGTCAATTGTCCAGACTCAGTGCACTCTCGCAACCACAACTTATCAATGCCAGCAAGTTGAACAAGGTCTTCAAACGAGATTTTCCGTTCATCCATCAACTCTTGCAATCTTTCGGCGATATGCGTCCCTAACTTCATCGTACCACCTCACAGCTTGATCATCTTGTAAATTTTTGACTCTCCATGAAGATTACTCAGCTCATACTTGACGCCTTGTTCACCGGCTTCTATTGTCCGTGTTTGATAGATTCCCCGTTCTTCAGCAACCGCCATTGCTTTTGATTGTGGTTTTGGATAACTATCAAACTGCACTCTCTGCCATTGCTCCTGGTCCAACTCAAAACGTAATTTCACAAATTCCGGTGTCACTTCAAATCGTTCCGCTAATTCTTCAAACATATCGGGTTCATCACCATTGATCATCACATTCTTCAACCAGGCACGCGGCATCAGCAAATACGCAGACATTCGAACTGCCATACGCTCATGTTTTCGAATCTCCATTTGAGATTGCAGAAGTTGGTTCCCAATGGGAAGGAAACAATGACAAATCTCTTCCGCCAATTGCTGCCGCCTCTCTTTGACTGAGAGCCGGTTGTCGATAATGATTAAATATCGCTCACTAAAATTCATCATGCAGCTGTTTTCCGGCCGATACCTGACTTTCAATTGATAATGGCGAGCCAGCCGCCTTAAGTTGAATTCGCTCC